>DAOTGZ010000129.1:0-7940 GCA_035447445.1 Spirochaetota bacterium | reverse complement strand
CTCGGACAATGGAGAAGGTGTCATTGCAATAATGCACTCCAAAAAATCATTATACAGCTTTATCAATAAACAGCTTACGCGATTAACGAATATCAAATATATAATTTTCGCGATGGCTCTGATTATTGCTTCGTTAATTGCTATTTTGCTTTATACAGTATTAAGATGCAAGCAGACAAATTCATCAAACATTATTTGTGAATCAGCCTTGCAACCGGATTTAAGCCCGGCTCCTAATGTAAATAACTCAAATTTTTACAATGACGTACGACCGTTACAGTCCGGAGTCGAACCGGTAATTCTTGATGCAATACCCATAAAAAAAAGAGGAAACTGATATCATGAGCGCGATTACCAATGAACATATAATCACAATTGATATAGAAGGGAAACTAAATGGGGAAACAGCCGTAGCACTAGAGGCAAACCTCAATTCCCTGATTGCAAACGGCAAGAAAAGAGTAATACTATATTGCAAACAGATGACATTTGTAACCTCATACGGAATCAGTTTTCTGCTTTTATGGAGTAGTAAAATGAACAAGGAAGGGGGAACTCTAGTCTTATGCGGAATCAACAGAGAAATAACATCTCTTTTTTCAATACTAAAAATTGCTAAGTTTATTGCGGTTTATCCTGACAAGAATCAGGCAATTGAAGCAATCAAGGGATCTCTTTTCAAACAATCACCCGCTCCATCGTACCGTGATGAAGATCTTGTTCGTTCCGAGGAACCTGTAATCAATATAGACAGTCAAAACATCCTGGACTTCCCTTCTCCCTTGGTGATTGAATGTGCCACATGCGGTGCATTAGTAAGGGTTTATCGTCCTGGTGACTATATATGCCCAGGATGCAAAACCGAATTTCACATAAAACAGGATGGAACAGCAATATTTTAATTTGCAAATTACATTCCTTTACTAAAATACCTGTCACCCAATTCATTGCATATTGCAAATATTATAATTAAAGTTGTGTTATGCAGCATTAACGTTTTTGGTTATAATATTAAATCCTTTCCAGTTTAATCATTATAAATTGTCACCTTTACTCCGTTGTCTTTTTGTAACTTAATCCATATATTACACACAAAAGAATACCAAGCTAAGTACTAATAGGGAACTTCGAAAAATTACAATTTCTAGAACGGCTATGACGTTTAATGGGATGTACAAAATGAAAAAGCTGACCGAATCTGAAAAGTATGTTATAATTGAAAAAGGAACAGAACCTCCGTTTACAGGTGAATATACAGATCTAAATGAACCAGGGATATATGTTTGCAAACAATGTGATAATCCATTATACCAATCAACGGCCAAATTTAAATCAGGCTGTGGCTGGCCGTCCTTTGACGATCAAGTAGAAGGCGCAGTCCAAGAAATTGCTGACAAGGATGGCATGCGATCTGAAATAGTATGTGCTAATTGCGGTGGGCATCTTGGACATATCTTTAAGGGGGAAGGATTTACCAGCAAAAACGTAAGGCATTGTGTAAATTCAATATCCATGAAGTTTATTCCACTGAAAGAGATAAGTGATAAAACATTAGCAATAACTAAAGAAAAAATATCTGATTCCAGCAAGAATTACGAGAGAGCAATCTTTGCAGGTGGCTGTTTTTGGGGCATTGAATACCATTTCTTGAATATTGAGGGTATTGTTTCGACAATGCCAGGATACACAGGTGGCAAAACAGATAAACCAACCTACGAAGAAGTTTGTTCTGGTAAAACAGGGCATGTTGAAGCAGTCGAAATCATATACGACCCATCAAAAATCAGCTACAGCAAACTTGCAGAGCTTTTTTTTGAGATACATGACCCTTCACAAAAAGACGGTCAGGGGCCAGATATTGGCGAGCAATACAAGTCTGTAATTTTTTATACAGATTACAAACAAAAAGTCGTTGCCGAAACATTGATCAATACATTAAGAAATAATGGAACAGACGCGATTACAAGTATACTTCCTGCCAAAGATTTTTATCCTGCCGAAGATTATCATAGAAGATATTACGAAAAAAATGGCAAATTTCCATATTGCCATCAACGAACAAAAAGATTCTAAATTCACTGAAGAACATACTATCTTGTTAGCAATAATATTGTTATAAAAATTAGGATAAAGATGCAATAGCATTGTAAACTCCTATACCAAACGATACTGAAACATTAAGCGACTGTTTGCTGCCATACATTGGAATAAGCACAGTCTCGTCCGCCAATGCGCATACTTCAGACGATACTCCATTCACTTCGTTACCAAAGACAAGCACACAGGGGTATCGGTACTCGATCCGATTATAACTCTTCGCCTGTTCACAATGTTCAAATACAACAATCTGTTCACCCATGGATTTAAGTTGTCGTACCAAAGTTAACGTCTCCTCTTGCCGTTCCCAGTTTACATAATCAGTGCTTCCCAAAGCACTTTTTTCAATTTCAGGACGAGGCGGAGCTCCAGTAAAACCGCAAAGATAAAGCTTGTTTAATCCTGCGCCATCAGCCGTACGGAACATGGAACCTACATTATGCAAACTTCGAATGTTCTCTAAAACGGCAGAAACAGGAAATCGTCTATTTTTGTCAGACTGAATTTTTTGAAATGCTACTATTTCGTCATGTCTTAGTTTTCTCATTTATCAATTCCTTTTTATGCTGACACTTTATCCGTGTCGCCTTGATAACTCAATTTCAACTAATGTAACTCTTTTCATTCCTACCTAAACATGAAAAAATTAGGTAATAATAATCTTTACATATTTGCTACCTGATAAGATTTTCGATGACGTTGACTCAGAAAAACTGGTTGACAAATAACACCTGTAGAAAAGTTTTTAATGCAAACTTTAACAGAATGTGAGGCTCATATGGATTATTCAAAAACCGTAAATTTACCCGAAACCGACTTTCCGATGCGCGCGAACCTGCCTCAACGTGAACCGGAAATATTAAAAAAATGGGCGAAAGAAGATATTTATAACAAAATTCTTTCCGAACGATCCAATAATAAGCTCTTCATTCTGCACGATGGCCCTCCTTATGCAAACGGACACATTCATATGGGGCACGCCCTCAATAAAATATTAAAGGACGTAATAATCAAACATAAAACTATGATGGGGTTTAAAACTCCCTATATTCCTGGTTGGGATTGCCATGGTCTTCCTATCGAACTCAAGGTAACCCAAAAATTGGGGGATAAGGCCCGCGATATGGAAAAGATTGCAATCCGTAATCTTTGCCGTGATTACGCAACCGAATTTATAAACATCCAGCGGGACGAATTCAAACGACTTGGTGTTTTTGCAGATTATAAAAATCCATACAAGACAATGACCAAGGATTACGAAGCAACAATAACACAGAAATTTGCTGAACTTTTTGAACAGGGCTATATTTTTAAAGGAAAAAAACCAATCTACTGGTGCCCAAGCTGCGAAACTGCTCTTGCCGAGGCGGAAGTAGAATACGAGATGCACACTTCCAAATCCATCTTCGTTAAATTTGCAATTGATGCTTCCAGTATCGACCTAGAAGGAGTTAACTCAGATAAGTGCCATGTAGTAATATGGACAACTACACCATGGACTTTGCCGGCAAACCTTGCCGTATGCTTTCATCCTGACTTCCCATATTCACTTTACAAGTTCAAAGAGGAGTTTCTTTTACTGGCCGATGGATTAATTGAACAGTTTGAATCTGTTATGGGTAAAAAACATTCTGAATCTTTCAGTATCAGCAGATCTCAAATAGAAAAACTTGTTGTACACCACCCTTTTATAAAACGCGAATCTAAGGTTATCTTTGGGCATCATGTTACTCTTGAACAGGGTACTGGTATTGTTCACACTGCACCTGGACATGGCGCGGAAGACTATCATATTGGCATACAACACGGACTGGACGTTTTCTGTCCTGTAGACCACCAAGGACGATTCACTGATGAGTATTCTGATATGAAAGGTGTTCTTGTCTGGGATGCAAATGACAAGGTTATCGAAATAATCAAAGGCAACAATACACTTATAGAGCAGAATCAGATAGAACACTCATACCCTCACTGCTGGCGTTGTAAAAAACCTCTGATCTTTAGAGCAACCGAACAGTGGTTTCTGGGAATAGACACTCATGATCTTAGAAAAAAAGCTTCCAAGGTAGTTCAAGACACAAACTGGGTTCCCTCATGGGGCGAATCAAGGTTCCGTTCAATGGTAGAACAGCGCCCTGACTGGTGTTTGTCACGCCAACGTTCGTGGGGGGTGCCAATACCTTCATTCTCTTGCACAGAATGTGGAGCAAACATGACTTCTACCGAATCACTTATGCATTTTTCGTCACTTGCTAAATCGGAAGGTATTGATATATGGTATACCAAAGATATTAACGAGCTAATACCCGAAGGAACAAAATGTAAATGCGGAAGCACCTCCTTTGTAAAAGAAAACGACATACTTGATGTGTGGTTCGATTCCGGAGTCTCACACTTTGCCGTTTTAGAGAGCCCTTACCGTGAAGGCTTACGTTGGCCGGCTGACCTCTATCTTGAGGGAAGTGATCAACATCGTGGCTGGTTTCAATCATCTCTATGGCCTGCCCTTGCTTTAAAAGGAAGAGCTCCATACGATACCGTTTTGACTCATGGATTCATACTGGATGAAAACGGTAAAGCGATGAGTAAATCAATGGGCAATGTAATACCGCCTGAAGATATTATAAAGAAATATGGCGCGGATATACTTAGACTCTGGGTGACATCCGAAGATTATCGTAATGATCTTAAAATAGGTCACGACATGCTCAAACAGGTTGCCGACTCTTACAGAAAAATACGTAACTCATTCAAATTTCTTATTGGAAACCTTTCCGACTTCAATGAAGAAAAAGATACAGTACCCTACGAAGAGCTAGCAGATATGGATAAATGGATTTTGTTCAAACTCTACCAACTTCAACAGCAAGTAATTAATTCATACGAAAAATTCGAGTTTCATCTTGTATACAGACGCATACTCAACTTTTGCGCTGTTGAGTTATCATCTCTATATTTCGATGTATCAAAAGATATTCTTTACATCGAACAACGTAATGCAAAGAAACGAAGGTCTACTCAAACAGCAATAAACGAAATATTTAAAACATTGCTTACCCTTTCGGCTCCTGTTTTAGCTTTTACTAGCGAAGAAATATGGGACTTTATCGGCAAAGAAGGAAGCATTCATACACAAAACTACTATTCATTACCCGAAGAATATAATAATAGCGGAATAGAGCAGAGTTTTGGTGTCATTGTGGGAGTCAAAAAAGATCTTCTCAAAGCACTAGAACGTGCTCGTAACGAAAAAATAATATCCAAATCTCAAGAAGCATCAGTTACTATTGTAATGAACTCGGATGACGACAAGAATATTGCTGACGCAAAAGCTGAAGATATGCAAGGCTTCCTACAGGTTGCAAAGATAACTCTTGCTCAAGATACAGACAGTAAATTTTACGAAATGGATAGCTGTAAGATAAAAATTGAAAGATTTGATGGTAAAAAATGTGTCAGATGTTGGAACTACTTTGAAAATCTTGGAGAAGACGCCGATCATCCTGAACTTTGTTCAAGATGTACAGCTGTAATTAAAAGCTGTTAAGAGATATAGTTTTGGAAAAACCATACTTCGGAGAAAGATGATGAAAAATCACGTCTACGCGTTGATAATTTTTGCGGTTGTACTTTGTGCAGATTTTATCACAAAGCATTTTGTTGATCTGAATTTTCTTGAAGGCGAGCGAATAAAATTCTTGGGTGGTTTTTTCCAAATTATAAAAATTTACAATCGAGGTGGTATTTTTGGTATTGCTCAAGGATATCAATTTATTTTTCTAATGCTTTCGATCGTGGTTTTTTTTGTACTTCTTGCTTTTTATATTATCGAAACAGTACACCACCGCCTTTCAAATTCCCTTTTCAGCCTTTCAATGGGTCTTGTCTTTTCCGGAGCAATTGGGAACATTCTGGATCGTGCTCTCGGAAAACCAGGTGTTGTCGATTTTATCTACATAGGATTTGAAGATTTTTTTATGTGGCCCGCCTTCAATATTGCAGATATGGCCATTGTAACGGGAGCTCTTGGGCTTACCATTTTTTTCATGATTAGCGGACAAAAAAACTTTCAATAAATTAACAACAGGAAAATTAATAATGAGCAAAACACTCCCTTTCAATAAACAAGAAATAGAAGAAATCATCAAAAAGCACCCCACCCCTTTTCATATATACGATGCCGAAGCAATAAAAAACAATGCAATTAAATTGAACGAAATTTTTGGTTCTTTTTACGGTTTTAAAGAATTTTTTGCAGTAAAAGCCACTCCTAACAATCATATTCTTGCGCTTCTAAAATCATGTGGTCTTGGAGCAGATTGCAGCTCTCTGCCCGAGTTGATTCTTGCAGAAAAAGCCGGTATTGTGGGCGAAGAAATTATGTTCTCATCTAATAATACCCCTGCCTCTGAATATAGACGCGCTATTGAACTTGGAGCAATAATAAATCTTGACGATATCTCACATATTTCTTTTCTTGAAGAACATGCATCACTTCCAGAACTTATCTGCTTCAGATATAACCCTGGACCACTAAGAGACGGCAACTCTATAATTGGTTCTCCCGAGGAATCAAAATACGGCTTTACAAAAGACCAGCTTTTTGAAGGCTATAGTTTGCTTAAACAAAAAGGAGTTAAACGTTTTGGTCTTCACACCATGATTGCATCTAACGAGTTAAACGAGGTATATTTTGCTGAAACTGCAAAAATGCTTCTTGAGCTATGTGTAGAACTTAAAAATGAATTGGATATTAATATTGAATTTATTAATATTGGTGGGGGCATAGGCATACCATATAGACCTGAAGACAAGAACGTTAATCTTGAACATATCGCCTCATCAATCAAGGATCTTTACCGTAAGTTTATCACTGACAACTCTATGAATCCCGTTAAACTTTTTATGGAAAACGGAAGAATGATTACTGGGCCATACGGTTACCTAGTTACACGAGCAATACACAAGAAAGAAATATACCGCAATTACATTGGTATTGACGCTTGCATGGCCAATCTGATGCGACCTGCACTATACGGAGCATACCACCATATTACCGTTATGGGACGCGAAGGTGAGCCAAAGGACCACGTTTACGATATTGCCGGATCACTATGCGAAAACAATGATAAATTTGCAATTGAACGCCCTCTTCCACGAATTCAAACAGGCGATATTGTTGTAATACACGATACAGGGGCTCATGGGCATGCTATGGGCTTTAATTACAACGGAAAACTTCGTTCAGCAGAGCTACTAATGCAAAAAGATAAAAGCGTAAAGCTTATTCGCAGAGCTGAAACTCTGGATGACTATTTCGCTACTTTGGATTTTGACTCCAACTAAACTTTTCATTTAACATATTGGTTTATTTTTAAGTTCTCTGCTATTATCAGTAGAACCGGTTATACTAATCGATATAACCGGTTTCACGAAGACTACAATAGCTCTCTTCCGTAACAATAAGATGGTCAAGAAGATCAATTCCAATAATTTTGGATGCTTTAACAAGTCTCTCGGTAATGTTTATGTCATTTTTAGACGGCTCAAGATTTCCAGACGGATGATTATGACATATAATGATTGATGACCCGTTTTCTTTTATTGCAGCTCTAAAAACTTCTCTGGGATGCACTATTGTTTCAGACACAGTTCCACAACTAACAATACTTTTTTTAAGTATCCTGTTTTTACTGTTTAGAACTATAACTATAAATATTTCGTGATCAAGCCCAGTAATATCAGAAAGTACATTTCTCCATACACGCTCCGGATTATTCAACTCTTGAGTCTCAATCTCTCTTGATACAATGCGACGTCCCATTTCAAGTGCCGAAAGAATA
>DAOTGZ010000128.1:0-7956 GCA_035447445.1 Spirochaetota bacterium | reverse complement strand
TGTATTAACCTGATAACGGGATACTTTTTCGGGGCTCTGGTCGCTAATTTCAAAAGATAAAGCGTAACGAGCACCCTTGCATGATCGTTTCAAAGGTTCGCTTGAACCGCATTGAGCACCTACGGGTTTACCGGCAACACGAAATATTTTAAAATCATGATTCCCGCCGATAGCGAAAAAAGCAAAACCAGAATCGTTTTTTTCGGCCAAAACTTTCTTTAGCTCTGTTTCAATTGAAGTAGTTGCATTGATCAGAGCTATAACAGGGGATTCGGTTTGCGGCTGGGTTATAAGATCCAGGCTTTCGCCAGATTTTATTTGAAAGCCGGATACCCCAATTCCGGTTATACCCTTGTGGACTGTTCCGTGCTCGAGGATAATAAGCCCGCTTTCTTCAAGTTTTTCACAGTTTTCAAGTTCATATTCCCCTGCGGTGATGTATACTTCCGTATTCTCTTTGTTTAGAAGTTCTATCTGTGCAGCAATTTTGTTGATTGTGACATTATCAACCTTATTTGTGCCGAATAAATTGCCGCCTATTAGCAGTATATCATGATGTACTCCAATGGAGCATATTTTCTCGAGAGTAAGCAGACGATGCTCATCCGTTACAGGCAGTTCGGATTTTGAACCGAAGTTAAGATCGGATATAAAAAGGATTTTTGCCATTTTTCGGATATCTGCTCCTGTTGATTTGTTTGAAGAAGATTAATATATTAACTTTATCCATGTTTCAGAGAAAGCCGTCAAGAAAGTTA
Source organism: Spirochaetota bacterium (assembly GCA_035447445.1). GTDB lineage: Bacteria > Spirochaetota > UBA4802 > UBA4802 > JAFGJZ01 > JAFGRW01. The sequence goes on along the minus strand of DAOTGZ010000128.1, from coordinate 7,198 downwards.
TGAATCTCTTAAGTATCGGTAATCTTGATATTGTTCTTAATAAAAATAGAATAGCAAAACTTCCGGTTTCGCAAAGTCGTAAAAATCGAGATTATTAAAATATGGCAATTTTTTGTTGACTTCAATGCTTAAACTCAATGCTATATTGTTATCTCTTCCGAGATGTGACCTGGGTTTACTTGTCGCAGATATTTTGTAACTTTAAGCAATACTGCTATCCCTTAAGGCCAGTTAAGGAAGAATCCTTAAAAAAGACAAATAATCAGGATAATTATCTATTATGAAAAGATTAACCCGCAAAAAGGCGCTCTTTGTTGTAACTCTGCTTGTTTTGTTAATCGGATGTTTTAAAAAATCTGACGGGCTTGATGGTTCGGATATACAATCGATTATGAGATCGATATTATACCGTCATGTATCGCAGAACGAGTTTACAGATGAAGTTTCACGAAGAATGCTCGAGAATCTGATTAAACTCACTGATCCGTACAAGCTCTATTTCTATGAATCTGACATAGATTCGTTCCGCAAACATGCTGATAAACTGAATGACTATGCCTCATCGGGTGACCTTTCGTTTATCACAAGCTATTTTAAACTGTTTAAATCACGATATAACGAAAGTATGGAGATATTCAGTAAAAGGGTTGATGGTGAATTCGATTTTACCAAAGATGAGTATATGATCGTTGACCGTGAAAAAATAGAATTCGCTGGTTCAAAAAAAGAGCTGGAAGAGAGATGGAGAAAAAGAATCAAATTCCAGCTCCTTAACTACCTAAATATGGATATGACCATGGATGAGTCGCGAAAAAGACTCAAACGTCATTATGACATGGTTGGCAAAGAGATGATGAAATTCGATCAGGAAAAAGTAATTTCAATTTATCTTAATGCATTCAGTTCAGCTCTTGATCCCCATTCTGCGTATATGACTGCCAAGGATTATGAGGACTTTAAAATATCAATGAACTTGAAGCTTGAAGGAATCGGTGCAGTGCTTCGGTCTGAAGACGGGTTTACATATGTTGATTCGGTAATTCCAGGAGGACCTGTTTCCAAGATGGATCCCGACAAAACCGTGCAGCCAAACGACAAAATAATTGCTGTAGCACAGGGAGAAAAGGAACCCGAAAGTATCATAGATATGCCTCTGCGTGAAGCGGTTGATAAGATTCGCGGTAAGAAGGGATCTATCGTGCGACTGGTAATAATGAGAAAAGCACCCGGTGAAAAGGGTGAAAAAAGAGTAATTGTATCGGTAGAGCGAGATCAGGTGGTTTTAGAGCAGCAAGCAGCCAAGCATGCTGTACATACTGTAAAAAAAGAGAAGAGTAGTGTTAAGGTCGGGTATATAAAGCTGCCTACTTTTTACGTCGATTGGGAAGAGTACTATAAACGGAATCCTGAAGCGAAGATGTCTGCTCGCGATGTATTTAACTCGATACATGCTTTAAATAAAGAAAAAATAGATGTTATGGTTTTTGATTTGCGGAATAACCCTGGGGGTGGTCTAGAACAGGCCGAACTAATCGCTGGGTATTTTCTTCCTGGTGGGCCGGTATTACAGGTTAAGGATCACGAACAGGTGCAGGTGCGCTATGATAAAGATCCTGCCGTCTATTATGATGGTCCGCTGGTTGTTTTGGTAAATAATCAGAGTGCCAGCGCTTCTGAAATATTCGCAGGTACAATCAGGGATTATAAAAGAGGACTTATCGTTGCTCCGACCCGTACTTTTGGTAAAGGAAGTGTTCAACAACTCACGGATCTTCGTCAAGGGGGCGCTGTAAAGATTACAATACAGCTTTTCTATCAGCCTTCGGGTACTTCAAATAACAAGGATGGAATAGTTCCACATATTACGGTTCCTTCGTACAGTCAGCTGATTAATTATTACGAGAGCGATCTGGACTATGCTCTTGACTGGACACCCATAAAACCCGCTCCTTACAAGGATTTCGGCAACACCTTTTTCACCAAAGGGTTAATAAACCGGCTCTCAAACTTATCTGGAGCCCGAGTTAAAAGTGATCCAGATTTCAAAGAGATGCAAAAAAAGATAGCTGAGTATCTTAAAGAAGATAATACCAAAAAGATCAGTCTTAAGATGGATCCGTCGGGAAAGGATGATAAGGTCGGTGAAGAGGCCAGTGTTAGCAAGCCGGATCCAGACGCGGTGTACGACCTAAAAAATGACATATTTCTAAGGGAAGCATTTAATATTGCTGCCGATTACGCGGAAGCCAGAAAGGGCAAGTAATTCCGGAGGATAATTAATAATGGCTAACGAAAAAGTGAAAACGGAAAAAAGTGGCAAGAGAAAAAAATCGACACAAGTAGAGGTTTCGGTTATTCTTCCTGTTTACAACGAGGAAGATAATATTGTTCGGCAGTATGAAAAATTGACATCCAGCATGCATAAAATTGGTAAGAAATATGAAATTATTTTTGTGGATGACGGAAGTGTTGATAAGTCGGTTGAATTGTTGTCAGAAATAGCTCAAAGAGATAAGAGTGTTAAACTGGTAGCGTTTCGCAGAAATTTTGGTCAAACCGCAGCAATGCGTGCCGGGATTGACCATGCTGCTGGTGATATTATTGTCTTTATGGATTCTGATCTTCAAAACGAGTCAGATGATATTGAGCTTCTTTTGGATAAGATAGAAGAGGGGTACGACGTGGCGGCCGGTTGGCGGAAAAAAAGGCATGATAAATTTTTTACTCGAAAAGTACCATCTTTTTTCGCGAATCATATTATTGCCTGGGTTACCGGTGTCAAATTACATGACCTGGGCTGTTCTCTAAAGGCTTTTCGGGCAGATGTATTAAAAAAAGTTAAACTATATGGCGAAATGCATCGGTTTATTCCTGTACATGCTTCGTGGATTGGGGCATCGATTATTGAGGTTCCGGTACGACATCATGCACGAAAATACGGAAAATCAAAGTATGGCATGATGCGTACTTTCAAGGTTTTGCTTGATCTTATTACTATAAAATTTTTGGGTTCTTTCTCTACCAAACCGATATATCTATATGGTGGTTTGGGAATAGCGACCATGTTTTTAGCGGCTATCTCTGCAGTACTGGTTATAACGATGAAAATATTCTGGCGTATGAATATTACTGGAAATCCATTCTTTCAGCTATTTTTTCTTTTTGTAATATTGAGTGTTATTCTTGCTTTAATGGGTGTACAGACAGAAATTTTGATAAGAATATATCATGAATCCACTCACAGGTCGCCATATTATGTTAAGGACGTGGTTGATGGGCCAGGATATGTGAAGAAAAGCGTAAAAAAAGTAAAAAAAAGCTGATTTTTACTTAAAATGTATTGACAAAATATTGCAATAATACGATATTATTAAGGTGCTTTTATGAAGAATAAATGTGACGTTGATTACGACTATTATGCGGAGCTTTTAAAAGCGATAGGACATCCGGTGAGGCTTCAGATAGTTGCCGGCATACTTTGCGATGAGTGCAATGTTAACGGAATTGTGGAAAAACTGAATATTCCTCAGTCTACAGTTTCTCAGCATTTGGGAGTTTTGCGGAGTAGGGGTATTATTACTGCTCATAAGGATGGAGTAAGTACCTGTTATAAGGTCAGTAATGAGTTTATTTTGCACATAATTACATTAATGAAAAAAAGCTAAGCAGGGTAATTCTGCTTCAGCGGGAGGTTACATGAGTTTATTGCATCTTAATGGAGATAATTTCAAATCTGAAGTGGAAGATTCGGACGTGCCTGTTTTGGTGGATTTTTATGCTGATTGGTGTGGTCCGTGTCGTATGATAGCACCAGTTATCGAAAAACTTGCTGGCAAGTACAGCGGTAAGGTAAAGGTGGCGAAACTTGATGTTGATAATGCTTCGGATCTGGCACAGCGTTTTGACGTGAGCGGAATACCAACAGTAATTTTGTTTAAAGGTGGAAAACCTGTAGACAGGTTTAGTGGTGCTTTGCCTGAAAACGCGATTGATGATTTTATTTCCCGAAACAGCTGAAATAATGCTGTTAACCGGAAATTGACAAAGAAAATGAAATATATTTATAACTGCTGCATCTGCTCATAAATGGGTTGTTTGCAGCAGTTTATAAAGTTTTCAAATTTTTACAGGTAACTTTTTAATCAGAACCTTCCTCAATATAAATTGAATCAACAGCATTTTTTTAGTATTTTTCTCTATCTATCCGGACGGAAGGAAGAAAGACCAGCCTAAAAGCTGTTTATTTTACATTACATGCTCGGTCTTGATTTAGGTGGGTGGTCACACTGTTAACCGCAAAGCCTTTGCGGACAGGATGTTCAATTACGCATTGAATTTGCTAACCGTTAAACGTCAGCTTCGATAACCGTTGCTGTTTCTGTCGCAACTGCCGAGCGTTTTTTTTAAAAAAACCTTACCACTTTGAACATCCATAACAAGTTTTCTGGTAAACTTGCCTCCAAGATCTTCCTGAATGATCGGTATATCTTCCATCTCCAGAATTGTTTTGGCAGCCCTGATATTATCTGCCGGTATCGTGTGTACGGTTGCTTCGGTCGAAAGAACAGCACCTCCACCGAAAACTTTTGCCTTAAGATCTTGTCGTTTGGCTCCGGCCGATATTATATCGGTAATCAGCTGAGAAATGGAATGGAGAGCGTGTTTACCGTCAGTACTCATCTCTTTATAATTTGTTCCCAACATTTTACCTTCAAGCATAAAATGGTTAAGACCTGATATTCCTTTTGACGAGTCATGAAGGCACACCGCTATGCATGACCCAAGAAGGGTTTGAATAAGTTCATCATCAGAAGAGACATAATATTCACCGGGATGAACTGTGATTATGTTTTTATCAAATTTTGTTGAATAATTTTTTAACATTACTTCTCGTTAAATATAATATATTGAGTCTGTTCCCTGAGCTCTTTAAATGCTTTCTTTATATACTCATGTTCAAGCCTAATAATCTCCGAGTTATCCTCATTGTGGTTAAGCATTTTTCTGTATGTTTTGCCGGTTTTAGGGAAATATACAATTTTGCGCCTTACGCTGCCTGCCAGATCCAGAGTGCGTACCGGTATATGCTCAGCGGAAAAAAAGCTATGAATAAAATTTATATTACTTCGCTGAATCGCTTCGTTAATCTTTTTATTTACATCAAGAGCGGCTGCCCCAAAGACGTCCGCTGTTAGATCTTCCCGCCGGCCACCTTTCTTTACAAACTCTCCGAACAGGTACTCTAGCTGTGTTATACCATATGACGCAACATCATCGTGTGTTATGCCACCTGTGCCAATTTGCCCAGGCAGTATAAAATGGGCGATGCCGCCTATGTTTCTTTTATTATCATTGAGGGTAACCACAAGACAGCTGCCAGCAACGGTTGATACTACAATATCTTCTGAAGAAACAATGTGTTCTCCCGGATAAAGCATGATAAGCGGTTTGCCGTAATGGGAGTGATCGGATTTAATCATGTAGACCTCTATCTATCTATCTGATGAACAAATATACTGAAACTCGTAAAATTCGGTTGTATCTTTTCAGAGCCGTTTTTAAAAGTTCGTATATGGAAGTTTGAGAAAGCTTGCTATGCCTTGCACTTATACAATTAATAATAATAAACATTTTAAGAAAAAACATCCAAATTAGCAAAAAAAACGGTCATAAAACAAAAAATTGGAATTGGATGATAGGTAGTGTTTAAAAGAGTACGGTCAAACCCAGAATATACTCGTAAGAGAGTATTTCGTCTGTTACGTTACCAGATTCCCTATCTCTGTATTTCTCAAGAGCGTATCGTCCGGTAAGACCGCCTCGAATATTTTTGTGTACATCAAGTTCAAGGGTTTGTGTTAGCATATAAAGATCGTAGGGCTCGGGAGATACTGTATATTTGTAATCATAACGATTTAAAGTCTGGTCATACCGTATTGTAAACATGGGGTAATCGTAAAGCTTATATACTCTAGATAGCAGGTTATACAGAAATGGAATATCTGTCTTTATTTCACAGCTATAGGTATAGGTTTTATCTGCTTGTTTTAACTCTTCTTCGGGAAGATTGTCAAAATACTTATCATCCTTTTTGTCCCTATCTGTTCCGGCGCTTATGTACTCTTCTTTTTCACGAAATATCATGTCGACAGAAGTGTTTACTGATATGCTTTTGCGGTTGCGACCGAGTTGTATTCCGGCAGATGGAGAATGGATGTTTTCTAATCGGTTTGATGTAATAAACATGTTTCTTGAATAGCTGTATCCGCAAAAAAACTGAGCCGAGTGTCTTGCGTTTTGTCCTGTGTTGGGTCTAAAAAAACCACTACTGAAAAACTGCATCAGGTCAAAGGTTAGGTTGATGCCATTTGAAAGCTGTACCATCTGTTGCGGCAGCTGTTCGATCCCGGATCTTTCGCTTATTTGCGTTAATTGGCTGAAAAGAGAGGCTCCGGTTCCAGTGAAGCTGAAAAACGAGCTTACATCATAGGTATCCTGTACGTATAGATTATTTGTGTAGTCATACAAGGGATCATCACCAGTAGGCAATGGTGAGTTGAGTTTGTCGTAAACATGATCTCGACCATTGCCGAAGTTTCCGCGCCCTGTGAAAAAGTACCAAGGGGGATATTTGAGAAGATTCAATGATGTATCAGAACATCCCATAATGGTTCTTGAAATTCCGTATTTCTCATTGAAATAGCTTTCTGTCTCATTTTCGAATGGTACTCCAGTTTCGTATAGCCGTGACAGACGTTCATAGCTTATAGTTATGTTTCGCAGGTTTTCAGCCGAGGTGGATGAAAAGTTAAAAGGGAACCTGAACTGCTGTCTAACCTCAGATTCACCGCTTTTGGATCTTTTAAACGGATGGTTTTGGCTGATCTCTTTGTAGTCATTGAACTGATTTTCATTATAGCTGAAAAAAAGATTATGCTCGAAATCGAAACCCTTGATAGCGTTTATTCCGGTTGTGTGCTCAAATTCAAAAAAACGTTCCATTAGTTTTGTTCCTTTGCCGTCATGAATAAAGGGAACGTTAAAACCACTATCCATATCTTGATTAATTGGAGATGAAGGGTCATCCAACCATCCTTTGTGAGTCACGTATTCGGATTGGCTGTACTTTATCTTAGGTATGAGATAAAATTGATCATTACGGTATTGTAACTCGTGTGAAAGACTACTTTTTTGATAG
>DAOTGZ010000127.1:0-7984 GCA_035447445.1 Spirochaetota bacterium | reverse complement strand
TGTTGACATATCGAGTCTGTGCACAGTTAGGGGACCAGTCGCTCCGGGGTATCGATCCTTCATTATTGAATAGAGTGAGTCGTGATTATCTTTTCCGGGTACAGTCAAAAGCCCTGGAGGTTTGTTAACCACAGCGATTAGATCATCCTCGTAAATAATTTCGATATCGCAATTTGATACAGATAAGGGTACTACCGGATTATCATCAACCTTCATTCCTTTAAGCATATGTTTAAGTATCGGGCCGCATTTTCCACGGCATGCCGGATAATAGTGTCCATGTTTTCGTATTTCTGACTGTGGGGATCTTCCCCACCAAAACTCTGCCATTGTGATCGGTGTAAGGTTGTTTTCGAAAGCATATTGGAGTAGTTTGGGAGCAGCGCATTCTCCTGCTCCGGATGGAGCAATTTTTTGGCTGGTCTTGGCAAATATTTCCCGAATATTCATTTTCTCGCCTTTAATATTCAGGAAATTGAAACAGTCAAATATTTGCTGTTGTAACTGGGCAGAAAAAGTTTTACGTTTCGTTTTTAATGATTGTATCTCCTCTTCAAGAGGAGCAATCTGTTTTTCAAGGTTTTGTATCTGTTCAAGATAATCTATACGATCAGCCTTGTATCTAAGCTGCTGTGACATGCTTTGTGATTTAAGCTCTTCACAAAATTTTATGTAATCATCGTCGGATAGTTTTGGCTTGTTTATATTTCGTTCGATTTCTCGTTCTTTCTTTTTTGTTTTTAATATTTTTCGCTGATTACCGAGATGTTCCTCTGATTCTGTTTTCAGAGTAGCCAATTTTTTCTTAAGTGAGCACAGAGTGGAACTATTTTGCAGCTTATCTATTTTTTCGTTTATTCTGTTTAGTTTTTCTTCTCCAATTCTATAAAACGAGCCAGGCGAAATAAGGTCAGCAATTGGTGGAACAAATCCGGGGTGGTCGTTTCGCTCACCAATTTTTCCAGAGTATCCTGCCAAATAACCTAGCTTGCCAACAGATGTTTTTACAATCAGAACGCCAAACATCTTTCCTAAACCGTTTTTTTCAGATATTGTCTGATTCTCATTTATTCCAAAATCATGCTCAAATAGCTCGTATGATTGTAAAAAATTGATTAGATCTTTGGCAGCAGCAATGGCCACAGGGTGGGGCATATATTGGTGTGGATAGCAAAAACTTTCGGGAAGATCGCCGATATTAAAACTCTCCGGTAGCTTGCGAAAACACTTATAATTGCTGTTTATTAACATTGAAAATTTCCATTTGAAATATTATGTTAACAATTATTTCTTTACTTTTTTTGTAAACCATGATTTATACGTCTATTGCTGACAACAGTTGTGCTTACTGTTCTTATTAGATTTGATTTCGCAATATTAAGGGGGAAATCATGAAAAAGTTTATGCAAATGCTTATTTTAGTTCTGATATTTTTAGTTTCGGCATGCTCCGATGATTCATCAAAAGATGAAGAAAATGAAGACGAGGATGTTGATTACAGAGAGGAGATGAGAGACTTTGTTATATCAATAAGTCAATACTCAAAAAAGCTCTCTCCTGGGTTTGTAATAATTCCACAAAATGGTATCGAGCTTGTAACATTAGATGGCGAAACTGACGGTCCATTGAGTACCGATTATCTTGATGCTATTGACGCACATGGTCAGGAGGATCTTTTTTACGGATACGATGAGGACGATGCAAAGAGTCCGGATGAGGATATCCAATTTATCTCAGCATTTCTAGATCGTTCCAAGGATGCGGGTAATACCATACTTGTAACAGATTATTGCAGTACTCAATCAAAAGTTGATGACTCCTACGACCTAAACAGCAGTGCCGGTTATATCTCCTTTGCCGCACACGAGCGGGATCTTAACGCTATTCCGACTTATCCTGATCCTATTAATAACGAGAATAGCAATAATATTTTATCAATGAGCGATGTTCAAAACTTTTTGTATATTATAAACGGTGAAGAGTACTCTTCGAAAGAAGACTTTATCAATGATGTAAGTAACACTAATTATGATCTTGTAATCATGGATCTATTTGACAATAATCAGGAACCATATTCGTCATCACAGATAGACGAACTTAAAACAAAAGCCAATGGTTCTACACGTATGGTTGTCTGCTATATGTCTATCGGTGAGGCCGAAGATTATCGTTATTACTGGAAAGATGAGTGGAGTAATAATTCTCCTGATTGGATGGATGACGAAAATCCTGATTGGGAAGGAAATTATAAGGTTAAGTACTGGAACGAAGAGTGGCAAAAGATAATATACGGAAACGATGACTCGTATCTAAAAATGATAATAGACGCCGGATTTGACGGAGTGTATCTGGATATTATTGACGCCTTCGAATTTTTTGAAAACTGATTTATCAGAGGTCGTGAGTAACTCTTCCGTCACCGCTAATTGGTATCGGATCACCAAGATAAGACGGAAGAGGTCTTAATATGACCGATTCAATCCAAGCCTTGACTCTTGCAAGCTTTTCACGTAATCGGTATTGCTTTATATAAATATATCTACGTCGGTCGGCAACAAGCCCAACAGCGTTAATATCAAATTTTTTGGCGAGGTAAACAGAGCGATTCACGTGAAACCCTTGAGTGATTATTACTGCCTCTTTGATTCCAAATATATATTGCGCACGATACATGGATTCGTAAGTAGAAAAGCCCGCGTAGTCCAGAAATATGTCCCTAGGGTTAACTCCCCATTTGACAGCATGATTTTTCATTGCCTTAACTTCATTATAATTCTTGGTATGGTTGGCTCCGCTCATAAGTAGCTTTTTTACCTTGCCTGCTTTATATAGAGCAACAGCAGTTTTTACACGGTCTTCAAGTACCGGGCTTAAATACATGTTCTGAACTACACCGGCTCCAAGCACAATTGCACAATATTTTTGAGGGCAGGTATCAATGTTTGTATATACTGGTGAGCCATATTTCAAAATACGCAAATTTGTGAAAATGGTGAATATAAAGATAATTAGAGGGAAAATTATAAAAAGCAATACTATCTTTTTTATGTTATTACGAATCATATTTTCTCCAGAATCATTCATCAATAGCAATAATAGTTTATATAACTGTTTGTTGTAATTAGTACAACTGTATTATAAATATACACAGTTTATGAGTGTACGCTACAAGAACTTTTTATCTCTTTTATAAAAGCTAAGAATTTTTTCTTGTTTATTATGATAAGTATTAATAATAGGTGCTATGCTAATCGGATTGGTAAAGTAAATTGCGAAACATTACTGAAAAAGCCTATTACGCGTTGTGAGTTTCCCCAAGCAAAATTGCTTGGAACAGGTTTAATATATTTTGCTATTCCAGTTACTACATTTGTATTTGATATATTTTCCTGTAATAAAGAAATAAAAAATATTAATTGATCGGTCATTGATCGAGGTAGTACTTTTCATATCATTATGGTTGCCAATATCTTTGTATTTACATTTATATTTGGTTGGAATTATATTTAACATATCAAAATATGGTTTACTACGCTCTGCCTTAACAAGAATTGTTGTCGATATTTAATGAATTCATATGTTTTAGCTCTATAAAGCGATTAATTTCTTGACAAATAGATAGTATATGTGCTATCATAAGTCATGATTGTGGTAATTGATACAAATGTCCTATATCAAGCTCTGAGAAGCAGTAGTGGGGCTTCTAATTTTATTCTTCAACTTATCCGTAACCACAAAATAACCCTTGCTCTTTCGTTGCCTGTCTTTTCTGAATATGAAGATGTATTAAAGAGACCCGATAAAATTAAGGATCTTGGACTATCAACTATTGATATTGATAAAATTCTAAGATTTCTGGCCTATATATCAAAACCTATAACAATTTATTATTCATTCAGACCCAATTTAAAGGATGAGGAGGACAATATATTTATTGAACTATCATTGGCCAGTAATTCCGATTTTATTATTACAAGTAACACTAAAGATTTTATAAAATCAAATGAACTGAAATTCGATGACATATCTATCGTAACACCAGCTGAGTTTGTTATGATTTGGAGAAAAAATTATGAAGACTAAAGCAAGCGTATTAACTTTAAGAATTCCAATTGAATTGAAACATAAAATTGAAAAAGTTGCTGATCAACAAGGACTGTCGATAAATCAATTAGCTTTATATGCATTTACAAAAGAAATCCAAGAAATGGAGACATATAACTCATTTTCAAAACATTGGAAAAAGAAGACTAAAAGTGAATTATTTGAAGATTTTGATTCAGTAATTTGTAAGATTAAAGAAGGAACAGTCCCAGAGTGGGATAAGCTTTGACCTAAAAAACGCAACGGCAGACAACTGAGGGTTGATGCGGCTCTTGCGAAAAGAATCACTTGGCCTTCGGCACATTGCGGCGATACGACCGCCGCAACGTCTTCAACTCTCGTACGTAGAAAATTTTAAAGAGACTATTGACCATGCATATGAAAATGAAAAGAATTGAATCAAATAAAATTTTATTTATTAAACTTGGACAAAGTGGAGAGTTTGAGAAAGAGTGTATTGAAAACAATCAAACTTTGCGACTTGGTTATTGCGTATTCCGCTCAATACTGCCACCCATTCCGGATTTATGGTTGCCACTTAAGAATCTTTATTGGATGTTGAATTAGCTAGGGAAACACCACCGTCCTCGTCCCCAATATAGCCCGTATTTTACACACAAATCGCTGAAAACGTCAGCGTCCCCGAATAAAGCTCTTAAACACCACCGTCACCGTTAAAACCCGTATTCCTTTTATCCATAATGTTCACTTGTTCACTTCACTTGTTCACTTGCTACTTTATCAAATTAGTGATTGCATTTGTGACAGTAATATTTAACTTTATACATGCTATTAATATCGATAATTATTGAATTTTTGAGACTTTAGTGATTCTCATTATTTCATAAAAGTACTGTGATTAATAGCGTTTTTGTTTTTTCATGATTCCATGGGACAGCAGAAATCTCTCTGTATTTGCATCTAAAAAATAAAAACGGTTCTATACACCTCAGGATACTACGATGATGGCTCATATCTTATCAGGTAAATTGCGTAAAATAATTGATTTTGGTTATTACTACATAAAGTCAATGAGGCTCTACTATTCTTTTGTTACAGGAATTTCCGGTTGGATCGGTCTGGAGTTTTACCAGCATATCGCATCTGATTATGCTACCGTTGAAGTGCTTACACCAACAATTAAGAAAATTGTTATTGTTATTATGCTGTTTGGTGCTTGGGGAATAAACCAAATTGTTAATGATTTTCTTGGCATGAAAGAAGACAGAATAAATGCACCAAATCGTCCGATGATTTCTGGTAAACTGAATCCATTTTTTGCTGTTTTAGTATCCGCAATTATTATGACAGCAATGGGGGTGGTTACTCTTTTATATCTCGAACCGGTCGCACTGATACCACTATTTACAGGATGTATTCTCAATATTTTATATGAGTATATGAAAGCATATGGTATATGGGGTAATATCGTATTTGGATTGATGATTACTCAGTGCACAATATTTGGCTTTTTTGCGTCCGGACCTGTTGGTGTTGTGGCAACAAAAAGTAGGGTATCGATTCTGCTTTTATTATGGATAATGAATGGAATTATGACGTTTTATACCTATTTTAAGGATTATGAAGGTGACAAAAAAAATAAGATAGAAACGCTTGTAGTTAAATTTGATATAAAAGGAGCGCGAATTATTGCTTTTATATTATCCTTCGTCCCGATTCTTGTTTTTTTGTTTATTTATATTAATGATTTTGTTGTTGCAAGAGTTAATAACGTCTTCATTTTTCTTGCCCTTGTTACCTTGATGCTACAAGTTCACAATGGATATCTCTTTTATAAATATCCAAAAGGCGACAAAACTTACTATTCTCTTTCAAATAATTTTAGAGCTTACGTATGCGCCCAAGCGGCACTTATTTCATTGTTTAACAAAGAAATGTCTCTTATGCTGTATATAATATCATATATTCTCATCGGTTTTTTCTTCGATCTATATAAGGACACACTGTGTTAATATGCTTTTTTCTCCAATTACAATCGGCACCTTAAAGCTGAAAAATCGTATTGTGCGCTCAGCAACATTTGAAGGTATGGCTGATAAAGACGGTAATCCTACAGAAGAATATATTAAGTATTATCAGAACCTTTTAAATCAGAACATCGGTCTTGTAATAACTGGATTTATGTATGTTAATATCGAAGGAAAAGCAATTCAGCCTGGACAGGCATCACTATGTTCTGAATCAGTAATTCCATTGTATAAAAAGATAACAAAGCAAAAGGGTGATACTAAGATATTTGCACAGATAAGCCACTGTGGTAGGCAGACAAACAGAAAAGTTACCGGGGGTCACTTATGGGCACCATCTAAAAAACGATCATTGTATTTTGGCGAAGTGCCGGATATGCTTTCAGAAGAAAAAATCAATTCGATTATAAGGGATTATTCTGAGTCAGCATATTTTGCGAAACTGGCCGGCTTTGATGGGATTCAGCTACATGCAGCCCATGGTTATCTGATACATCAGTTTATTCTATCGTCAGTAAATAAGCGTAGTGATATTTATGGTATTGATAGCAAGACAGGTATCGGAACCCTGTTTTTTGAAAAAGTGATTGAAGGCGTTAGAAATAAATGCGGTGAAGAATTTTTAATTTCAGTTAAGATCAGCGGTGCTGACGATTATGGAAATACATTTGATCAACCGAAGCTGCGTGAACTTGTCAGGTTCTTAGACACTAAAAATATCTGTTTGATAGAAATAAGTTATGGAACAATGGACTATCCTCTTAACATTATCAGAGGAAGCGATATTCCAATAGATTCGATTTTAAAATATAATATTAAATACAAAACAGATAGCATTATTAAAAAGTTTTTCTTTAAAAAATGCCTTCTTCCAATTCTTAAAATCAAAATTAAAAAGAATTATAAAGCGTACAATGAGCAATATGCTCAAATTGCAAAAGATGAAACCAGTGTACCTATTATACTTGTAGGCGGATTACGAAGTAGAGAGGAGATGGAAAAGCAGCTGCGTAATAAAAACTGTGATATGATAAGCATGTGTCGTACGTTTATATGTGAAAACGATCTTGCTGTTAAGCTGCTAAATGAAAAAAATTATTCTTCATGTTGTATTAGCTGCAATCTGTGCCTGATTATGTGTGATACAGATAAACCTACTAAATGTTACCAGAAGGTATGCAATGGCTCTTGATTTTTTAAAATCAATTTACGAAAAGAAAATTGCTTTGTCTGCAGAAATATCATTTAATCCATATTATGCTGAAATTTCTTCTGCTCTCTCACAAGAAATAATAATCAATAGTAAAGAGTTTATTGACCTTGGGTCAAATAATTATCTGGGTCTTGCAGATAACGATTATGTAAAACAAGAAGTAAAAAAAGCTGTTGATGCATATGGAATATCCATGTGTGGTACACCGATAGCAACCGGCTCTCATATCCTTTATAATAAAGCTGTTGATGCTCTTAATTCATATACAGGATGTGAAGACGGTCTAATTTTCCCTTCGTGCTATCAAGCAAACGCAGGACTTTTCCAGTCGCTGATTACTCCCCGTGATTGTGTAATCTTTGATCAATATGTACACTCTTCTTTACTTGAAGGCATAAAGGCAACTGGCGCAAGATATTTTCAATATACACATAACGACTGTGAAAATCTTCGAAAAAGAGTACAGATGCTGCAAAAATTTGAAAATATATTTGTAGTTACCGAGTCTGTATTTTCAACAGAAGGAGCGGTTGCTCCGGTTAAACAGATATACAGTATATGTAATGAGTATAATGCGACAATGGTACTGGATGACTCTCACGGAATAGGAGTTCTTGGAAATAACGGTAAAGGTATTCTTGATCATCTATTCAACTTGGCCCTCCTTGCCAGCCAGGGC
>DAOTGZ010000126.1:0-7995 GCA_035447445.1 Spirochaetota bacterium | reverse complement strand
GGTTGGAACGGTGTATACAGGATTATATATAAATGGTCAGGTTTCGGTTCGCAGGCTTAACATGTTTGGAGATCGTCAGAGAATTAGACTGAGAACTGTGAACAGTGTGCTTTTTAATCTTGTTAAAGAGCTTGAAAAGTTGTAAGATGAAGCCTGACATTTATATAAAAAAAATTCCAATATGGTATGGAAGTAATCCATCTTCTAAAATACAGAGTCGATATGCCGCAAAATTTAGAGATAAAATTGCCCAGAAATTATATGGTATTAATGATTTACAAATACAATATGGGAATCAAGGAAAGCCGTTTTTTATAAATAGCAAGTTTTGTTTTAATGTATCACATTCGTGCAGAATGGTCTGTGTGGTATTTTATGATAAGCCTGTGGGAATTGATATTGAATATATTAGGGAGAGGGTCATGTTGAACCAACTTGCGTCACGGTTTTTTCATAAAGATGAATTACGTAAATTTAAATCTTTGGATAAAGATTATAGCATAGAATATTTTTACAGAATATGGACGCGGAAAGAGAGTTATCTGAAATTTTTTGGAATAGGCGTGGGAGAAAATTTAAAGGAGTTTTCGACGGAAGGAAAACTAAAAAACGATGGTAAAGATGTAACTATTGTTAGTTACATCAAGGGTAATTATTATATTTCTTATGCATATCAGGATTAACTAAAAGAAGCATAAAGTTAGTAATTTTAAGAATAAAAGTAGAGTTACTGTTGACCTATGCTGGTAAGTTTTTCCTCAAACCAGGATTTCTTTTCCTCGTACTCAAGTGTAGTTTTTTCAAGAGAATCAAAACTTTTTTCAAGAAGTTCATTCAGGTTGTGCGATTCTATCGAAAGTTTTTGTATAGCCGATCCATCATCAGATTGTGATGCTTTGATAAGCGTCTGCTGTATCTCTTCAAGCTTCTCTTCTGTTTTTGTAATTATATTTTCAAGGTTATCTATTTCTTTTTCCAAAGGTTTAAGAATTTCCGATCGTTCCCGGATAATTTCGCTACGTATTTTTCGAGCCTCTTTTGGATTTATCTGGTTGTTAAGCTTTTGTGACTCTGAAAGTTCTGCACTGTCTGTCGTGATGTTACCTGAAAATTTATTGGTGTCCTCTTCTTCCCAGCCATATTTTTGTAAAAAATCATCATAGGTACCGTTAAAGAACTGTACGCTGCCACGATTAAAAATAATCAATTTTTGGGCAATTGCCCGTAAAAACATTTCGTTGTGTGTAACCATGATTACCGCCCCTTCATAACTGTCCAGAGCTTCTATAAGTGAATCACAGCTTTGAATATCGAAATGATTAGTAGGCTCATCAAGTAAGAGAAGATTGGCAGGTTGTATAACAATTTTACCTAGCATAACACGCGCCTTTTCTCCACCCGATAGTACAGATATCTTTTTTAGAGCATCGTCACCCTTGAACATCATTGAACCAGCTATATTGCGAGCAAGTTGCGCGTCTTCACCAGTACCGGATGCGGCGATTTCTTGCTCAACAGTACGGTTTGGATCCAATGATGATATATTTGTCTGTTCGAAATAGCCGGATTTTGTTTGCTGGTGTGTATGTATCTCTCCAGTGCTTGGTTTAAGAACTCCGGCGAGAACTTTTAGCAGAGTTGTTTTGCCTTTTCCATTTTTTCCAATAATACAGATACGGTCTCCCTTTTGTACTGAAAATCCTAGATTACTAAACAATGGTTTATCGTAACCGAAGCTAATGTTTTCTACTGTCAAAAGGGTTTTTGCAGAAAAGGGAGCTTCGTTAAAACTAAAATCAAGCTCTTCGATTGCGGCAAGTCTTTCGCTAGAGCTCATTTTGTCCAACATCTTGATACGTGATTGTACACGGCTTGCGATACGGGCTTTTGAGCGATACTGATCAATAAATTTTTGTACTTCTTTGCGGCGTTTTTCATCATTTACACGGGTTTTTTCGGTGATCTCTTCTTCCTTTATTATTTGCTGATACATTTTTTCGGTGTTACCAACTATTTTTTTAACAGCTGCGCGATGGATGGATATGGTATGTGTTATAACACTATCCATAAATGAACGGTCGTGTGTTATTAGTATCAATTCGTTTTGCCAAGTTTTTAAAAACTGAATTAGCCAGCGTATTGATGTAATATCAAGATAGTTGGTTGGTTCGTCAAGAAGCATAAGATCGGGCTCGCTTAAGAGAGCTTTTGCAAGATTAATGCGGACTTGAAACCCTCCGGAGAAGGTGGAGGGATTTTTTTGCATATCTTGATCTGAAAAGCCAAGCCCGGAAAGAATCTTTTCTGCTTTCCATTTTTCGTCAGGGTCACTAAGACCACTTGCAGCTTCATTGACAGCTGTATCGTGGCTAAAGTTCAGGTGCTGCTCAACCGTACCAATACGGTAGCCGGATGGGGTCTCAATGGTGCCGCTGTCGGCCTCTTCTTTGCCGGTTATTATTCTGAAAAGAGTAGTCTTGCCGTGCCCGTTTCTTCCGACAAGACCTGCTTTTTCACCACGAGTCAAAGTGAAGGAAGCATCCAGAAAAAGAGGTTTGGATCCGTAAGATTTTGATAGGTTCTTGACAATTAACATGCTTATCCGTCACATAATAGTTCAGAATCGCTACTATTTGTTTAATATTTTGATCTATCTAGAGCATTTGATATAGATTGTTCCATAAATATTTTGTCAAATAAACAGAATCGTTTAATAAGTAAAGAAAAAAAGGCAGACGAAAGAAAGTTACTGCCTGCGTTGGAGATATAACATTGTTTTTTCTTGTAAATTCTTGCAAATACGATCATGATTTTTATTATAACAAAATAGAACATTATAAATTAACTTGTATTCTTGATAGTCTTGGAACCTGCTTTTTTATGTTGCGAAAAATATGTTTTGGGATAATTGTATCTTCACTTTTTATAGGTATCTCTTTGTCTTCTGCATACGCGAAAAACATACCCGAGCTTAATCATCTTAAAACAAAGCAGCTAGATATAATTTTTGCAGAAGGAATGGAGGACGCGGCTCACAATACTGCTCGTATCGCTATGGATGAGCTTCTTTTTGTTTCGGATATTACTGGTAGCAGGTTGGGGGCACCTGTTACAATATGTCTTGAAGACCCCCTTTTGCCTCTGTTATCAAGAGGGTTGTCTCAGAATTATCTTGTTTCACCATTAAGAACATATAATAAATCTCGTTATATTTTAATCAGTTCTTATCCTGATTATAGATCAATGCGGCGTAAAATTAAATCTGATTTAACCGATATTTTGTTAGATGATCTTTTATCATCTGTCCGCTATCGGAAAAATGGAATTAGAGTGCTATGGAGTGATCTTTCCCATGAATACAGATTAGCATTGAAAGAATTGCAGTTCGCATTTAGCGATCCTGATCTTCCTGATCCTAGTCTTCTTTATAATATTAATTCTGTGGGTGAGATTAGTAGCGGTAATAATTGTAAAGACAAACTATTACTAGCACTTGACTATATTGTAAAAAACTATGGTGCCGAAACAGTAGGAAGAATTACTTTGCGAATTATAAATAACATTTCATTTGCTGAAGCATTGAAAGCTGAACTTTCTGTAACATCAAAGCAGTTTTTACATGAGCTAAAAAGTTATTACGAAATTGACATACAAAAAGTCTTGCCTAGTAACGGATATCATAAAAAATTTATTTTGTCAGCTAATGAAAAATACGCCGCTGTTTTGGACAATGATAGTTTTACTATTTATACTGCAAAAAATGGCTTACCTGACAGATCTATTGTCTCATATAAATATGATAAGTTAAAAAACGAAGTTCCAATATGTTTTACCTCCGATTCATCATTTTTTGCAGCGGCATTTCATGACGGTGCAAAGAGAGGGGTTGTCGTTTATTCTTTAGATGCGAAAAAAGAGATTTATCGTTTTATGACGGGTTATAGACGACTCTATTCAGCATCGGTTGATTCTGAACTTAAGACAATTGTGCTTAATGTGTCAACCGGCAGATCAAATGAGATTCATTATCTTGAAATTAAAGATAAAAAAATAAAAAAAATTGCATCCGGTTCATTTGCACTGCGTTCACCACGCATCACTTCTGACGGCAAAACAGTGTACTATATAAGTAATCAAGATCCCTTGGGTAGCTACGATCGTTTCTCTGATAGTCTGTTCAGCTATTCAATGGAAACTGGAGATGGGGGAGTTTTATTGCGTGGAAACTACGGGCTTGATTCGCTTCTTGTGAACAGGAATGGGTCAGTTTTTATGCTTCAAAAGAGAAAAGGACGGCGAGTTCTTCTCGTTGCTGATGAGGATGGAGTACGCGAATCTGAATCTCTTTCGGTGGGAACAGATTCATTAGTAAATACCAGTGATCGTGGTGTAAAAGTGTTGATTAACCAAAACGGTAATTTTATAACGGAATATGCTGGAACTATGGATATATCCAGTTTCAATAGCGACTATAATCCAGAAGCCGATTTGCGATATCGCTCTGATGAAGACCTTGATAAGCGTCAGTTGACTCCTTATTCGGTAAAAACGCATTTAAAAGAAGTCGAAACCTCTATATTTTCAAGAGGCAAAGATTTGGCTGGGGCATATACAAACGTTGTTATCGAGAATAGTTTATCCAGATATGCTATCTATGGCGCTGCAACTTATGCTAGGGGAGATAAAGAAGATGCTCCAGGGGCAATTATGGGAGCAGTTTATAGAGGATTTCCTTTGGATTTTTCACTGGAAGCCTTTAAAATTACTGGATTATCTCCCTTAAGACAATCGCCAGCAATTATTGGTTTTGACTCAAATCTTTATACATTAGAAAACACTGGGGGACGCGTTTCAATCTCTTTGATTACAGCAAAATCTTTTGGTTTTAGTGGTTCAATTTATGGAGAAAATCAAGCTGTAAAAACTGGTAGTCTTGAAATGACGAATAAATTTTACGGTTCGACAATAACCTTATTCTATGATAGAGAAGAAGGTTCTGCAGCTTTTATTACAGATGATGCATATATTACTGCAGATTATCGCTATAGTTACGGAGAAGATAATAGCGGCTCTCTACTTCTCTATGGTATTGGCTCGAAGGGCATTCCCGTTTCTACATCTTTTTATGCTGAAGCTGCAATGTCGGGGTGTTATATAAACAGTTCATCTGATTCAGGAATTGGTATTGATTTTTTCAATTTTTCTGATTATCTTTATAATCCGGTTACGGTTGAATATGCTTTTTCTAGCCGAGCTGCTATATATTTCGTTCCTTTTCGCCGTTATCATTCTAATTTTATCCGTGGATCTGCAGGTATTGGCCCATTTGTCTCTTTTATGCTGTTTAAAAATAATGAGGATAGTACAATCAGGGAAATATTTACAGGCCTTTCGTTAAGAGCCGGTTCTAATGATCGTCTTTTTTTAAAGCTTGACGCTTTTTATACGGCTGATTATGAAGATGGTGAAGAGTTCAGGCTAATAATTACATCAGGAGTCCGATTTTAATGAAAAGATCCGCGAAAGCTTCCAGAAAAACAGCCGAAACAGACATAACCGTTTCTGTAGAGCTACTTTCTACAAAACCTTCGGTAATATCTAGCGGTGTACCATTTTTTGATCATATGCTTCAGGCGCTTGCTCGCCATGGTCGCATGCATATTGATATTTGTTGCAAAGGTGATACACATATAGATGATCATCATTCTGTTGAAGATATAGGTATTGTTCTTGGCGATGCATTAAAAAAGGCGCTTGGAGAAAAAAGGGGAATACGCCGTTTTGGCTTCGGATCGGTACCAATGGATGACTCTTTGACTCAGGTATCGGTTGATCTATCAGGACGGGGTTACTTCCACTACAATGGTGAGACCCTTAACGGTAAGATCAAAAATTATGATGAAGAATTAACTCATGAATTTTTCTATGCTCTTGCACATCACGCAGGCATAAATCTGCACTTGAACCTTCTCTATGGCCGGAATCGACATCATATACATGAATCATTTTTTAAATCATTTGCTACTGCGTTTTATAAGGCAGTTAGTTTTGACAAGATTAGTATAGATGATATTCCTTCTACAAAAGGAATGATTTAATTCAATAATGTTTCTGTTATTTTGCAGATTGTTATTTTAGGAGAAAAACAAAGGTGATTTCGATTATAGATTACGGAATGGGGAATCTTCGTTCGGTTGTTAAAGCTTTTGAACTTTTTACTCCGGATGTTAGAATAATAAATGATCCAAGAGATATCGAATCAAGCAGTGCTGTTGTATTACCAGGTGATGGTGCTTTTGGGATGGCAATGCAAAACCTGCAAGATGGTGGATGGGTAGACCCTGTTTTTTCTTATATTAATTCTGGTAAGATATTTGTTGGTATATGTGTCGGTTATCAACTACTTTTCGAATCAAGCGAAGAGTTCGGTTATAGTAAAGGGCTAGGGCTTATTCCGGGTAATGTAAAAAAGTTTGATTATCATGATCTTAAGGTGCCACATATGGGATGGAATAATGTAAAATTTACTAAACCGAATCCGTTTATTGAAGGAATAGAAGATAATAGTTACTTTTATTTTATACATACATATTATCCCGAAATAAAAGATATAAGTTGGGTTTGCGGTGAAACAGAATATGGGGCGTTATTTAGCAGTATTGTGTGCAACGACAATGTCTTTGGCACACAGTTCCATCCAGAAAAAAGCCATAAGGCAGGACTTAAAATAATTGAAAATATTGTAAATCTAACCGGATGCGATACAACAAAAGAAAGATAAAAAAATGTCTGAACTAAATCATGAACAATTAGAAAAGTACGAGCGGCAAATATTTGATTTGCGACAGCTTATTGAAATCAGCAAGGGACTAAATTCGACGCTTGAATACAATATGCTTATTGAGTCAATACTTCTTACATGTATGGGGCAGATGCAGCTTATTAAAGCGGGAATATTCTTGAAAAAAGGTATAGATGAAGATGCCTATATTCTTCACCGTAATTACAAGGGATTTGATATTGATCATGATACCGATTATGAAATTCTCGGTGCTTCGCCCATCATTGATCTTTTTGAAAATCATGACCGTTGTTGGACACTGGAAGAGATAAAAGTTGAAGTAGATGACAAATTATCATGCCTTGAATGCCTAAAAAAAATAAATCCCAGCCTTGTTGTCCCTTTGAAAAGCCGTGGCAAAATGAATGGTATTATTATTCTTGGCGAGCGCATTAATCAGCTGGATTTTTGTGAAGAAGAAAAACTTTATTTGCTTGATATTGCCTCTCTTGCAGGTATTGCAATTGAAAACGCGTATCTCTATGAGCTTGCTACAACCGACATGATGACCAAACTCAAGATCCATCATTTTTTTCAACGTCTTTTGATTGAGGAGCGTGAGAAGGCAAAGAAACGGAAAAAACCTCTTATATTAATGATGCTCGATATTGATCATTTTAAAGACTTTAACGACAAATATGGTCATTTATGCGGAGATTTAGTGTTGAAAAATGTCGCTAATGTTATAAAAAATAACTGCCGTCAGATTGATATTGCAGCACGTTACGGTGGTGAAGAGATGGCGATTATTCTTCCGAAAACAGATATTGAAGCTGGTATTATTGCTGCCGAACGACTAAGACGAGGTATTGAGCATGCCGTTGTGGAGCACGAGGGGAAAAGATTATCTGTAAAAGTTTCTATCGGTCTTACACAATTAAGGAATGAGGATGTTACAAATGATGACTTGATTGGTCGTGCTGACCGCGCTCTCTACATGTCCAAAGAGAACGGTCGAAACATGGTTTCGTATATTCTTTAGCTAAGCAGTTCCTGCTTTTGTTTTTTATTTTAAAAGTTGTTTTCCTGACAAAACACCTTTCAATTTAACAAATGCAATATTTTTGGGGATTGTTGTCCAGAAGGGTGGTCTTGGCCTTCATAAAAGTTCATACCCCAGCTGTTAATAAAATAGGGAAACCCAAAGAAATTGT
>DAOTGZ010000125.1:0-8009 GCA_035447445.1 Spirochaetota bacterium | reverse complement strand
TTTTTGGTAATAACTGTTCTTATCGTTTACAGAATTTCGGTAAAAGGAAATACTCCTGCGCCTATAACCCCAGCATCACCGCCAAAAGAGGAATATATAACAGGAACCTCGCGATCGGTTAACAATCGTGTATGTCGAGATATCCAGTCAGTCACAAGAGGTTTCAAGACAGACTCATGCCGTGCAATTGAACCACCTACGATTATGACTCCAGGGTCAAATACCATAAAGAGATTATAAAGGCCTATTGCTATTTGTCCGGCGTAATTGTCAATAATTTCAGTGATTTTTGAATCCTCGCCGTATTTATCAAACGCCATATCAATTGAAAGGTCAATACCCTTTTCGGCAAACATACGTCGGAGCGCCTGTTCAGAGGCATACTGTTCCCAACAGCCACTGTTTCCGCAATGGCACTTTCTTCCCCCACGCTCAATAACAGTATGGCCAAATTCTCCGGCACGGTTAGAGGTTCCGGTAATCAAGCGATTATTAATTATCAGAGCCCCTCCGATTCCTTCGGTAATGGAGACATAACATAAAGTCCCCTTACTGTCACTATCTTTAAATTCCGCGAAAGCCGCGCAGTTTGCTTCATTTTCGATATATACCGGTAAAGGGTTATACTTTTGCACAACAGAGGAAAAATCTATATTCTGAACTTCCATATTAGGAGCATTAAGCAGCATACGATGCTCTTTATCAACGATACCGGGAACCGAAATTCCAATGCCGGCTATTCTTTTATCACTATTATTGCCTGAAATAAACCTGTCGATCATCTGCATTGTTTGATCGGGAATAGTACTTAAATTAAGTGACTCGAGAATAGATTCATTTATTATCTTGTAATCAAGATCAATCATGACAATACGCGCGTGAGTCTCTTTAAACTCCACTCCAATAGAGAAACATGCTGATGGATTAAACTCTATTAACCTAGCCTTACGCCCTCCAGTGCTGCTGTCATGATTATTATCTGTTACAAACCCCTTATTTGTAAGCCAACTTACATTACTGGAAACAGTTGTTATGCTAAGATCCAGGTCACGAGCAATATCAAGTTTTGTAACAACTCGTTTTTTGCGAATATAATTGAAGATCTTACGACGATTACTCTGCTTTACAACTTTTTGGTATACTCCGTCTATCTGAATCATGATAACCCCTGGTAACCTCTTAAAATTGATTTATCAACCAAGCCATAAATGCGAACAGCCCAGCACCTCTTTTTTTCCATAAGACACAATATTAATTTAACCCTATCTTTTATAATTAAAAATTTATTAGTGATTACCCATATAAACAGTTTTAAAATAAGAGACAAATATTACTTAATACTGCGTCTACAGTAAATCATGACAATCGAGCAGTAATAGATCAAATTGACATCACCCCCTGTTTGTTGCAAGTAAAATTATAATCAAAAACAATTGCCCTAAATGATGTACGCAAATCATTCTTTTGCTTGACCCGCAATATATTGACAATACAGATGAATATTGAAATTAAGTTAAGGCGAACATCATGACAAACAACAAATGCACGGCTCTGTTATTTGATCTTTTTCATACCCTCTCATCGATACGACATACTCACGGCCCTGGTGATGACACAGCTGACATACTTGGTATTGATAAACAAAAATGGCGAGAAGCACTCTTTAATAGATCAGAAGCAAGATTGCGGGGAGAGATTACCGATCCGGTTAAAATAATTCGTGATGTTAGCGATAAAATTGATCCAAATATACCAGAACAAATCATTATTAAAGCTGCGAAATCCCGCTACTCACGTTTTGAAAAATCACTGGTCACCCCGGCTCAACATGTTGTCGAAACATTACAATCTTTGCGTGACAGAGGCTATAAAACAGGGCTTGTTAGCAATGCGGATGTGATGGAGGTTTTTGCATGGGATAAAAGCCCTCTGAGCAAATGCTTTGACTTTACCGTTTTTTCGTGTCATTGCGGATATGTAAAACCTGAACCATCAATATACAATCTTTGCATAAAAGGGCTAGGTAAACAAGCCAATGATTGCGTTTTTATTGGTGACGGAGGCAACAACGAACATGCAGGAGCTAAAGAGTGTGGAATGCGCACTGTATTTACCAGTGAATTTGTAAAAGATCTCTGGCCTGAAAAAATAGAAATGTTAAAATCAAAAGCCGATTATCATATAACCGACATTAGAGAGCTTTTAGATGCAAATTTCCTGTAACAAAGACAAAAATCTATACCTTGATATTTTCTCAGTGTTGAAAGTAGAATCTTCTAATCTTCATAAACAAGA
This sequence comes from Spirochaetota bacterium, assembly GCA_035447445.1. Taxonomy (GTDB): domain Bacteria; phylum Spirochaetota; class UBA4802; order UBA4802; family JAFGJZ01; genus JAFGRW01. The sequence continues at coordinate 5,714 of DAOTGZ010000125.1, read as the reverse complement.
TACTCTTTAATCATTGAAAAACCTTGGGAATTTTTCAAAATAGGCTCATTGAAACGTGAGACCTTAACCGACACACCATTATATAATTTTTGCAAATGCTGAATAATTAGTCCAGTTAAGGCTGTAGCTGTTGTGCCGTCTATTATACATTTTTCCTGAAGATGAATAACCAGATCTTCTCCCTTTTGAATGCCTTTTGCCTTTAAGGCGGTCGCTACCGACTTTATTATTCTATCGGCAACTTCCCGTGTTGTTGTAGAAATCCAGTAACCCTCTACATAAAGGCTACCGGGGGAAGCAATCTGATAACGAGTAGGAACATCCGAGCAAACAGTTCCATTCTGGTAACAGTTCTGACCACATAGATAATAGACATCTGCCGCGTTTTTTTCGCCCTTTTGCACAGCACCCAGACTTTTTTTGACACGTTCATTTGTAAGGTTATTTCTTGCTGTTATCGAGCTATTAAAAGTTTTTATTGTTTCGTCCAGACTGTTTTCGATACCCTGCCTTGCAACAAACCTTATCGAAAAAATTTTCTTAAACAGAGTGTTATCGTTTTTCATTCGGGAAATAAGGGCATTAACCTCATCATTTTTGGTGTGCAAAAGAGAAAGCAGACGTTCCGGCTTTTCCGAAAGCTCTTCGGCAGAGGCAGTGTCATCCTGATTATAAATTAATAGAAGATTCAGATGTAGTTTGTCAAAGCCACGCCCCATACTGAAAATAATGTAAGAAATAAGAAATGTCTTTAGCAGTTTTAAATTACCAGGATCATTTTGTGTGTCAAGTCCAAGATCAAGCCTGAAATCCATTATTACAAGATACGGAAAACCGGTAGTTTGAATAAAATTAAAAAGCTCGGCTCTCATGAACCCAGTACCCTTTAAACTTTTTGCAACGGTTTTTATGGTATTTAATGAAGAAAGATTTGGTATGTTTTTTTCAAGTTCAATACTAATAAACGAAAGACTCTTTCTTAACTGCATTTCTACTCTTCTGTCCGACGAGAATAGAAGGGCTTTTCTGGAATAATCATAATGTGACATTGCGGTACCGGCATTTACATATCAACGATCTTTATAAATCGTATAAATTTTCACAGGTTTTAATCATTTATTAATACTTTAAAAAAAATACCCTATAGGTGTCAATTATTCTTTTTTTAAATGGACAAAACTCTCTTAGACAAACGAATATAAATCTTGTAATTAAGTTATAGTTTCAATACTAAGCTCTGATTAGGAATTATCGAAAGTATAAGTATAACGTTATATAATATAGCATTGTTTTATGGATAATCAAAAGAGAATTTAGAAAAGCAGCATTTTTTTAAAAAATAATAACTTAGCATTATTAACAATTCAGGAGAAATAATGGAAAACTATTCATGCATTTGCTGTGGTGAACCACGAATAAATTATTTTTTTTCGAAACCATCACGATTTGGAGAGATATTTCACATACATAAATGCCCGAATTGCGGCAGTGAATCCATACAGCCTCTTCCTTCTGATGATATGCTTAAAGATTACTACGAAAAAGCTTACTTTACCACCAGAACCGAACGCGGCTACGATAACTATTTTTCTAACCGGATCAAAAACGAGATTGAACGGGTTTTCAAGATGAATCTTAAAGATATTGGATTCTTTTCCGACATTACTCTGGCTAATAAAGGAGTACATCTTGATATAGGATGCGCGGCAGGATATTTTACTGCCTATATGAAGTCGTTAGGATGGAATGCTAACGGAATTGACATATCGCATATTTGTACCGATTTTGCTCGAAACGAACTGAAACTCAATGTCATCTGTGATGATTATCTAAAACATAAGTATAAACATAAGTTTAATCTGATAACCATGTGGGCTAGCATAGAACATTTATCCCGTCCGGATAATTTTCTAAATAAAATCAAACATGATCTTACCGATAACGGAAAACTATATATTTCGACATGCCGCGCAGACTCTTTTTTTAAAAATGTTGCCCGAAAAAGGTGGCGCTATTACAATGTCCCCGAACATATTCACTATTTTACAATATCTGGAATTAAGTCGCTACTTGAAAGAAACGGTTTTAATACCGTAAAACTGTTCTGTTACGGAAGTGGATTTGGTAAACCAGGCAGTTTTATTAGACGAAGTGCCGATTTTTTAGCCAAAAAAATCTGCGCTGGAGATATGATGGTGATTAGCGCGCAGAAAGCACGCGTGGAGAACTGAGATGCAAATTACTTCATCGATTAAAACGTTAAGGCAATGGCTAAAACAGGATTGCACCCAAAACGGCCTAACAGGATTTGTACCAACCATGGGGGCTCTGCATCAAGGCCATATTTCTCTTATAAATCGGTCAGTTGACAGCTGCGAACGTACTGTAGTTAGCATATTTGTAAACCGCATACAGTTTAATGATAAGAACGATTATAATAATTACCCGAATACTCTTTCCGAAGATCTTCAAAAATGTTCCCAAGCCGGAGTCAACTATGTGTTTGTACCGGATGAATCCGTGATGTACAATAATCACAAAACCTATATTGATGTAGCAGACCTTACAGATAATCTTTGCGGAAAACACAGGCCTGGCCATTTTAAAGGAGTTTTTACTGTTGTTAGCAAACTCTTTAACATTGTACAACCAGACATGGCGTTTTTCGGAAGAAAAGACCTTCAACAGGCACTTGCTGTTAGGAAAATGGTCTGTGACCTTAACTTCCCGATAAAGATTATTATCTGCCCTACGATAAGAGAAAAAGATGGATTAGCTTTAAGTTCAAGAAACGTTCATCTTGATACAAAACAGCGTGAACGCGCGCTATCTATTTATAAATCCCTCATGCTAGCGAAAAAGATGATACTTGATGGGACTACAGACCTTGATCTTGTTTGTACACGTATACATGAATTCATCGTTCAAAACGGATTCCCTGAAAGTATCGATTATATTACAGCAGTTAATATCGACTCACTTGAACCAGTATCGGTTTTAGATCAAGAAAGTGCTATTGCACTAGCTGCCAATTTTGGTTCCGTACGGTTGATTGACAACATGATTATTTATACCGATGGAGATACAAGATGCGATCTGTGATGCTATTAGGTGTTACTGCTCTTATTTTAGCCTCATGTAAACAAAATGGTGCTCTTTCACATGAAGAACTTTTTTTAAATTTGCGAGCAACTTACCATAAAAGCGATATTCAAAATTTTAAACAGCTGATATTAACTTCTGATAAAAAGTATATCAGCCAAAAAGCCACCAGGATTAACAAACTTTCAAAAGCAGCTAAAAATGAACTAGCGGATAATTTTAAAATAGATGTAAATCTTATCAATTTTAAGAGTATTGATGACTATCTTCGTTTTTACTTCATATTAAGCAAAACGTCAAACCGCGATATTTTAAGCACCGCCATAAACTGTAATATTGCACGAATTGAGGCTAACGAAAGGAACGCAAAATATTATATGACAAACGGAATCAATCTCTATTTTACGAAAGAGGAGCGCTACTGGAAATTCTGTTATGAAAAAAGTTTGAATGAAAACTAAAGATCTTCAAATAGATCTTCGTCCTTATCTACAAATGAAGTCAGTTTGAGTCTATTTGCCTCTGATACTTTACCAATTAAAAGTTCATCAGTACGCCCTAATCTTTCAGCAAGAATCAGCACCATTTTAAACGCAAAAGCCGGATTATTTACTAAAAACTTCTGAAGCTGTTGAAGACTCTCGATATATGCAAGTTTAACATCTGTACGTGCTATCACATCCGCCGACCTTGGTCGATTTCTAAAAAGAGACATCTCTCCAAAAAAATCATTTTTTCTAAGATGTGTTACCACAATCTCATTTTCTCCGCTTCTAAGCCTTATTTCGACCTCGCCCTCAAGTATAACATACATCCGGTTCTCTTTATCACCCTGCTTAATAACAGTTTGTCCGTATTTAAAGCTAACTACCTTCATATATTCTCCATTGTATTTAATGGCAATTTCGTCACTATTACTAATATCGACAAAAGCGAGCAAAGTCAAGAGTGAAGGATAATTTTAAACGGAATAAAATCCAGATTCGTATAATAGTATCAACCGGCAATCGGGTTATTTTGTCTTAAAAAATTCTTATAGATGCCCTCTTTTTTAAGCAGCTCTTCATGTGAGCCTATATCTGTTATTATACCTTTATCGAGCACAATTATTTTATTGGCATTGCGAATTGTAGAGAGCCTGTGAGCAATTACAAAAGTGGTACGGCCTTTCATTATACTCGCAAGAGCCTTTTGAACCATTGTTTCAGTACGGGTATCCAAATAAGCACTGGCCTCATCAAGTATGAGTATGCGTGGATCACGAAGCATGGCTCTAGCAAAAGCCAAGAGCTGTTTTTGTCCAATCGATATATTTGCGCCCCTCTCACCCATGGGAGTGTCGTACCCATCTGGAAAGTCAATTATCATTTCGTGTATTCCAAGCTGTTTGCAAACAGCCATCACATCATCAATGGTTGAATCAGGTACCGAAAAAGAGATATTTTCAAAGACAGAACCCGAGAAAATCTGTGGTTCCTGCATAACAACAGCAGTCTGTCGTCGATATGCCGCTATGGAATAGTCCCTGATATCTATTGAATCGATCAAAACTGCGCCGTCTGCAACATCATAAAAACGACTGACAAGATGTACTATTGTCGATTTCCCAGATCCGGTATGGCCGACAATAGCAACTGTTTCACCCGCCTTCGCATCAAAACAGATACCTTTTAATATTGGTTCTTCAGGATTATAGTGAAATTTTACATTTTTGAAAGTAACATCACCTGTCAGTTTAGAATCACTTATTGAATTTGCTTTTTCAACTATATCGGGCTTTTCGTCCATAATTGCAAAAATACGCTCACAAGAGGCGTATGCTCGGCTAAGCTGATTTAACATATTGCTAATCTTCTGCATCGGTTGAAAAAGTTGTGTAACATAGGTTAAAAATGCAGCAACAACTCCGATAGTAACCTGACCATTTTTAATCAATAGACCACCGCCAATAATCACTAATCCGGCGCTGGCAGTGTTCAGCATAATCACACTTTGCCAAAAATAGGCGTGAAGAGGATAAAACTTTCGTGTATTCTTGTAATAATTTCCATTATAGCTCTCAAAAAGTTTTATGTTACGCTCCTCACGCGCAAAGGAACGAGTAACCATAACACCGGAAAGAGATTCGTTCAGAAAAGCATTAACCGAAGAGAGCCTTCCCTGAATACCACGGGCAGCCCGGACTATCCTTGACTGAAGACCGAAAACAATCATCACAAGCAGAGGCAAGATAAACAGAAGAACCAGACTCAGTTTTAGATCAAGCAGAAGCATTGCCCCAATAATTCCTACGATCATAATGACATCAACCAAAACTGTATCAAGCCCTGTCATTAAAAGCTCTTCTAGAACCTGCACATCTACAGTGAGGCGCGTCATTATATTACCGGTTTTGTTTTTATCGAAAAACCTGAATGATAACCCCTGAATATGGTTAAAAAGGTCACGCCTTATATAGTAAAGTATGCGATTGCCAATCTTCATCATCAGCTTCCCCTGATAACGAAAAGAGAAAAACTGCAAAAAAAGTACAATGGCTGTAATAATAGATATTTTTACAAGATAGTCTATATCTTTAGGAGCAATTCCATAGTCGATACCCTTTTGGATAA
>DAOTGZ010000124.1:0-8039 GCA_035447445.1 Spirochaetota bacterium | reverse complement strand
AATTTGTTAAAAGCTTCGTTGGATAGAGCTTTAGATGATTGGACAACAGCAGCCACGGTTATAACCAGAGCCGTTGTTATTATTATCGCACCAGTGATTGTTATCAGTTTGGTTCCAAGCTTCATTTTTTTAAACATAACAGTCTCCGTTTAGAGATTTTCTTAGGCACACTCAAACAGACCATATTATATTTGGTTTAATGTTTAAACAGGGAGTACTTGATTGATAAATAGTTCTGATGGTGTACAAAGAGCAGTGAAACCCGTTTCAAGGACGGACCAGGTGATAAAGTCACCCGCTTTGTAATAATAAGGGCAAACAAAAGGAGAATCAACTTTTATTAAAAAAAGGCAGGTTGTGAAAATGCGGATTTTGTATCAATATTCCGGGGATTGATTCACGAATATGTATTGTATAAATTCGTTTGTATTGATTGATAATGATTAACGTGATGTCCGGCAAGGCTCCTTTTTATATTTATCATCTTTTTCCCAATTTGCAGGATTTTTTATGATATATTGGCGGATCCGGTATAGTTCATTTTCATCACGAATGATATGATCATGATAACGCGTTTGCCAAATTATTATTCCGGGATATGATTCACGAATACGTATTGTACAAATTCGTTTGTATTGATTGATAATGATTCCGATATTCGGGGTATTTTTTTTATCGGGATCGGTTCCCGTTTCGGGATCGGTTCCCGTTTCGGGATCGGTTCCCGTTTCGGGATCGGTTCCCGTAGAGACGCCCAAATTGGGCGTCTCTACCATGATGGATATGATTCCGTGAATATGATTTGGCATTATGACGTATTCATCCAATTTAACACCATTAAAATGGTCGGGGATTTCGCGCCAATATCGTTCCATAATTTTTCCCATATCTGATAAAACGATTTTGTTTTGTACGATATTTCCGAACAGACATTCCCTGTTTTTTGTACAGATGGTAATAAAATAATGTCCCGGTGATGAATAATCCCATCCCTTCAAACGTACCGATTCAACACGATATTTGTTTTTATACAAGGCCATGATTTATACCCGTTAAACGCATTCTGTCGTTGAGATCCCGTAAATTGCCTGATAAATGGATCAATCTCAGTATAATTGTTATAAATCTCTTTCCCGGAAAAAAACGTTTTTCTCCCCTCGATGACGGAATCTTGTTGTCAGAAATATGAATTCAGAAACGCACGGATGTAGTCCCTGCGCGAAAATCATCTGCTACCGCTTTTATGTAGAAATATCGAACCTGTCAGAAGTACAGATTACAACTACATGCTTTTCACTAACCGGCTTAACTCCTCAGCGGTCTGTTCCGGTTCAGCAAACAGAATCTTTTTTGATTTCTTTCCATCAGAGATTCTGATGCTTTTTGAAGTATTAAATAAAACAGGAAGAAAAGGATTCAGCGGCTCCCTTACAGCCTCGATTTTTAACATTGAGAGGTTATTCCATTCACAAACCATTACAAATCCGCCCACTTTTTTTACGTAAAGTCTTAGAGCCGTACCTTCGGTAGTTAAAAAAGCATCCTGATACTGATAAGGCCAGACTCCATGCAGACAGGGCAGAAACGTATCTATCTTGTTTTCAGCAACATCTGAAGGCTTTTCTTTAAAAATTTTCTCCAGTTTTCGGCTCTTAATAAAATAGATAACCACAGCCACTATCGAACCGTGAAAAAAGGAGCTGGTAAGCAAGTCAATATTTATTATTGACGAGATATCTCCTTTTTCAAAAAAAATAGTCTGACTATGATAAATAAAAGCTCCCAAAACAGAAACAATAATCAGCAATAATGGGAACTGAAACAGAAACTTGCGATATCTTTTAGTGAAGATCTCATCGTTTAGCATTAATTTCATTGAAACACCTGACCCTTTATATAGCGAAATTTAAATTTATTTCTTAATACTGCATAAACATGTCTGCTTTAAGAAATGACTATTCAGCAACTATTAATATAGCCAATATTGCAAGAGCTTTAATCACAAAGTCTGCATACAGCAGCATTTTAATAAATTCAGACAGTATAGATATATCACAATCAGAATGTTATTGATTTATTATCAATTACAGGTTAATTTTAATTATTTTACAGCAGGAGCAACAAAAAAAATATGAAAATACTGGAAACCGGACGGCTGTTTCTCGAAGAGATCGGGGAAGACAGATTTGAAGATTTGGCCAATCTGTTGGCAAACGAGAAAGTGCATACTTTTTTTCCTAAAACCTTAAACCGGAAAGAGTCCAGGGACTATCTGGAGATAATCAGAAAAAGACAAAAAAACGACGGCATCTCATTCTGGGCTGTAATTCGAAAAGATGACTTAAAGTTTCTTGGTATTTGCGGATTGCTTAAACAAAATATTGATGATACGGATGAGATCGAAGTCGGATATCGAATCGACGATCTTTTTTGGGGTCAAGGATACGGCACCGAGGCCGCAAAAGGCTGTCTGCAGTATGCAAAAGAGAAGTTAAAAATACCTTCTGTAATTAGTCTTATTTTGCCGGAAAATACGCAATCTGTACGTGTTGCCGAAAAAAACGGATTAATACTGCAAAAGAAATCAATGTTTCATGGACAGATGCACAATGTTTACAGAATTACTTTTTAGGGTTTCAATTCTTTCAGATAGCAATGCATAATGACCGGCTCGACTGCACTATTTAAACAAAATCACTGCAAGTACAGAAAATAAGAGGTAATTTCATAAAAAAACGGTAAAATGTTTCTACAACAGAAACATTTTACCGTTTTTGTTCTTTACACAGGAACATATTTACTATATATTTGTATTATGAACAATGAAATCATAACTCAACTCGAAATCACCATGCAGCGCCGAATTGCAGCTCTTCCTGAAAGAATACGCTTATTCACGCAGGAGCAGTCCTTGCCACAGTCACTTCTATTGACAGGACCTCGTGGTGTAGGCAAAACAACATGTCTTCTTTACCACGCTGCGCAAAATAGCGACAAGACTCTCTACTTCTCTGCAGACAACCCTTTATTAATATCTGAATCCTTATTTCAACTGTGCTCCTCTATCTTTATGACAGGTTACAAAGGCGTAATCATTGATGAGGTTCATTTTGCAAAAGATTGGAGCTTGCATTTAAAAGCATTATTTGACGACTTTCCTGATCGTAAAATATGGGTGAGTGATTCATCATCACTAGTTTTGCGAAACAGCCGGGGAGATCTTTCACGTCGTTTTGTTTCCGTAGCAATGCCTTTTCTCTCTTTTCGGGAATTTTTACATCTAGAGACAGGCGCAAAATATCCGAAACACGATGCTTTCAATTTAGATAAAGAAATTCCTCTGGCTCCGACATCTGAAATACTTGATCTGTTTAGAACTTATCGAGAATATGGTACGCGTCCCTTTTATAAAGATGGAAATTTCCAGGATCGGATGCTCGCTGTTCTTGATAAAACCCTTTATTATGATATTCCATTTTTTCTACCTCAGATTACTGATGGAAATTTAAGACTTATGAAGGCGATTGTTGGCACTTTGTCGCAAAATACAATACCTCGAATTCAAGTTCGTTCTTTATGCTCAGATTGGGGAATAGGCGCAGAAAAACTTTATCAACTTCTTGAAGTAATGGAATCTGTTGGTATAATACGGATCATTCGCAAAGAGAACGATACCAAGGCCCGTTCAACCGGTGCCAAGCTTTTTTTTAGTGATCCGGCAATGTATGCCATCCTTTCCGGAAAGCAGGGCACAGCAAGAGAAGCTCTTGTGGCAACTCTATGCGCGTTATCCGGCTGGCAGGTCTGGGCTTCAAAAAAAGAGGAACATGGTGATTTTATTTTAACATCTGCAAATCAACTTTATACAAAAAAACGAATATTAATTGAAGTTGGTGGGAAAAACAAATCTGTTAAGAAGGCCGATTATGTTATCCGCGACGATATCGATTACCCGGCGGGTAACGCAATACCTGCATGGTTGCTTGGAATGGGGTTTTAAACTAACTCCCGTTATACCTGTGCATTAATTATAAGCTGCAAAAAGGGCTGCCCGTAATCGAGCAGCCTTTTTGTATAAAATCCTAGATTCAAGTATTAAGTACAAGCTACAGAATATTGGCCGATTTTGCCCAAGGAAAGTGATCCCTCTGAAGCTCATCCATGGTTAGCATGTTGTACGCGATTGTCTCTTTCGAGTTAGCAACATATATTGCCTTGCCAATATGCTGAAATCCGAACGACTCGACATGAGTACGATCCAGCGTTTTATTCTGTTTATCATTTGATGATCTTAACTGGGCAATGCAACCTTTAAGGTGCTGAATGTTTCGGCTGTACAATGTTCCAATATTTCCGGTATGTTCTGGATCATCTACATTAAAAAATTTAAGGTCGGCAAAGACGATCTGCGGAACAAACACCTTGTTAGAATCAGAGGTTAAATGCTTAGCGAAATTACCCGCGTTTAATTTACTTACAACCAGAGGATAAACCGGGCACAACTCTTGATAAAGATGAAATTCTGCAGGGTTTTCCGGTTCCTTGTAGACACTCTTTTCAAGCTTAACACTTCTGCCATCACGGGTTGTAAGATACATGGCGCCCAACTTGTCAAGAGGCGTGTTTTCCAAAGCGCGGTAAACAGCCAGATATTTCGAATGTTTTGGTCTTCCGTCTGAATGCGGCACACAGTTTTGAATAGCGTAGTCCCAGTCAAAGTATGAACCAAATTCGCCGCTTACTTCTATAAAAATCAGATGCTCTGCTGTTCCCTTCTTTGATCCTGTTGCCATGTAAGAGCCAAAATCTTCGGGTCCAAGCTGTGAAGCTATAAGTCCCTCTGTCGGGAAAACAGTGAGGTAGTAGTAAATTTTCATATCCTTCTCCTTATCGTGAAATGATGGGGGCAATAACCAGAGATACCACACTCATCAGTTTGATAAGTATGTCCATTGAAGGACCGGCTGTATCTTTAAAGGGATCTCCGACTGTGTCACCGATTACCGAAGCCTTGTGAGCATCAGATCCTTTTCCACCGAAAGCTCCGCCTTCAATATGCTTCTTGGCGTTGTCCCATGCTCCGCCAGAATTAGCCATAAAAAGAGCAAGCATAACACCCGAAATCATTACTCCTACAAGAACGCCACCAAGCATCTCGGCACCACCAAAAAAGCCGACAACAACGGGAATAAGTACAGCAAGAACACCCGGAATAATCATCTCACGGATGGCAGCCTTGGTCGCGATATCTACACATTTAACATAATCAGGCTTTGCCTTGCCGGCAAGCAAACCTTCGATTGTTCTGAACTGGCGGCGCACCTCTTCGATCATGCTAAACGCGGCTTTACCGACCGATCCGATTAAAAACGAAGAGAACACATAAGGAAGCATACCGCCCATAAGAAGACCCACAAGTACCCTTGGCCTGGTCGCGTCAATCATGGTAAGGCCAACAGTCTCTTTATATGCAACAAAAAGAGCCAGTGCAGTTAATGTTGCCGAGCCGATCGCGAAACCTTTACCAATAGCTGCGGTAGTGTTTCCAACAGCATCCAGTTTATCTGTGCGCTCTCGAACTTCCGGATCCATTGCAGCCATCTCGGCAATACCGCCGGCGTTATCGGCGATCGGTCCGTAGGCATCGACGGCAAGTTGAATTCCGGTTGTGGCAAGCATTCCCATAGAGGCGATAGCTATACCATAAAGACCTGCCGCGTGGTAGGCAACCATTATAGCCGCCGCAAGAAGTATTACAGGTATTCCTGTAGCAACCATCCCGACCTGTATTCCGCCAAGAATATTTGTTGCAGCACCGGTTGTGCTGGCACGCGCGATATTTATTACCGGTTTGCGATTATCGGCAGTGTAGTATTCGGTAACCATACCGATTAGCACACCACAGATCAATCCGGTTATAATCGCGACGATTATTCCAATACTTGAATAAGAGATATTTTCGTATGAAAATGTACGCGGAGCAAGATACCAGACTGCCGGAAAGGTAAAAACAAGCATCAGAACACTGGCTCCGATCGTACCGAAGTTTAGGGCATTTTGTGGATTTCCACCCTCTCTTGTTCTTACAAAAAACATACCAATAATTGACATTATAATACCAATAGCGGCGATTACAAGAGGCAAAACCACAAGACGAACCGAGAGAGCCGCCCCACCAAGAACCATTGCACCGATAATTGAACCGATATACGATTCACATAGGTCGGAACCAAGTCCCGCAACATCGCCAACGTTATCACCAACATTGTCCGCTATAACAGCCGGGTTACGGGGATCATCTTCAGGAATACCGGCTTCGACCTTTCCAACAAGGTCGGCGCCAACATCGGCAGCCTTTGTGAAAATTCCGCCGCCTACGCGGGCAAAGAGAGCCACAGAACTTGCTCCAAGTGAATATCCGTTAATAATAGGTAAAACTGTCTCTTTTAAGGTCATAATCTCGAAACCAAAAATAGCGGTATAAATAAGTAGAAGACCCGAAAGCCCAATAATACCCAGACCTACAACACTTAAGCCCATAACACTTCCACCGGCAAATGCAACAGAAAGGGCACTCGCGAGGCCAGTTTTTGCACTTTGAGCTGTTCTGCTGTTGGCAAGGGTTGCCGCGTGCATACCGATTAGCCCGGCTGTTCCTGAAAGAAAGGCTCCTACAACAAAAGAGAGCGCCACAAGCCGTGTTGCTCCATGCTCACCGATAACAAGTAAGGCCGCGACACAGATTACAATAATAGCCAAAACCTTGTATTCACGCCTAAGAAAAGCAAAAGCGCCTGATCTAATTGCATGACTTATTTCTATAAGTGTTTCACTACCCGGGTCCTGTTTGCCAACCCAGAGAACCCTGTATAAAGCGAACAACAGGGAAAGAACCCCCGCTCCCAGGGGAAAATATAATAAGAGAGAATCCATTTTTTACTCCTCATCTTTATGTTTATTTGTAATTTTTTGATATAAAAGAACTATTCATAACAATTAAAATTAACTGTGTATGCTGATTAAATTATACTCGCTATCAGTCAAGATAATTTCACACTTTAAAATTTATGTACAGTTAATTAAAGAAAAATTAACACAAGGGAAATTCGTAAAATTATCTTTTTCTGAAAGTATCAACTTTTAAATATCTATTCTGTTGGAATTTTTTGCAGATTCCTACTCTGGTCATCCAGCACCATTTTGAAAAGAAAATGGTGATAGGCTGCTCGCAGCCTGGTTGAAAAGTTCATTAATAGAGGGTCCTGCTATATTGCTGAATAACATTACAAATAATTGCTAATTAATAATCCTTGACTTTAGCTATTTGTATATTATCTTAATATACATGAATTTTGAATTTAATATAGATGATATAATCGGTTTTGACTGGGACGAGGGTAACAGTAAAAAGAATTGGGAGCGACATCAAGTATCAATTGGAGAATCTGAAGAGGTCTTTTTTAATGAACCGTTCTATATTTTTAGTGATGAAAAACATTCAAATTCTGAAAGCAGATATTATGTGCTGGGGGAAACAAACAAATCAAGGTATTTGTTCATTGTTTTTACAATTCGAAAATGCAAGATTCGGGTAATATCATCCAGAGATATGAACAAGAAGGAGAAAACTATTTATGAAAACCTTAAAAAAAATACCGAAATTCATGAATGAAACAGAAGAGTTTGAATTTTGGGCCAATAATGACTCAACGGAATTTTTGAATCTTAAGGAAGCGAAAAAACTGCATTTCAAAAACCTTAAGCCATCAACAAAAAGCATCTCCATTCGTTTGCCGGAATCACTGCTTGAAAGAATTAAGATAATCGCGAACAAAAACGATGTTCCCTATCAATCGTTAATAAAAATTTATCTATCAGAACGTGTGAAGGAGGAGACTGTAAAATAATTGAAGAAGCAGCCGTACAGACCTTGATTCATTTTTCTCTGTTTTCTTATATAAATTGAGATTTGCTCAATTCATCTATTATTGCGTTTTCAACATATTTATTTAGTGAAATTTGATTGCGATTTGCCTCAA
>DAOTGZ010000123.1:0-8068 GCA_035447445.1 Spirochaetota bacterium | reverse complement strand
GATTTTATTAATAAGCTAATACCAATAAAACCGGTTAATACAAAAATATCTGTATGGTGCCGCAATAACATATCAGATATTAATCATGCATTAGATACAGATGCAGAAATTATTCATATCTCTATTTTTTGTTCTGAAATACTTCAAAAAATATTTAACAAAAACATCACGAAACAAATTGCAGAATTAAAACAAAACATCCAACCTATAATTGATGCTGGAAGAAAGGTCAGTGTTGGATTCCAGGATGTGTTTAGAACACCAGATATAAATATTATTAAAGCACTTAATGCCATATCAGATGCAAACATTTTTAGAATACGACTAGCAGATTCATGTGGGTGCGCACTTCCCGACGATTGTTCTAGACTTATATCCAAAGTAAAAAAAATATGGTATAAAAAAATTGATTTTCACGCACATAACGATTGCGGTTTAGCCGCGGCTAATTCAGTTTCAGCTTTATCAAGTGGTGCAGACTCATTATCAGTAACCGTGAATGGAATTGGTGAACGTGCTGGGAATACTTCATTATCAGATATCGCGTCTATTGCATTAATTACCAACTCCATTAAAACCGGACTGAATTACCAAAATATTAAGGCATTATCTAATGCCGTATCTAGATTCAGTCATTTCAATGTTTCCCCTTTCGCGCCATTAATTGGAAACCATATTTTTGAACATAAGGCAGGGATCCATGTTTCAGCTCTTTTGAACAATCCCAACAGTTATCAACCCTACCCGGATGCAATAAATCCTGCCACTTGTAGTGGATCTCTGGATAATAACGTCAGCAATAACATCAATGCACCGCAGACAAACAAGTTTCTTTTTGGCCAGTACAGCAGCACGGGATCTATTAGCGGTTTTATGAAGCATTACGGTCACAATTTGTCTCAACAAAAAGCAGGCTTGCTAAAACAAAAAATTGATGAGCACGCAACAAAAGAAAAAACGGATATAGACGGAAAGACCCTTATTTCAATTTACAATCAGTGTATAGCTGGAGGATCAGATGAAAGATAATGATTATGAAGCTGGGAACATAATAAATCTTCTTTACAATATCAGCAACTCGCTCTCTACAAATAACGATATTAAAGATGTCATCAAACCAGTCTTAAACATTATGCTTCAAAACCTCCAGGTTATAAGGGGAATGATTACAATTTTTAACCGACAATCTGGAGAAATATTTATTGAGGACGGATTCGGATTTAGTGATGAAGCTCAGACAAGAAGTCGTTATACCCCAGGCGAAGGTGTTACTGGAAGAGTAGTCGAAAGCGGTTTGCCAATCGTGATTGAAAATATAGAGAAAAGTGATATCCTGGCCAATAAAACTGGTTTCAAGAATAATTATCATGATAACCAGATAAGTTTTATTTGTGTACCAATCCGCTCCACAAATCACACAACAGGAACCATTAGTGCTTATAAAATTCTCAAAGACAGTGGTCAACTAGAAACAGATACAAAACTTCTTTCCATAGTTGCAACAATGATATCTAGGGTAATCAGATTGCATCAAAATGTACATGAAGAAAATATGCTTTTGCTTGCCGAAAACAGAAGATTGTACGAAGCACTCTCCGAAAAGAAAAGCCATTCAAAGATTATTGGTAACTCTAATGCAATCAGAATGGTACTTGAAATGATTGGAAAAATTGTCAATACATCAACAACCGTACTCATCCTCGGAGAAAGCGGTGTTGGCAAGGAACGTGTCGCCGAGACTATCCATTTTAATTCTTCAAGAAAGGATAAACCTTTTATAAAATTTAACTGCGGAGCCTTACCTGAAAACTTAATAGAAAGCGAACTTTTTGGCTATGAGAAAGGGGCTTTCACTGGTGCAACGACTTCTCGAATAGGCAAATTTCAACAAGCCGATAAGGGGACGCTCTTTCTTGACGAGGTTGGCGAGCTAAGCCTTAATGCACAGACAAAATTGCTAAGAGTAATTCAGGAAAAGGAGCTGGAGCGAATTGGAGGGACACAAACCCACACGGTAAACATTAGAATAATTGCCGCAACAAATCGCGACCTGTCAGACCGTGTGAATCAGGGACTATTTAGAGAAGATCTGTTTTATAGACTTAATGTTTTTCCTATAACCGTCCCTCCTCTACGGGAACGTAAAACAGATATTCCCTTACTAACAGATTTTTTTATTAAATCACTGAGTAAAAAACTGAATAAGGATAAAGTAACAATTTCAAGAGCCGCTATGGATCTTATGGTTAACTACTCGTGGCCTGGAAACGTCCGCGAATTGGAAAACTGTATCGAAAGAGCGTTAATTCTATGCGATAACAGCACTATCCGTATACATAATCTTCCGTTAAACATACAGGATTCGGGTACTCATAATAATCATTTCAGTGGTCCTTTACAAAACCAGATAGACAATATCGAGTACGAAATAATAATTCAGGAACTCGCCCAAAACCATGGAAACGTTTCAGTCACAGCACAAAAACTGGGACTCACCGTACGCAAGATGGGTCTGCGAATAAAAAAACACGGTATTAATCCAAACCGGTTTAAGAAGAGATAGTTAATTATTTGCTTATTATATTTGTATATTATTTATAAATATTAAATACAGTTTCATTTTAATATATATCTCTTGTATAAAAACCAAATCAAGAAAAAAGGAGAAGAAACAACCAATAGTCCTAATGATAATGAAAATATAACACCTAAAACAATCAACAATAGTAATCCAATTTTTTTCAGAACATCAATAAATCCAGAAAATAATATTTTTGCTTTATATTTATTATTGCTTATTTGCTTCAAACCATTAACATATTCATCACCCTTTACCTCAACCTCGCCATATACATCAATTTTATTTTTTCCAAGATCTCCTCTGATAATTTTTTTTTCAGATGACACAAAGAGTTCACCTTCAGCACTTATTAAGTCATAAGCATTTATTTCTTTATCAATAAAAACCTGATCATCAGGAACACCATCAACAACTGTAAAACCCTTGAGTCCCCACTTTCCATCCGCAATCAATAACAGATCATTATAAAAAACTAAACCATGAGGATTAAATAATAATCTTCTTGTAACTTCAAAAATACGAGTTTTACCTGTCAACTTGTCAACATCAAGCTTATATACAGTCAACATGTCTTGACTACGTGAAGCACCATTTTCCGTTCGTATTGTAGAATAAAGGTAACCATTATAGCCAATTACTGGATCTCGTGCAATATCGTGTCGGATCATATCTATAACAACTGGCATAGTATTTGAATCGCTTTTTTCCAAAACTATTATAAAATCATTCATCCCAACCAGTAGTAAATCTTCATAAATACTCAGAGTATCATAATTATTTTCTCTATCAATTTGAGGATTCAAAGCTAATCGCCCTTTACTTTGCAACTCAGATGGATTTGTTATATCAAAAACATGCAGTTCACCTGAAGCCAGATAATAGAGAATATCATCATCTATAATCATCTGAGCCATGGATCCTGAGACAGAAGATGAAGTACTTACTGTTTTACCGCAAGATACGAACGAACAGAATATGATTGCTATACATATTGTTTTAATTATTTCCATCCTGTTACGACCTCTTCAATTTTCATTGGATCTGTCTCCAGACTGCGGTATTTTATGTATGCCTTTGGAGGCAGCAATGAGTATGGGTCGTAAACAATTGCATCTGTTACCCGTCTGACGAAACTAATCTCTCCTTTCGGTAAAAGTTTAAAAATTAAAAGATCAATTAAATTATTTGCAATGATATAATCGTCTTTAATTACTATATCACTGTTCCCCAACACAAAAACAAATGACAAAGGTTTTAACGAGCCATCATCCATTTTTTCAATAACATGAAAACCAGCATTTGGTTCACAAACAAACAGATACCTTTTATAACTGATAATTTTTCCTCTCTTTAATATCACTTTTGGTGGACGTATTTCCATAGATATCATGCGGAACTCTTTTTTTGGCATCTTGATTGGACTATGCGAATCGGCTTTTGAAGTATTTATAAGAGCCAGGACACAGATAAAGACAAATACTGTTTTTAGAATAGCAGTCGATTTAATAGCTCTATCGTTTAACTGAAATCCCATATTACATGAGACCGGGAGCAGTATAAGAGCCAAACAATCAGTTGGATCGGGCCATAATCGGATTTTATAAGTACCGATAACGATAATTTTTTCTATATAATTGGAGAAAGCAGGATTTATATTGATCAATACAAACGGCAATACGGTCGCTATTGAGATAATGATTGCTGCTACCGGGCGTTTTATTCTTAGCACCCATATAACAAGAGCCGGATAAATCAAAACAAAAGCAAAATCACTCAACTTGCCAGTAATCGCTCCGGGGAGTATATTATTATATTTTAATAAACTGTCATTAACAATAAGAAGCAGTAAAGAAGTGGAAAGAACAATAAAGGCTCTTAACACATTATCCAATTCAGACAAATGCTTTATTAAGCAAATTATTTTATATTTGCAAATTCTAAATAATTTACTCAAAAATAGACCTCTTCAAAATTGACCACAGTGCTTAATAAATATACATGGTTAAAAAAATACAAATAAAACGATATTATTATAAAACTACATTTATATAATGTCAACCAATTATTCACTTTACACTTCTTTAATTACCCTCGAAAGACTAAACATAAATAATTCGTTGACATTTTTCTCTTCGTAGTTCTGTAGTTACTATACTAGAAATACTTATTTGGGGTTTTGTAACAACTATGAAAGCGTTTTTATCTAAATACCCACTTGCAACACATGAGCTTATTCATTTTCCATTAATGTACCCTGATACTTTAAAAAAGTACAGAATTCGTAATATTCCTTATGCCTCTCTCGATTTATTATACACCTATGGTCAGGCTTGCGGAGTATCAAAGGGAGCATTGCGCACCACGCTTTCACGTATGAAAAAAGAAAATAGCATTGTACCAGTTACAATAGACGGTAAACCGCGATACCGGGTTGCCCCTCTGCAAATTGAAGTGATGACAAATATGCAGAAGAAAAAAAAGGATAAAAGCAACTGGTTTACTGTTGCAATCTTTTCGTTTGAGAAAAGCCAAGAGAAACAGCGTTCTATAACACGCTCCCTTTTGCTCTACTGCGGATTTGTGCGATTCGCGCAAAATGCCTATATCAATATTAGGGGAAAGGATGATCAGCTCAGAAAATCACTTTACGATGCCGGAGTTGGAGACAATGTCTATCTCTTCAATGTCAGCAGCATTGAAGACTCCGATCTTCAGAAATTACTTAGCTGCTGGAAGATTCCCGAGCGAATAGAGCTTCTTAAAACATTTAGAAATGATGCAGAACAACTAATCGAGAATAATAGCCGAACCGATGCCGATCTTTTTTTTAGTATTGGACTAGCGTGGGTTGCATATATAATTCATATTAGCTCTACGGAACCTCCTCTCCCCTTAAATGTACTGCCTAAGGATTACCCATACAATAAGTTATACAATTATATGGTAAAAAAAAGCATCAAATACAGCAAAAAAATGATCCAATACTGGCGATCATCAAATGCGATTTAAACTATATAATGGGAATCGTGAATTATTAGCTTTTTCAAGGAACTTGCGAAAAATTATTTTAAGTAGGCACTTTTTCTGTGTGACCTTCTTAAATATGGTATTTTTTCGAAGCTCCCTAATATCATTATAGGAGAACAATATGAACATAATCATAAAAAATTTATGCGGAACAAAACTCATTTTACTCATGCTTTGTATCTTTACAGCATCTTCGCTCTTTGCCGAACAATACCGTTACAAAACCTCGGTTGGTGGAGATGTTTTTACTACAACAATAAACATAAAAAAACTTCCGGGGTCCGAAAAATATTTGCTAACAAGTTTAGACAAAATGACCGGAAAAAATCACCAAATTACTCTCAACTCCGGCTACGAAAGCATACAGTGGGTTATCAAAAATATTAATGAGGAAACGATCACATTTATAAGGGACGATAATGTTTTAAAGGTGAGTGGTCTTCACGCGGGAGAACACATAAAAAAAAGCTTAATAATTGATGAGGCTCCCTGGTTTGCCTCTCTTGATTTTGGAATTCAGGCCTTTTCCAAATCAGGAAAAGCTGAAATTAACTTTTGGGTTATTGATCCAAGTAATCTGAAACCACATCTGATGACACTCACTCGCATGAACGAAGAAACAGTAACACACGCTGGCAAGAAAACGCAAACTGTTAAAATACGGATAACTGCATCAGGGGTGCCAGCACTTTTTTTCAATATGAACTACTGGACTCGTACCACAGATGGATTGCCAGTACGTTCTGAAACAAAGCTGGGAGGACCCTTGTCTCCTACTATACTCAACGAATTAATTATTAACGACTGATTTTATAATAAACTATATCAAAAAATACCGGAGGAATTATGACTAAGATTATAATTATAGGCTCAGGGATAGCCGGGCTTGCGAGTGGTTGCTATGCACAAATGAATGGTTACAGCTCAACTATTTTTGAGCAACATTCAATACCTGGCGGATTATGTACATCCTGGTATCGTAAGGGTTACACGATCGATGGTTGCATTCATTGGCTTGTAGGAAGTTCTCCTAAAAGTGGTTTTAACAAATACTGGAAGGAGCTTCACGCACTTAACGGCGTTACTAGTGTCTATCATGATATATTTACAACAATCGAAACCGGTACTTATAAAGATAAAAAAACATTTATAGTTTATGCCGACACCGGTAAACTCAATACACATATGAAGCAGATCAGTCCGGAGGATTCAACAGAAATAGACACATTCACTTCACTTATAGATAAATTTTCATCTTTTGAGATGCCCACGGACACACCGCCCGAGTTGATGAAAATTGGAGACTTTCTTAAAATGATAAAAAAAATTAAACCATATACGAAAGAGTTTCGTATGTACAGAAAACTGACGATAGCCGATTACGCATCAAAATTTACAAATCCCCATCTTCGTGAAGGCTTAACGAATATTCTTAATATGCCTGATTTTTCATTTCTCGGTCTTATCTTTATGCTTGGATGGCAGAACTCCCGTAAAGCCGGTTTTCCTGTCGGAGGATCCTTGGAGTTCAGTAAGCGTATCGAAAAAAGATATCATTCTCTCGGTGGCACAATAAAATACAAAAGCCCAGTACAAAAAATTCTTATTAAAAACAACAGAGCTATTGGTATAGAATTGAATAATGGGGAACAATATTACGCGGACATAATCATCTCTGCTGCTGATGGTTATTCCACAATATACTCAATGCTCTCCGGAAAATTTACCGACAAAAAAATTGACAGGATGTACAAAACACTTCCTCTCTTTGAACCACTATTTCTTCTTTCCATAGGAGTTAAAAGGGATTTTTCTTCACATCCGTGCATGGAGATCAAACACCTGCAGTCACCAATCATTATCGAAGGGAAAAAACACGCCAAATTAGGTATTAAACACTACTGTTTTGATCCTGCAATGGCCCCTAAAGGGTCATCTCTACTTGAGATATATTACACATCTGACTATGATTACTGGAAAAAACTATCACAAACTCCTGATTTGTACAACAAAGAAAAGAACAAAATTGCAGAAACAATAATAGGTGCTTTAGAAAGTCTGTATCCAGGAATTAAACAAGATATCGAAATGACAGACACTGCAACACCTCTAACCTTTGAACGGTACACCTCAAACAGAAGGGGAACTTTTGAAGGTTGGCTGCTTACACCAAAAGCCCTGACCCTAAAAATCAAGAAAACACTTCCGGGACTTAAAAACTTTTATATGACTGGTCAATGGGTACAGCCAGGAGGCGGTATACCATCGGCAGCAAAATCAGGAAGAGATTTAATAGCAATTATTTGTAATAAGGATAAAAAGGTTTTTACAACAACAACAACCTAATCAATAACTTGTTCAAATCCTTTAAATATAAAATACCCCGATCCACATACGTGAATCGGGGTAATAATAATATGGTCAAGCCTCACGACCGATTAGTACAGATCAGCTGAACGC
>DAOTGZ010000122.1:0-8106 GCA_035447445.1 Spirochaetota bacterium | reverse complement strand
GGGTAAAGATGTTTTCGTTTCGATTGTTTCGGGTGTTTCGTGGTTTGAAAGATAAAGGGGGAAGTATGGCTAAGATAAGTGTTTTAGACAAAGAGATCACATTTTTTACTCAAAATAAAGAGGACTATATCTGCCTTACAGACATGGCGCGATTCAAAGATCCAGAAAGGACAGACTATATTATCCAGAATTGGCTAAGGAACCGTTCAACTATTGAGTTTCTTGGTATTTGGGAGCAATTGTATAATCTGGATTTTAAACCCATCGAATTCGAGGGGTTTAGAAATCAGGCTGGATTAAACAGCTTTGTGCTTACCCCAAAACAGTGGATAGAAAAAACATCTGCCATAGGTATAATTTCAAAGTCTGGTCGTTATGGCGGAACCTACGCCCATAAGGATATAGCTTTTGAATTTGCTTCCTGGATTTCTGTAGAATTCAAGTTGTATCTTATTAAAGAATTTCAGCGTTTAAAAGATGAGGAACTCAAGCAACTTGGTTGGGATATTCGTCGAAACCTTACAAAAATAAATTATCGTATTCATACCGATGCCATTAAACAAAATCTGATACCGCCAGAATTATCCAAAGAGCAGATAAATCTTGTGTATGCAACAGAAGCAGATATTTTGAATATGGCTCTTTTTGGGATGACCGCTAAAGATTGGCGGGATAAGAATCCTGACTTAAAAGGAAATATTCGGGATTTTGCTGAAATTTCGCAACTTGTTTGTTTGTCAAATCTTGAAAACCTGAATGCTCTTTTTATTCAGGAAGGGTTACCACAAAATGAGCGGTTGTTAAAATTAAACCAGATTGCCATTTCGCAGATTAAATTGCTAACTGAGGATAGTGGTATAAAAAAATTGAAAGATAAAGATTGAACCACCTGTCTGCCGATAGGCAGGCGAAAAACGCGAAAAAAGAAGGTTTAAAGATGTTTTCGTTTCGATTGTTTCGGGTGTTTCGTGGTTTGAAAAAGGAATAATAGATGGAATATATTTTATCGGAATTAATAGGCGCATTTAAAACAACCGCGTCAAAAATGATTCATTTATCCGGTAACCCATCGTTTCAATGGCAAAAATCCTATTACGATAGAATAATACGCAATAACGATGAATTAAACCGTATACGGAAATATATTATCCATAATCCGCAAAATTTGACGTAATCAATGTAATCCGAGAATTTAGATTAATTTCTTGCCAATTATTCGGTAATAATAGAATTACTTAGTATGGATTTCGATTATTATACATTAAAAAGACTTTTTGAAACACATTCGTCTATTCGTCTGTTAAGAGCTGATAATGCCCCCTTTGTTATTGCTTTTTTGCACGATGTTTTCATTAAAAATAATATTCATGAAATATTTCACTATCAATTGCTTTCCCGCCTTGATGATTTTTTATACTACCTGAACAATAGTGAAGATGAGCCTCGTTTCTCAAGAAACGCATCGGCCTACCTGGATGAGTGGTCTTCAGATGACAGGGGGTGGCTGCGTAAGTATTACCGTTATGGATCGGATGAGGCCTGTTATGACTTATCACCAGCTTCGGAAAAGGTGTTGGTATGGATCGGAAAATTATCCAGAAAACATTTTATTGGTACAGAATCCCGGTTAAATATTATTTTTGATCTTTTGAAACAAATTGCTTATGGTGCCGAAACTGACACAAATGCAAGAATTGCCGAGCTAAAAAAACAGCGTGATGCAATAAACAAAGAAATCGATGCTCTTGAAAGAGGCGAACACGTAATTGCCGATGATGCAGTTTTACGCGACAGCTATATACAGATGGAAAGTACGGCAAGAGAATTATTGGGGGATTTTCGGGAGGTTGAGCAAAACTTCAGGTTTCTTGATAGAACGGTTCGTGAAAAAATTAACAGTTGGAGCGGAAACAAGGGCGAGCTTATAGAAGAAATTTTTGGTGATCGTGACCTTATTCTTGATTCTGACCAGGGGCGTACTTTTAACGCTTTTTGGGATTTTTTGATGTCACCCAATTCACAGGAGGAGTTGACACGGCTGCTTGAAAATGTTTTTTCAATAGAAGCCATACAAAAGTTAAAACCTGATAACCGGATTAAGAGAATACATTACGATTGGCTTGAGGCGGGTGAACATACGCAGCGTAGAGTCGCAAGTCTTTCGCAGCAGTTGCGACGTTATCTTGATAATCAGGTTTATCTTGAAAATCGTCGTGTTATACAGATACTTGAGTCAATAAGTAGTAACTCGCTTAAGGTTAGGGATATGCTGCCATCTGGAGATTTTATGAGCATTGATTCAATGACCGCTGATATTGATCTTTATATGGAGCGTCCGCTCTTTTCTCCGCCGATTGAAATTAATTTTGATTCTCAAATAACCTCTGCAGAAACCGGTGACATAGATACCTCTCAGCTATATGATCAGATAACTGTGGACAAAGTAATGTTGCGTAAGAATATCAATACGTTTCTTCTGGAAAAAGGGCAGGTTAGCCTTCAAGAGATCACACAACGTTATAAACTACAATGCGGAGCGGCAGAGCTTATTGTTTATCTGGTTATCGCTTCCGAAGATGAAAACGTAATTTTTGATGAGAGCGTAAATGAAACAATAGAGTGGGAAGATGATGAGGGCAATATCCGCAGGGCGAATTGTTGCCGTGTTGTGTATTGCAGGGGGAAGTCATGATTACAGAAGAAAATGGTACACAGTTTTCATCCGTGCTGGTTAAATTGCTTAAAGGGGTAATTTACTCGGTTGATAACGATAAATTGTGGGATGAACTTTTAAAGCGACAGTCTGCAGTCAGGGACTATTTTAAAGTGCTGGGGCTTGATGTAATAATTTATGAAGATGAGGGTTTCGCTTGGTTAAAACAGACCACTGCGCAAGAGGGCGCTGATGAAATACCTCGGCTTATGCCAAGAAGGCAGCTCTCTTTTAGTGTGAGTCTTCTTCTTGCTATACTAAGAAAAAAACTTGTAGAGCATGATTCTTCCAGCGGAGAAAGAAGATTGATAATTGAACGTGATGATCTGCTTGAAGATATCAAAACCTTTTTTCCGCAAGGTACAAACGAGGTCAGATTTAAGCAAAGGTTTGACACCTCTATTAATAAAATTGAATCCATGGGTTTTGTCCGATCTATCGGGGAGGGTGGTTCCTCCGTAGAGGTGTGTCGAATTATCAAGGGGTTTGTTGACGCGAGCTGGCTTGCGGAATTTGACACCAGATTACAGGAGTATGTTAAATATGCCGGCGTTAAAGAGGTGAATGAATGATTCCGGAACTTGAATTTGAATCGGATAACAGTAGGGCGGGCTTTCGCTTAAAGACGCTTGAACTCTATAACTGGGGTACTTTTGATAAAAAGGTCTGGAGTTTTTCTGTTGACGGAGAAAATGCCCTCGTCACTGGCGATATCGGTTCTGGAAAATCGACGCTTGTTGATGCGGTTACAACTCTTCTTGTGCCGTCACATCGCATAGCGTACAATAAGGCGGCTGGCGCCGAAAGCCGTGAGCGTTCACTCCGCTCTTATGTGCTTGGCTATTACAAGCATGAACGCAGTGAAGCCGGATACGGAACCAAGTCTATATCGCTACGTACGACTGGCACCTATTCGGTTATACTTGCTGTTTTTTATAATCAGGGCTATTCGCAGAGCGTTACACTCGCGCAGGTCTTTTATCAAAAAGAACCCACTGGCCAACCAAGCCGGTTTTATGTGGTTGCCGACAGACAGCTTTCAATAGTAGAACATTTTTCGAACTTTGGAAACGATATAAAAACACTGCGCAAAAGGTTAAAAAATGAACATGGCATTGCTGAAGTATGTGAGACCTTTCCGCCGTATGGCGCTGTATTTAGACGTCGTTTTGGATTGGCTAACGAGCAGGCGCTTGAACTCTTTCATCAGACCGTATCCATGAAGTCGGTTGGAAACCTTACAGATTTTGTACGTGGGCATATGCTTGAGCCTTTCGAGATTGCTCCGCGAATAGAGATGCTGATCGAACACTTTGATGATCTTAACAGGGCGCATGATGCCGTACGTCGTGCCAGAAGGCAAATAGATCTACTTAATCCAATTATTGCTAATTTGAAAATATACAATGAGCAATCACAATTAAAAAATGATCATGTAAGAAAACGTTCTGGGCTTAGATACTATTTTACAGATATCAAAAAAGCTCTTTTGGAAAACCGAATTGAGCGATTATGCCGAGAAGCTGATTCATTAAATAAATCTGTAGTAAACGGTAACAGTCTTCGTGAAAAACGTCAGCTTGAACGTGACAGATTAAAACAGGATATTGCCGAAAAAGGTGGAAATCGCGTTGAAGAAATTAAACAGTCAATTGCAAGGCTTGGAAGAGAGCGTGATCACAAAAAGAATCGTGCAGCGGAATATCAGAAACTGATCAAAGAACTTGATGTGGACTATCCTGATTCTGAAAAAATGTTTTACAATATAAAAGATAATATCAGTGAAAAACTGACTGCGGTAAAAAATGATGAAGCCGAGATTCAAAATAACAGGGTACAGCTTGAAGTCAGCCTTAAAGAACTGAAAGACAATAAAGAAGAGATTGAAAGGGAGATCCAATCTCTTGAAAAAAGACATAGTAATATAAGTAGGAGGCAGGTGCAAATTCGGGATGCTCTTTGCGCCGCGCTTGGTGTCTCCGAAGAAAAATTACCTTTTGCTGGTGAACTTATAGCTGTTTGTGAGCCCGAAAAATTGTGGGAGGGAGCTATTGAAAGACTTTTGCACAGTTTTGGTCTTTCGCTACTTGTTCCTGAAGAGCTATATTCTTCGGTTTGTGACTGGGTAGATAAGGAAAATTTGCGTGGTCGTCTTGTATATTTCAGAGTTGCTGGTGAATTTACTAATCTTATTGAAGCGCCGGATAGTTTATCATTAAGAAGTAAAATTCTTGTTAACCCGGAATCTGCTTTTAGCGGCTGGATCGAGAATGAAATTTTGAAAAGATACAACTTTGTGTGCTGTGAAAATGCCGAACAGTTTAGACATCATGCTTACGCCCTTTCTATTAACGGTCAGATAAAAAGATCCGGTAATCATCATGAAAAAGATGACCGTTACGATATTCATGACAGATCACGGTATATTTTGGGCTGGAACAATTTAAAAAAGATTGAATTGTTGCGACTGTCTAAAAGTGATGCTGAAAAAAAGATTAGTGATATCGAATTAAGTATTTCGGATTTAAAAAGGCAACAGAACAATATAGATAATCAAAAGCGTCTAATGCTTATGATAGATTCTTATACTGATTATGAAGATATTAACTGGAAACCACTGGTTGTTGAAATAGCAGATTATCAGAAGCAGCTTGAGGAGTTTACTTCATCATCGGACGTACTGGCCTCTTTGCAAAAAGACTTGGGGCTGCTTGAAAAGAAGATGCGTGAAGAAGAATTGAAGCTTGATAATTTAAAGAGTGATTTAGCGCGCAATGATGAGAAGCAGAACCAGAGTAAGTCATACTTGCAGGAGTGCCAGGTTCAACTTGAAACAGAAAAGGAGTTTTTTGTTGATCCCAAAGAGTTGCAAGAATTTGTTGAAGAAATATCAGATAATAAAAAAATTACAATCGAATCTGCTGACAGACTTGAGCAGAAGGTGCGGGAGTTAATACAGTCAAAAATTGACTCTATTGAGAGAAAAATAAAAAGACTTTCGGAAAATATTATCAAGGATATGCACGATTTTTGTCGAGAGTACCCCGCCGAGACTGTCGAGACTGATGCAAGTATTGATGCTGGTCCTGAATATAATCGTATACTTGAAAATCTTTTGGCGGATGATCTACCGCGATTTGAAAAAAAATTCAAAGAGCTTCTTAACGAAAATACCATACGCGAAATTGCCAATTTTCAATCACAGCTTAACAGGGAATGTCAAGATATCAAAGAACGTATCGAAAGGATCAATTTATCATTAGCTGGTATCGAATACAACCGAGATCGTTATATTCAGCTGGAAGCCTTGACAAATAGTGATATTGAAATTAGAGATTTTCAGCATGATTTAAAAGATTGTACCGAAGGAGCACTTGCCGTAAATTTTGACGAGCAAGAGAGTGAAAAGCGCTTTGGAAAGGTCAAAGATATTATTGAAAAATTTAGAGGGCGTGATGATAGAAGTGACCAAGATAAACGCTGGACAAGAAAGGTGACTGATGTTCGTAACTGGTTTGTCTTTGCAGCATCAGAGCGTTGGAACGAGGATAATTCTGAGTATGAGCATTATACAGATTCAGGTGGAAAGTCGGGCGGACAAAAAGAGAAACTGGCATATACCGTTCTTGCGGCAAGTCTGGCTTATCAGTTTGGTCTTGAATGGGGTGAGGTCAGATCGCGCAGTTTTAGGTTTGTTGTAATTGATGAAGCCTTTGGTCGTGGTTCTGATGAGTCTGCCCGTTATGCGTTGGAACTCTTTAGAAGACTGGATTTGCAGCTGTTGATAGTAACTCCGTTGCAAAAAATCAGAATTATTGAACCCTATGTTTCGCGTCTTGGTTTTGTAAGTAATCCTGAAGGTCGTGAGTCGGTTTTGCGTGAAATAACAATGGAAGAGTATCAAAAGGAAAAAAGTGAAAAGCAGCCCTAAAAAGAGACCTGTTAAAAAGTGGACCGACTTAAGTGATGTAAAAAATAAGTTGATTCGCGTTTGGGAAAGAGGATCGGTTTTGAGGTTTTTGCTTGATCCTGATGATTGTAACAGTATTTCTTTGCCGCTTCGTGTTTCACTTGTAGGTCCCTCAGCTACTGAAATGGCTCAACAGTACAGCCATTGCCGATTATGGATATCTGAATTTACAGACAAAAAGTCAGAGTTTTCATTTGATATTGAGTGGAAGGAGAAGGTAAACAGGCAGATTGGTAAAAATAGTATTCCTTCGGCTCTCCTGTTCCATGATATAGAAACTATTGTACAGTTTATATCTAAAAAAAATGAGCTCCTATTGTTTAAAGAAAACATAGCACTATTATTAGATAGATTGCCAGATCTAAAAAAATGGATAATTAAAAAACCTCTTCAGTTAACTGATCCTGATATTGGTTGGAAGCAATGCGTTAGTCTTCTGGAGTGGCTTTTAAAAAATCCACAGTCATCTATTTACACAAGACAGATACCTGTGCCCGATATTGATTCAAAATTTATTGAAAAACACAGGGGACTTCTGCTTGATTTGTATTTAAGTCTGATAGAGCCGGGTGATAATTACGATAGTGGTGAAAGAAAATCTTTTGAAGATTTTCTGGGTTTTAAAAAGAAACCGATATTGGTTAGACTAAAATTTCTTGATTCTGATTTATTTATAAACGGTCTGTCAGAGGTTTCCGTACGTCATGATGAGCTTGATCGACTTGAAATAGAACCTGATAATGTATTTGTTATTGAAAATGATATTAATGCGTTAACATTTCCGATGACGCGAAACTCTCTTGTTATATTTGGACGTGGATACGGTTTTAGCTATCTTAAACAGATAAAATGGTTAGAACGAGCAAACATATGGTACTGGGGAGATATTGATACCCACGGGTTTGTTATTTTAGATCAGTTTAAAAATATATTTCCAACCAGCAGATCGCTCATGATGGATTATCAAACACTTATGCGTTTCAGAAACAAGTGGGTTCGCGAATCAAAACCAAACAAGAGAGCGTTACTTAACCAGCTATCAAAAGATGAAAAAAAAATCTATGAGTCGTTATCGTCGGATCTGTATGGAGTCAATGTGAGATTGGAGCAAGAATTTGTTGATTACACTTACGTTATTGAATGTCTACGATCACTGAATTTTGAATTGATTGATGTGAAGTAATATATTTATACATTTGGAAACTCTCGATACTGTTGGCCGCAGTTTTAGCACGCGAAGCCGCGAAGGCGCGAATAAAGGATGAAGAAATGGCACGCGAAGACGCGAAGGTGCGAAGGCGCGAAGAAAGGATAAAGAAAGGGCACGCGAAGACGCGAAGGCGCTAAGATAAGAGAGGGAAAGGGCATGCGAAAGAGCTACGCAAAGTGGATAATATTTTTTTAAGGTAGATACTGAGGTTAT
>DAOTGZ010000121.1:0-8108 GCA_035447445.1 Spirochaetota bacterium | reverse complement strand
ATTTTAAAGCACTGTTTAAGGTTTCCATAAACTCTCCGATTAAATCTGTTGTGTTACATGTGTTTTATACCATTATTCCAAATAATGTGATATTGTCAATATTAAAGTGACTATAGTTGAATATTGGTAAATAGAGCCCGCGTGGACTTTTATGGCTCGAATAAATAGACAGATTTATTATAAATTACTAGTTGAAACAGGTTGCAGTGGCTAATAATTGATAATCTGACAATGAATGATTTGACATAATGGTTATTGTCTATAATAATTTGATTATTGTGTCCGCAATTGATCTGCTTGTTATAATGTATGATTAAGTGCGGTTAGAATCAAAAAGTGGAGATAGCTCCGGAAAAAGAGGTGGTAAAATGATTAAAAAAATTATGTATTTCCTGATGGCTTGTCTATTAATGACAGCGTTTTTGTCTTGTAGTGATGATGAATCTGAGGACAAGGCTAGTGTTATTGATGATTATCCAATGGGTGATGTGGATGTAGCGATAGCAGCAGAGGTGATGAATGTATCGATGAATAAAATTGATAGTGCTGTAAATAATGCTGTCATGTCTGGTAAAAGAAGCGCTACAAGAGCGACACAAACTGAAACCATAAATTTTACCGATTCGACCGGCAAGATAAAGGTTACCGGTGAAGTGACTTTTGATGCTGGGGATGAGACTGAGTTAAGTGACTATTCTTATTTTCTTACTATTGAATTTGATGATTATGAAGAGGGTGGAGTAATACTTGATGGTCAAGTGGATTATGAAATGTATTACACTTTTGATGTTGATACTGGTCAAAATTTTGAATATACATATAGCGGTGATTTTAAGATTCTCTATAAAGGATACCGTTACGAAATTGAGTGGGATTTCGAAATGAGTTATGTAAATTTTGAGTATTCGATAACAGGTTCTTATACTTGTAATGGAGAAACCTTCGGATCGGAAGTATTAACAGGTTTTGTTTCGGACGAAGAGAGTGAGAGTGAAGACTGGCGTTAATAGAGGCCGTGTTTAATTTATAAATAATTCAATCAAAAAAACGGTATCATTAGATGCCGTTTTTTTTATCATAATTAATTTACAGGGTAATAAAATCCGATATTGACAGTAATTAAACATTTAAAAAGGTAAAAATGAATATCGATTCCCGAATTATCGGCAGATTATATTCTAATCAGGTTCTTGTCGAAAAGAGACCTTCTGATGAAGGGCAGTTAAGCGAGTCGAGAAAGAGAATGCTTGATGAGCTTAAGCAGCGTGACAATCATGTAAGGCAGCATGAATCGTCACACGCAAATTCGCCCGGGGTCATTCAATATGGGGCACCTCGTTTTAAGTATCAGTTAGGGCCTGATGGGCGACCTTATGCTGTGGGTGGTGAAGTTACTCTTGGTACAATGCCTTCGGATAATCCACAGACAGCACGCATAAATGCCGACGCATTACGAAAGGCGGCACTCGCTAACGGTGACCCGTCACCACAGGATCTGGCAGCTGCTTCATCCGCTGAAGCCATGAAGATTGAAGCGGATATTAATATGATAAGCCGTTCGGCAAACATATATAAGAATATGGAAACAGAGATGAATCGCCCGGTTTATCCACCGGTTTCCTCTTTGAATTTTTACGCATAATCATATAATCTACTCTCAAAATAATAATATCGATCTTAAACATAATAAAGACAAAATTACATATCCAAAAAACATTAATATGTCTTAGGTTTTTTTGTGCATTTGTGTTTCTTTTGTTGCAAAACAGAGCACCTTTTTTTTAATGAATTGAAAAAGTGTTTCTTTTCACAGAATCACTTTTTCAAGAATCAAAAATTATGAGGTAGATAATGGCAAAGGAAAACGAAGTGAACTGTACCGAGATGAAGCGCGGTTCATGGCTTACATATCGACCGGATATCAAGGTATTGGATTGTACTATCCGTGATGGCGGGTTGGTAAATAATTTTTATTTTAAAGATGAATTTGTTAAGGCTGTTTACCATACACTTATTGAAATGAATGTCGATTACATGGAAATAGGAAAAATTGTTAACGAGAAGGCGCTTGCCCCCTCCAAATACGGAATATGGAACTATTGTAAAGAAGAGGATATTCGCCGAGTTATCGGAGATAACGAAGATACTGATCTTAAGATTGCGGTTATGGCCGATATAGGCCGTACATTTAAAGACGATATACGGCCTAAAGATGAGAGTATCGTTGATATGGTAAGGGTAGCTTGCTATATTCACCAGATTCCGGCAGCTCTTGAATTGATAGAAGATGCTCACAAAAAAGGTTACGAGACAACCTGTAATTTGATGGCTGTTTCGAAATGTTCAAAAGACGATATTAAAGAGGCACTTCGACTAATTGTAGATAGTCCTGTAGACGTTGTATATCTTGTGGATAGTTTTGGGTCATATTATTCTGAACAGATACGTGATCTTACACGTATATATCTTGAAATAGCCGAAGCAAAAGGAAAGGTGGTCGGTTATCATGGACACAACAACCAGCAGCTTGCCTACGCGAATACTGTCGAAACATTGATCTGTGGTACAAGCTATCTTGATGCTACTATCGGTGGTTTAGGTCGTGGTGCGGGTAACTGTCCTCTTGAGCTTTTAATCGGTTTTCTGAAAAATCCGAAGTATCATATTGTTCCGCTTCTGAAGTTTATTCAGGATTACATTGTGCCTTTACAAAAAGAGATTCATTGGGGTTACGATATTGCCTATATGCTTACGGGTCAGCTTAATGAGCATCCACGCTCGGCAATAAAGTTCATTGATGAAAAGGGTACTGACTATGTTGATTTTTTCAATAGTCTATGTGATGTTCAGGAGTAGGTACACTAAAATTTGTGGTAAACAAATATTATGGTAGTCTAGGGAACTTCGAAAAATTATCCTAATTAGAATGCTGATTAATTTATTGTAATTCGCTTTTCTAAAAACACTTGATAATAAAAAAGAACCGTAAATCGGTTCTTTTTTATTAGTGCTTATGTGGTTCTGTTTTCCGCCTTTTACTTTCCGGCCATCATCGCCTGTACATCATCTTTAGCGTTTGTGATGCCTTTAAGTTCGAAGCTCTTTATTATGAAGTCTGCTATGTTTGGTGATAAAAATCCTGGTAGTGTAGGTCCAAGGCGAATTCCCTTTACTCCAAGATGCAACAAGGCAAGTAAAACGAGTACTGCCTTCTGCTCGTACCATGCGATATCAAACGAAATTGGCAAATCGTTTATATCGGCCATTTTAAAGGCCTTCTGAAGTTCTAACGCGATAACAGCTAACGAATAAGAGTCGTTACATTGTCCAGCATCAAGAACCCGAGGGATTCCATCAATATCACCAAGATCAAGTTTGTTATAACGGTACTTTGCGCAACCGGCAGTAAGTATCACTGTGTCTTTGGGCAGCTCTTTCGCAACCTCAGTATAATATGATCTTGACTTGTGGCGACCATCGCAACCGGCCATAACGATAAAGCGTTTAATTTTTCCTGCTTTTATAGCGTCAATTATCTTGTCGGCAAGTTTAAGAACCTGTTTGTGGCCGAAACCGCCTACAATTTTTCCGCTTTCAATTGCTACAGGTGCATCGCATTTTTTTGCCATTTCGATTATTGGTCCAAAATCTTTGTGATCACCTGGTTTTCTATCGGGAATGTATGCAAGCCCCTCAAAACCAACCGCTCCTGTTGTAAATATCTTGTCCATTTTGTCTGCGTCTGGTGGAACAAGACAGTTGGACGTAAACAGTGCAGGTCCATTAAAACTCTTTAATTCGTCCTTTTGTAAGTACCAAGAGTTACCGTAGTTACCGCGAAGGTGGTCATATTTTTTAAAGAAAGGCCTGTAGTGAGCAGGCAGCATCTCGCTATGAGTGTAAATATCTACTTGTTGATCTTTTGTCTGCTCCAGAAGCTCTTCAAGGTCTACAAGATCGTGACCGGAAATTAATATCCCCGGATTAGTACCTACACCGAGGTTAACTTCTGATATTTCAGTATCACCGTAATGAGAGTTGGCGTCATCAAGATAGGCCATAGCTTTGACACCATATTCACCGGTTTTCATAACATAAGAGATAAGATCGTCCTGAGTTGCGTTCTCATCCGCGATTACTGAGAGTGCTTCCATTATATATTTGAAAATTTCTTCGCCGCCTTTAATAATCTGGTATCCATGTTCTGCATATGCCGACATACCTTTTAAGCCATACAGAATAGTTGCTTTTAAAGAACGGATATCCTCGTTTTCAATTTCAAGCCAACCACCGGTTCCTGATTCTGCTTTAGACAAGATATCATTATCGTTAGCAGGTGTCCAGACGGCGTAATCAGGAAGATCTCCGCTTACTTCGGTTTTTTCTAGTAACTGTTTTTTTACGGTTTCACGGTGTTTGATCGCCTGGTTAATCTTTTGAACAAAGTGATCTTTGCTAAAATCTGCATTAGTGATGGTCATAAAAAGACCCTTCGCGATAAAAAAAGCAGCTTCCTCGTTATAAAGGTTTTTTTGGGTTGCCATATCGCCCCAAAATGAAATTCCTTTAAGTGTCCAGATAAAAAGATCCTGCAGGTTGGCAACATCCGACTTCTTTCCACAGACTCCCTGCATCTTATCACAACCCTTGTTTTGTGCTGTTTCCTGACATTGATGACAAAACATATATACCCCCTGAATAAGTTATTTGCTCTATTATAACCTATAATATCATATGAACATTGACCCAAATCAAGTTTTATGGAGTTTTTAATAATTTTTACAAAAGAATTTTTTTACAAAATTCTTGCAAAAGGATCATAGTTCAGAGTTTATGTAAATGTCTCAAATTTACCAACTGTTATCGGAGGATTAACACATGGCTAAAATCAAAGGAACAAAAACTGAGAAGAATCTGCTTACAGCATTCGCAGGAGAATCACAGGCTCGTAATCGTTATACATATTATGCCAGCAAGGCAAAAAAGGACGGATATGTTCAGATCTCCACAATTTTTGAAGAGACCGCTAACCAAGAGAAGGAGCACGCCAAGCGTTTTTTCAAGTTTTTAGAGGGTGGAGAGCTGATGATAGAGGCATCTTTTCCGGCTGGTGTAATCGGAACGACAGAACAGAATCTAAAAGACGCTGCGGACGGAGAGAAGCATGAGTGGTCCGAGATGTATCCCGAATTTGCCAAGACAGCTCGCGAAGAGGGCTTTGAAGAGATTGCTAAAGTATTTGAGGCGGTATCTGTTGCAGAGAAGCAGCATGAAAAACGTTATAGAGATTTGATGAATAACATAAATTCGGGTCTTGTGTTCAAACGTGATAATGTTGTTGTATGGCGTTGCAGAAATTGTGGATATTTGCATGAAGCAACAGAGGCACCAGATCTTTGTGCGGCTTGTGCTCATCCAAAGGCTCATTTTGAACTTCTTGGAGAAAACTGGTAATAACGGTAGAATCTGAATGGGTTTTAAATTAGAGCCAAACGATTTGATTGAGCAAAAGGGCGGTATCTTGACTGATCGGGATGGTAATCCGGCAGTTATACCTGGCGGTTGGGTTTTTTTGCCGGCAGGTGATGCTGTCGTAACTCGCAAGACAAAAGCAGCCGGTTCTTTTTTTGTGGTTAGGTACAGGCATGGTCGCAAATGGTTTTCCAAAGGTATCTGGGCCGATGCTGATATTATAGAAATGGCAAAAAAAGAGGTTAATCAAAAACGGTCAACTGAAGATTATAAACGAAGAAGTGAACAGGTAAAAAAATATCGGCAAAAAAAGGAGCAACAGTACGCGGTTCAGTTCGAGCAAGAAATAGCTGCTTTTTTGAATTTTGCATCGGTTTATAAAAGTCTTCAAGACCAACTTTCAAAAACCATCAGTGAGTATGTTGTACCTGTTGGAAGTGGAACCGTAGCCCGTACAAAAATGATACCAATAGAAAAACGGGCCGAGAGCGCCGTAATCGCGTGGCTACGACACAATATTACGGAATATGACAATATGGCAATACCCAGACAAAAGGGTGTCAGACGTGAAATAAGAAGATCCTTGGCGAGAGCTTCACGTGATATTCTTGAAAAGTACAGAAAAGGAGAGGAGATCCCCGAACACTGCCCGCTTAAACGGGCGTGCCGGGGTCTTTAGAGGATTTGCATGGGGTTGAAAGTGTGATATCAAAAAACGGTCAGTTGGGGGGCTTACCGTTTATTTGCGATTACATATTGGCTTTCGCCTATTTTGGTCAGCCATTTGTCCAGAAAATGGCTTAATTCGTTTACAAGATCGTGATTTGACATAGTGTTTTCATCGATCTCCTTATATGTTTCATTAAAATCGTCATGGTATGTAAGTGGCTTGACAATTCCTTTGCTCCAGTCTGCAATAATCTCCATGTCGGGATCGGCTTTAAGTGAACCTCCGTCAAGGTCATAGTGTGAGATAGAGAAGTGGAGTATTTTACCGTCATCACGCATCTTGTTAAGATGCAGGTCTTTCATGCCGGGTCTTTTGTATCGAACGTAACTGTTTTCACGGAGTGATGCGAGAAATTGCATTTTTTCGAGCGTTTTGTAATTTTTTTCTATTATGTTCATTGCCTAACCTCACTTAAGTACTATACATATGTATAGTATACCGGTTATTTATGTCAAGTTTTTTCATGTTTTTTTGTAAAATTATCCGATTATTCAAATAGTATTTAGATTTGATATGAAGAATCTGCAGTTTTACGGCGGAGATTACCATGAAGAGATCGCTGATCGTTATAATGATGTTACTGTTTTCATGCAAACCAGCCGATAACCCTTCTAAACAGGAATCAGAAGAGAGTTTCAACACAAATGAGACTCGAATTAAAAAAATAGCAGTAATTAATCCGGCGAAAGATCCATTAAAACTGTCCATGGTTAAACCCGTTCTTGAGATAATTCCAAGCAACGGCTCTGTTAGAACCATGGCCTTTCACTACAAAGAGCGGAACTCCTTTAAATCATTTAAACCGGACATAATTATTGTTACCGGGCAATCTACTCCATGGAACGAGTACGATCTTTCGCAGTTTAACTACATACGGGAATATATCGAAACAGAAAAGGTTTATGCTTTGGGCATTTGCGGCGGACACCAGCTTTTTGCAATGTTGTGGGGAGGGGCGGTTGATCTTGTAAAAGAGGCGAGTTGTGATAAATCGAAGGGTTATTCTGGTTGTTATAAAATAAAGGGCTTTGTGGATGTTGAAATAATTGGTGATAGGTTAGGACTTTTTGCGGGATATCCCGATAAGACCATATTTTATGCTTCACATTGTGAGGAGATAAAAAGGGTTCCAGAAGAATTCATGGTTTTAGCCAAACATATTCTTGTAAAAAACTATGCCATTAAGCATAAGTTATTACCGGTTTACGGTGTTCAGTTCCACCCAGAGTTGCCGGCTAACAATCCCGAACAGGGACGCGCGGTTATCGATAATTTCTTAAAGTTGGCAGGATGCGATATAGGAGAGTAAAAGAATAAATGGAAGAGTTTTTTGATGTTGTAGATGATAATAACAGGGTTATAGGTAGGGCGGCTCGTAGTGAGTGTCATGGTAATCCGAATCTTGCTCACAGGGTAGTTCATGTGCTGGTTTTTAATTCAGCCGGTCAGCTTTATCTTCAAAAGCGGTCAATGACAAAGGATATTCAGCCTGGAGTTTGGGATACTTCGGTTGGTGGGCATTTGATGGAGGGAGAGAGCTATTTTGACGCGGCTATTCGAGAAATGAAAGAAGAGCTTGCAATAGAGAATGTAGATCTCGAAGAGTTATATGGTTATGTTTTAAGAAACAGTATCGAAACTGAATTTGTTACGACTTATAAAACAGTATATGATGGTGAAATTAATCCTGATCCGGTAGAAATTACTGAGGGAAGATTCTTTGATTTAAAAGAGATAGAATCATTGATGGGAAAGGGATATTTTTCTTCAAATTTTGAAGATGAATTTAACCTTTATACGGAGAAATATCTGAAATAGAAATATGGGATCACACTGGATTCCCAGAAAAGATAATCCGTTAAAAAGTTATTGGATGTTCATAATATACTTTGAAATTGTTCTGCCG
>DAOTGZ010000120.1:0-8129 GCA_035447445.1 Spirochaetota bacterium | reverse complement strand
GCTGATTCTAAATTACTAAATTACTGAAAATTTACGCTGCCAATCGTAGTCTTAGTGGGGACGGAGGTGTTGTAATACCACTGTCCCTGTTATTAAGGTTTCACACTGCGAACATCAGGTAAATGCTACCGTCCTTATCACTCATAAATATTGTTCATAAAGACCTCCGTCCCCATTTACAATTCCATAATTTTCGATTATTCATTTAGAAAATGAAAAAAGCTGGACAATTTTAAACTTTGAGTTTAAATTTGTCCAATGTCAATTAAAAGAGAAATTACAGCAGAGCTGCTTCATTGCTCAAAGGAGTATCCAGTAATTACCCTGATTGGTCCAAGACAATCAGGCAAAACTACTCTGGTAAAAAATGTTTTTTTTAAACATAGCTATGTAAACCTCGAAAACCCTGAAATCAAGAAGATTGCTGTTGATGACCCTAAAACACTTTTAACCCACTATCCTCCACCGGTAATATTTGACGAGATTCAAAATGTCCCTGAACTGCTGTCGTGGATTCAGGTTATAGTCGATGAGAAACCTGATAAAAAAGCTCAGTTCATTTTAACAGGCAGTCATCAAATGCAACTACGGCAATCGGTAACTCAATCACTTGCCGGTAGAACAGCACTGTTGACTCTTCTTCCGTTTTCGATGCTCGAGTTGTCAGATTATGTAAATAAAACCGAAAGATCGGCAATGATACTTAATGGATTTATGCCAAGGCTTCATGATCAGAATATAAGAAGAGAACGGTTTTATCGAGATTATTACCTGACCTATGTCGAGCGAGATGTCCGAAAACTTATTTCTATAGAAAATCAAAATGCATTTGAACTTTTTCTTCGTCTATTAGCTGGTAGAGTCGGAAACGAGATCAATTACACTGATATCTCAAATCAGGTCGGAATAAGTTCCGTGCAAATAAAAAAATGGATTAGCATATTAGAAGCATCTTTTATAATATTTCGTTTACCACCATATTATACAAATTTTGGAAAACGTCTTACAAAATCACCAAAGATTTATTTTATCGAGGTTGGTTTAGCCGCCTACCTTCTGGGAATTGAAAATGAGCAGCAACTGGAACGTGACCCCGCTTTTGGACGGCTATTTGAAAACATGCTAATTGCAGAAGCTCTTAAACAGAAACTCAATATTGGTAAGGATCCGGCGCTCTATTTTTTTCGTGATCACCATCAAAATGAAGTTGATCTGCTTTATACTGTTGATGGCAACACTACTCCAGTCGAGATTAAATCTTCAAGAACCTACAACAGTGAATTCACCAAAGGCATCAAATATTTTCAGAAAATTTCAAAAACCAACAATCGGGGGCTTGTTCTGTATGATGGAGACCTTCAACCGTCAACTGACATCGCAGACTTCAGAAATTTCAGAGCTTTTTTTACTAAAACGTAAATGCCCTCAAATGTAATTAGTTAATCCGGTTTTGAGTATAACCCAGCGTCCTCACTTTTTTGAATCATCTCCATTGCATAATCCCAAAGCTCTTTCGAAGCGTCTGATATGTATCTCTTTTTTTCGATTATCTGATTCGTTTTTAGTTTATGTTTTATGATTCCCAGGCCGTTTGATAAATAATGATTCATTATAGGTTGCAGCCCGTCGAGAGAGGCTGCGAACTTTGCCTCTGCAGATTCCCTTTTCTCGAACTCCTTCCAAAGTGATATAAACTCATTTTTGGTATCTTCCGGTAACAGTCCGAAAATACGGTTTGCAGCTAAATTCTCATCAGCATCTTTTGATTTATTGGCCTCACTGTCATATAAAAAAGTATCCCCTGCGTCAATCTCAACTATATCATGTATTAAAAGCATTTTAAGAACCTTTAACAAATCAATATTCTTAAAATCCGAGTAATCAGATAAAACCATAGCCATAACCGCAATATGCCAGGAGTGCTCCGCGCTGTTTTCCTGTCGCGAACCATCCACAGCAACATTTTGCCTGTAAACCAATTTCAGTTTTTCTAGCTCTTCGATAAAGGCTATGCGCTTTTCTAAATCAGGGTTATTCATCTGACCTCCATAATAATTAATTACTTTGCTCTTTCTTTTTACAGATCTCTAATATTTACACAAGTGAAAATTAATAATTTCCATTAATGAATATTTTATACAGACTTCTAGAAGTTATTTGTAACACAATCTTGCACCATTCAAATTATATAGTTATAAAATAATCACTTGACGCTGTTTAGAAATGCTAATTATAGTCTCACATCAATAACAGGTGCCATAACAAGCATTTGAACTTAAATATTTTTTAAGGACTCTCCAACAATACTTGATGAACCTATAATTGTCCGATGAATAGTATAATATGCTATGTTATAGCGTACAACACTGTTAATGATATACGTTACTAAAATTTTATATTAAGGATAAATAATTAATCATGTTAGAAACAATTTTTTGGATTATTCCTGGTGCTTCGGTAATAGCACTTATTTTCGCACTACTTTTCTATAAGCAAATGATGAAACATTCGGAAGGCAACGATACAATGCAAGAAATTGCACAACACGTACGCGCTGGAGCAAACGCTTATTTAAGCAGTCAGTATAAAGTGGTATTCAAAGTATTTATAGTACTGGTGATACTTCTTACAGTTTTAGCTTTCTTGAATTTGCAAAATCCGTTTGTTCCTTTTGCATTTTTAACAGGGGGCTTCTTTTCCGGCTTATGCGGTTATCTTGGAATGAAAACCGCTACAAATGCTTCTGCCCGCACAGCACAGGGAGCTTCAGAATCATTGAATCAGGGACTTAAAATTGCATTCCGAAGCGGTGCCGTAATGGGGCTTGTTGTTGTTGGTTTTGGACTGTTCGATATTGCAATGTGGTTCTGGTTTTTAAATGAAGTTATCTTTACTCCCGAAAACATGAAAAACGGACTTGAGTGGGCAAGTCTCACCTTTGTTCAGGCAGGTGTTACCGAAAAAGGTAAAATGATCGAAATTACTGTTACAATGTTAACATTCGGTATGGGAGCCTCGACCCAGGCTCTCTTCGCGCGAGTTGGAGGTGGTATTTTTACAAAAGCTGCCGATGTTGGAGCAGACCTTGTAGGGAAAATTGAAGCTGGCATACCCGAAGATGATCCGCGCAACCCGGCCACAATTGCCGACAACGTAGGCGACAATGTTGGAGACGTCGCAGGAATGGGTGCCGACCTTTATGAATCATATTGTGGTTCAATACTTGCGACTGCCGCTCTTGGAGCAGCACTTCCTGCTTTAACAACTGCCGAGCAGATGCATGCAATAATGTCACCAATGATAGTTGCCGCAATCGGAATTCTTCTTTCCATTGCGGGAATATTTTTCGTTCGAACCAAAGAGCATGCGACACAGAAAAATCTTTTGACGTCGTTATTGCTTGGAACAGGGGGAAGCTCGTCACTGATACTTATAGCTCTTGTTATTCTCGCATATTTTAACTGGATTAGTTGGGGAATATTAGGAGCCGTGGCCGTTGGTTTAATTGCCGGTGTTATAATTGGTCAAGGAACAGAATATTTTACATCTGACGAGTTTAGTCCAACAAAAGGTATCGCTGGACAAGGTCTTCAAGGCCCAGCAACATTGATTATTGACGGGATAGCGGTTGGGATGTTTTCGACCTGGCTTCCTGTTGTTACCATAGTTTTCGGTATTGTAGGTTCATTCGGATTCGCAGGTGGATTCACAAATTTCGCAATGGGCGTATACGGAATCGGCTTCGCCGCGGTGGGTATGCTTTCGACTCTTGGAATTACCTTGGCGACTGATGCTTTTGGCCCTATTGCTGACAATGCTGGAGGAAACGCCGAAATGTCAAAACTGCCTTCTGAAGTACGTGAACGCACCGACGCCCTTGATATGCTTGGCAATACGACAGCTGCAACTGGAAAAGGTTTTGCTATCGGCTCTGCGGCACTTACTGCGATGGCTCTTCTTGCAGCCTATATTGAAGAAGTTCGTTTATGGATTGGTAAACTTGCCAAGGCTTCAACCGATGGTGTACAACAGGTTGGAGACTACTTTTTTTATCTTGCAGGAACCCCCGAGCCAGTAGTTCAGAAAGGCCAGAGAGCAATTGAAATATCTTCGGCTTGTATTCGTGATTTTTCAGCTGCTTACGATTTATCCCTTTTTAATCCTTTATTGTTAAGTGGTCTATTTTTAGGAGCCATGATGGCCTTTGTTTTTAGCTCTATGACAATGAAAGCTGTTGGACGTGCCGCCTGCAAAATGGTCGATGAAGTACGCCGACAATTTAAAGAAATTCCAGGCATTATGGAACATAAAAACGAACCTGACTATGCCCGTTGTGTAGCTATATCGACAAAGGGTGCACAACGCGAGATGATTGTTCCTTCTTTATTAGCAATAGCTGTTCCTGTTGCAACAGGAGTTATTTTGGGAGTACCAGGAGTAATTGGCCTTTTAGCTGGCGGTTTAACAACAGGTTTTACGCTTGCCGTGATGCTAAATAACTCCGGTGGAGCCTGGGATAACGCTAAGAAATATATTGAAAAAGGAAACCATGGTGGTAAAAACGGTTCGGCACACCATGCGGCAGTTGTCGGAGATACAGTTGGAGATCCATTTAAAGATACCTCTGGCCCATCTTTAAATATTTTAATAAAGCTTATGTCCATGGTATCAGTTGTTATGGCAGGATGTACTGTTGTTTTTTCACTTTTTTAATGTATTTTTACTTTAACTGCAGTATATTGTAATAACTTTCGTTTGGAAGTCTCTCAAAACTTTGAGGGACTTCCAAAATATTCGACCACAATTATTAGAGGGCAATCATGTTAGGGACTATCACAGCACAGCTTTTACCTGTTTTTCTTATACTTGCTATAGGTACTCTTTTACGTTATTTTTCGCTGATTACTGAACAGACAATCGACGGATTGAAGAATATTATAATTAAAGTATCTCTGCCGGCAGTTCTCTACCTTGCTTTTGCCACAATGACCCTAAATCTTGATTTTATAATTCTTGGTATAATAATCTTTTGTTTATGTATCGTCTTATACGGAATGGGTATAGTAATTGCTCCCTGGTCAGGACCATACAAAGATTTTCTAAAATTTTTATCTACTGGTTTTGAATTTGGCATGTTAGGTGCCGTGTTTTTCGGTGCGGCTTTTGGCATGAAAAACATGGGCTATATTGCTGTAATCGCAATAGGTCATGAAATTTTTATCTGGTTTATATATTTTACATTTATAAAAAATCACAATCATACAGAGTCTTCTTTAAAAGAGACAGCAAAAGGCTTCTTAACGTCACCGGTTATCATTGGCATACTTGCCGGTATTCTTATGAACATTACAGGAATTCATTCGTTATCTGCCAACAACTCAATCGCGAAAGGAATCATTAAAACAATGAACTATCTTACCGGCCTTACTGTTCCATTAATCCTTATTGTAATCGGCTATGGGCTTCGTGTTAAACTTGAAAATGTCAAAAATGCATTAATCTTTTCAGTAAGCCGTCTTTGTGTTGTAATCACAATCGCGGTTGCCATAGATATTATTCTTTTCCAGGGTATTCTTAAACTACCAAAACTTTACAGCGCGGCTCTATATATGTTTATGCTGCTACCTCCCCCATTTATATTGCCTTTGTTTTTAAACAGCGGCGCTAAAGAAAGGGATTTGATTAACAACACTCTTATAGTGTATACTGTATTAAGCATCTGCGCCTTTGCCGTCTATTACATTATCTTTACTTTAACGACCTAATTTGACTCTATATAATCCGTATCGAGCACTATATACAAACTGATCCCCGTTTAATTTAATCTGTACAGGATACGGATAATCTTTTTCTTTAAATTTTATGTTATCACCAATTTCATAATATCTCATATAAACCGGCAAAGGAACTCCATAATCTCCTCCACTTCCCTTATATCCAGTAATAACAGGATCATCAAATTCTTTTAGGGGTTTAGTTTCTTTGGCAAATTCATTTTTATATAGCTGGTTCTGCCTAATTACTAATCGATCATTATGAAAAAAATAGAGGTCGCAGCTCTCGCCGGCAAATAGGCTGTTCAGACTTGACTCGCAAGGTTCAATTTGATACTTGTTCGAAAGCTCCTTCTGATATTCGTCGAATATCTTGCTTGCTTTAGATTCATCATCTTTATAGAGCTCATCAAGTTTACGCTTTTTATCACGTAAAATATCGCTTATGATAATTGTCTCGTAGGCTTGAGTCTGCTTGTAGTCTGGATAGATATACTTTGTATTTTTATAGTGAAGATTTCCTTCAGTATCAATATATAGAGGTTCACCGTCTTCAATATTAACGCTTCTTATATTATGCCCGTTCAGTTCAGATATTTTTAGAATTCCT
Source organism: Spirochaetota bacterium (assembly GCA_035447445.1). Classification (GTDB taxonomy): domain Bacteria; phylum Spirochaetota; class UBA4802; order UBA4802; family JAFGJZ01; genus JAFGRW01. The sequence goes on along the minus strand of DAOTGZ010000120.1, from coordinate 1,745 downwards.
TGTAATGAGGTATACTTGCTTAAAACAGGTAAAAACATTATGCGATTATCTTTTAAGAAAACAATTTCGAATTGATTGGAACCTGAACTAATCTTTTCAAATATATTGTGGTCTGATACCGCCTCTTCAAAAAGAGGGACATCAGGATATTTATCTTTTTTAGGCAAAGGATTACACGCAACCGTTAAAAAAAATAGAAGCAAAAATGTTCTTTTCCAGTTTATCATAAATTATTATCCACTAAAGTATTTACTTATATTGATGTGTCATCAATCTGCAATCATCACAATAGGCATCGGCTTTTAAGTATTGCTCAAGACAAACTGGGCAAAAGGAGACAATCTCACTGGATTCTTTTTCTGGTTCATGCCATAATTTATTGGGGTCTATTCCAAATTGTTCAATTATTCTTAAAATAGTTTTGTTTTCTTTTGCAAGATACTCTTTTTTATTTTCGTCTTGTTCTTTCTGCAATTTTATGTAAATATATCGGAAATATTTAGATACATATTTTTCTGAACTCTCTTGGCTGTTTGCTGCGACATAAACCGCCGCAGGGTGGTATTGCACCAGCAAATCTTTTGAAAGATGTGATACTAACCTGATCGCAGAGAGAGGAGAAACCAGTAACGTAAGAGATACACCAATAACTCGGGAAAGCGATGCTTTATAAATTTTTCTTAATACATAAGTACCAAGTATAATCTGAAACAAAATCAGAACAAGATAAACAACTAAAAAATTGATCCATACTGCTTCAAAATAATTTCGGAAAACCAAAACAGGAAAGACAATAAAAACCGTAATGAAAAGTAGAGAGGCTATTACAGAAATAAATCTTGAGACAGATTTATAAGCCTTAATCACATCAGAAATTTCAGGAACATTTGAAGATTTATTATAAAACTTTTTTATATAATCGGAGCGTTTCTTGAAATCTAAGGTTTTGCAATCATTAACTATATTTTTACAGTACAACGCGTATCGTGCTGAACCACAATCAACTGATGAACCATTAAGAACGAGGAAAGAGCCTTCAACTGATACACTCTCAAGAGAATCATAGTAAAATTTCTTACAGCTATCCAGACAGTCTGTCAAGACTCCATCTTCAGCAAGAGTCAGTGCAGCAGGCATAAGTACATAAATATTGCGTCCAAAACTGAAAAACCCAGCAAACAGATAAAGCTTCTTTCCAAACTGAAAGACTCCCTTGCGGTTTAAAAAATCGTAAACAATATTCTTACCGATAAGAGAGCCTTTCTTATTAATAGAAACGAAACATTCAAAGACATAATAAGCAAGAAGTAAGAGAAAAAGTTGGTAGTTCGAAGTCATTATGCTTTTGTTCCATATTATTATTGCTGTTTATTACGATTGAAAATACGTCCAAAGAATTTTTTTATAAAACCGCCTACTGCAGCAAAAGCTACAAGAATAATTTTCCAAAAACGCTGCAAAAGTCCGCTTTTGGCTGCTGCGGCAACAGTACCACCAGCAACAAGAGCTGACAAGCCGTATTTAGCCATTTTATCGCCAGAAACAAATTCGCTGTATTTATTACCTTTAGTGAAAGAGTATGAAACAAGTAGCGTTTGAGTCTCTTCTATTGCATTAGCAAGCTGATCCGGATTACAGACCAGAATCACTTCCATGACGCCTTTTCGACCAAGATAACGGATATTATAGTTAATTACCTGATTCCCGTTGCTCGAAAATTCAATGCCCCACTCAAGATTATTTGT
>DAOTGZ010000119.1:0-8154 GCA_035447445.1 Spirochaetota bacterium | reverse complement strand
GCTGAGGCACTCGAAGCCAAGCGGCCTTCGCGCTGGCTGAGGCACTCGAAGCCAAACGGCCTTCGCGCTGGATGAGGCCCTCGAAGCCAAACGTCCTCTCGCTGGCTGAGGCTCTCGAAGCCAAACGTCCTCTCGCTGGCTGAGGCCCTCGAAGCCAAGCGACCCCACGCTGGCTGAGGCTCTCGAAGCCTAGCTGTTTTACAGTTGCGTCATTAAATACATAATACGACTTGCCTTCTCCTTTGGCATACGAGAAATCAAATAAGATGTAATACTGACCTGTCCTGCTTCTTCTGCATTTTGATCCATCTGCCGTAATACATCAATAATCAGAGGATCTTCCCAGTTTATCATAATATCAACCGATGATTCAGGTGGCATGGCCTGAATTTTTTGAGCAAGATCTACAACATTTTTTCTGTAACCGGTATACTGTTCTTTCTCATCTTCAAACTTCTTTTTTTCAAGATCTAGTCCACGAGCTATTTCCTGAAGACGTTCTTCTTCCTTATTCAGCTCTTTTTCTTTTTCAAGTATTAATGCTTCACGTTTGTCAAGATCAGCAATACGATCCTTTAAATTGTCCTGCTCTTTGATAAATTCTTCACGACGAATCAGTGATGGTTCATCATCATCAGCGTATAAAACAGATTCCGAAGACTTGACAAAGTTCTGACGATAAAAACGACTTAAATGAACCAGACCAAGATAATCAAGCCAAAACACTCCAGAAGCCAACAAGAAGAAGATCAAAAGTACAAGATAGATAACTTTAGACTTTTCAGATACTCTCATTTGTTACTCCATTTCCATAACATTATTTGAATTTGTTTCGGATTTATTTTGATTATTATATGCCTTAACAGCCTTGTTAATCATCATCTCTTTATTGTTTAAAAAAATATCTGCTTCATCAGATTTATTTATACTGTCTAATATATTTATGTTTTTATTTTGTAAACGCTCGTTGTAATCTTCACCGACAATATTTTTTATTAGCATATTATTTTTGGCATTAATAATCGATACAGTTTCTGATGGTAAAACCATGGATAAATTATCATTATTTGACCCATTATCTTTATGTTTAATACTATCTTTAAAAGCATCACCAGAAAGCTGTTCTCTTTTAAGACCGAATCGTTTTTGAAGCTCACTTATTCTGTTTAATACATTTACCATATCAGATGTCATTTACTTTACTCCTTTGCTGATCATGAAAAATGCGCATATTAATCTCGTCATATTCAACTTCTTCAGCTCTTTTTACAGCGTATTTCCACTCATCATGTTTTTTTTCTTTTAATTTTTCTATCGAACGCCGTTCTTTGGATGCTTCCAAGAGGCGACCGCGTATCTCATTAATTTTAGGCTGCATAGCCATAATATCGTGCTCAGACGAATTAATAACCATATCTGCATACTGTGAATAACGGTGAAAAGCTTTTAGATCGTTAAAGTTTCCCCCCGTTCTTGACATTGATTCATGAAAAGCATGTTGCTGCTGTTCTATCTTTTCTTTTAAAACCCTCTGCTTTTCACGTAAAAGATTTTGTTTGCCAATCTCTCTCGCCAATTCATGCTGAATTTTCTTTTCGAATGCCATTTTTATATCCAAAAGTTTTTGTAACCTAAAACTAAACTTTTTCATGGTCTATTCTCTATCATCTTGTCGTTGAAGAGACATAATCCGATCTGCGGGCACGCGAAAGTTGTGGAGCGTCCAATAAAGCATGCAACTGAGCAACAGCTTTATCTATAGAAGATCCGTCCGCAACTTTTTGTCTCAAGAAACTGTTTATATCATTTATCATATTAATTGCACGATCTGCCTGCGGATTAGTTCCACGGGCGTAGGTATTTAACATCACCATATCTTCGACATCCTTATAAGCTGCGAGCAAACCACGCAGCTCCGATGCTAAAGCTTGATGCTCTTCAGCTGCAACATCCTTCATACATCTTGATAAAGAGGCAAGAACATCTATTGCAGGGTAATGTCCTTTATTCGCGATTGAACGGTCAAGAATAATGTGTCCATCAAGTATTCCCCTAACCGCGTCAGCTATCGGATCATTCATATCATCAGCTTCAATAAGCACAGTGTAAAAGGCCGATATTGAACCGTTTATTCCATTACCTGAACGTTCCATCATTCGCGCCAGCATGTTAAATACAGAAGGCGGATAACCTTTCGATGCAGACGGTTCACCTGCAGCCAGCCCTTTTTCGCGTTGAGCCATAGCAAAACGGGTAACAGAATCCAGAAGTAAATTTACATCTTTTCCCTGATCGCGGAAATATTCCGCAATGGAATGAGCAAGGTATGCTCCACGGATACGCATCATGGGAGCCTGATCAGAAGTAGCCACTATAACAACTGAACGTTTAAGCCCTTCCTCACCTAACTCTTTGTAAACAAAATCACGAACTTCACGTCCACGCTCGCCTATAAGTGCAATTACATTTATATCAGCATCAGTATATCGTGCAATCATTCCAAGTGTTGTTGACTTTCCAACACCAGAACCAGAGAAGATACCAATTCGTTGTCCCCGGCCAACAGTCATTAGTCCATCAATCGCTCTAATACCTGTAGAAAGCGGTTTTTCTACATTACATCTTTGTAGCGGATTTACAGGAGTTCCCTCAATTGGATATTTCTGCGAAGTAATGATGGGCCCTTTGCCATCTATAGGCATCCCTATACCATCAATAACCCGTCCCAGTATCTCATCACCAACTGGAGCCATTAATGAAGATCCTAGAGAAATCACATCGGCACCCGGAAGAACACCGTTCATATCGCCAATAGGCATAAGAACCGGCCGATCCTTGGCTTTAAACCCCACAACCTCAGCATAGATAAACTCTTTTTTGCCTGTCATAATACGGCACACATCACCAAAACGAACGTTAGGTCCCACGCTCTCAATTGACAATCCCTGTATCTTGTCAACATATCCTGTTAATCGGACACAATCAACATCTTCAAGGACTTTCATATACTTGGAAAGTATGTCTACTTTTTCGTGAGGTAAAACTCTAATCATGTTTTTTTAAACCGGCTCTACATAGTACTTGTATTCCGGATTGCCTCCTCAATTGTATCCAGTTGAGTCGATATTCTAGAATCAATGGAACCAACGTCAGTCTCGATAATACATCCACCGCGATCCACACGAGAATCTTCGTAAATATTGACCTTCTTAAGCGACTCCATCATTTTGATTAGCTCGTCCTTATGAGCTGTTGTCATATCAAGATCAGCAAAGTTCACACGTATATCAATACGGTCACGGTCTTTAACTCGTCGTATTGCTTCTTTAATATTATTAATAACAACTTCACGTCGTTCAACAATCTCATCTTTAATGACTTTTCGGGCAATCATTAGAATCATTTCAGTCATCATCTTTTCAGATGATTTGATAATATCATCACGTATATCGACTGCAGTTGAAACAATTGTCCCCAGACGATCGATAAGGCGCATTACTTCGGATTCACCCTCTTTGTATCCCTCTTCTCGTCCAGCATCGTAACCCTTTTTATAGGCATCATGTTCTATTATTGAGACCTTAAGTTCGGCATCTTTTATCATCTTTTCAGCTTCAAACTTACCACGCTCAATCTCACGATCAGAATCTTTTCGCTGCTGTTCCATCTCGTTTTTGATCTGCTCACGGGCAATCTTAAGCTCATTAAATGCATCATTCTTACCAGCCTCGACTATACGTTCGGCCTCAAGACGAGCTTCTTCAAGCATGCGTCGACTATCTTCTTCAGCTTCACGGCGATTACGTTCAAGTTCGGCCTCCATCTCTTCAATAGAGGGTCCCTGATATACGTCTACCGGATTACCGTCAGCATCGACTTCGAACTCCTTATACTCATCGTCGGACATAAGACTCTTCTGATACTTATCCGGCAATTCAAGCTGTTTCGGTATAACCGTCTGGTGAATTTCCATCGGTTTAAATACTAACTTAGCCAAGAATCACCTCCTGACATATAATCAACTCTGCTGTTACACTGTTTATTCAACAAGTTCTTCTTCCCCACTACGGGCAACGACAATTTCACCCGAGTCTTCAAGTTTTCTGATAATATTAACAATTTTTTGTTGAGACTCCTCCACATCACGTATACGCAGAGGCCCCATGAAATCCATATCCTCTTTCAATAATGAAGCAGCCCTTTTAGACATGTTCTTGAATATTTTTTCTTGAACATCAGCGTCAACCCCTTTGAGAGCTTTACCTAGTTCATTGTTATCAACTTCTCGCAAAACTTTCTGAATAGAACGGTCGTCCAGAAGAACAATATCCTCGAATATAAACATACGTTTTTTGATATCTTCTGCAAGTTCTGGATCATCCTCTTCAAGTGCTTCGATAATGATTTTCTCTGTTGTCCGATCCACATTATTAAGAACCTCAACAATTGCATCAATACCACCGGCCGATGTATAGTCTTCAGACGCAAGAGTCGATAGTTTGCGTTCCAGAACCCTCTCAACCTCACGTAAAACATCAGGCGATGTTCGGTCCATCTTTGCAATTCGCTTTGCTACATCTGCCTGAATATCATGATTCAGTGAGGATAGTATCTGTGCCGCTTTTTGGGGGTCAAGATACGCAAGAATAAGAGCTATGGTCTGCGGGTGCTCGTTAGCAATAAAGTTTAACAGGTGACTCGGATCCGTACGGCGGATAAAATCGAAGGGACGAACCTGCAATGACGAGGTAAGTCGATTAACAATATCAATGGACTTCTGAGTACCTAGCGCACGCTCTAGAACTTCACGAGCATATTCAATACCACCGTTGGTAATGAACTCCTGAGCCATCATAAGCTCTTGGAATTCCATCAGTACCTGATCCTTCTCGGAAGGTTCTACCTTGTCTATACGGGCAATCTCAAAAGTCAGCTGCTCAATTTCATCCTCGCGCAGATGCTTGAATATCTCGGATGACACCTCGGATCCGAGAGTAACAAGAAAGATAGCAGCCTTTTGCCGGCCGGTCAGCTGTGTCTTTTTAGATTGTAACATAATGATCCATTATAATGCTCCGCAAACTTATATCAAGAGATAAATATTACAGAGTAACGTATGTATTTACAGAAAAACCGGAAAACGGATATTCCGTCTCCCGGAGAGTTTCCCTCAATTGTTTATCGGCAATTTTACATCTATTCTTCAGCAAGCCATGTTCTTAAAAGCTGTGCTACGTCATCAGGACGCTCTTTGGCAAGATTAATTGCGTTTTCCTGAAGTTCAAGTCGTGCGCGATCCTCAAGTGAGAGCTCAACATCCACACCCTCTTCCTCGGCAGCCCTTAATGCGGCTTCACGCATACGTTGTTGCTCAAGAGCAAGCTGTTCTTCGCGTATTCGACGACGGCGCTCCAGCTCTTTTTTGATTGCCTGAAAAAGAATAAATCCCAGGAACAACGCAAATAGGCCAATAAGCGCAGCAAGAGCCAAACGTTTCATCTGCTCTTTTCGATAATGCTCATCCCTTATGCCCGCCCATTTCTTTGAATGGTCAAACATAATATTCTCTACAGCAACCTGATCGCCCCTGATCTGATTATACTGTATGGCAGCCTTTACTATTTCTTCAGCTTTTTTCAATTCTTCAGGTGTCAATGGTATTTGAATAGGATCTTTTGAAGGATCAAGATCATAACTTCCATCCGGTTTTTTTGGCAAATCCTGTATACCATCTATTGCTATAGAGACAGCAATACCGGCAATTTCATAAGGCTCTCTTATGATTTTTTTATTTCTTTCGTTAACCTTATGGTTAAGTATATTTTCATTTTTTTCATACTTTGCATATTGATCATCAGCCGCCTTGTACCCTGGAGGTCTGTTTGATTCTGTGCCTGCAGGCCCTTCAGGGTTCCAGCCATGCCCCTGAAATTTCTCATCAACAGTCTTTTCAGAAACGACAAGTGAATCTTTTACAACTCTTTCAGAATATGGGGTATTAGGATTATCAGGAACCATTTCGACAGGGAAATGCTCTTTTATATCTTCTGTTACCTCGTCCCAGTTATATTCCAGATTAAGGCTTACAATCTGTACTCTATCCGGAAAAATTCTCTCTAATCCGTCATGTATGTCTTTAAGTAACCTTACCCTATCACGCTCTTTTATTTTGCGTCGTTGTTCAATTATCGTGAGTTCTTCTTTTGCTTTATTAAAATCATCATCAAAATCCGAAATAATCTTACCTTCAGCGTTAGTAACGGTAACATTTTCAGGTTTCAGTTTACTTCCTACTGCGCGCGAAACAAGATACATTATACCTTTTATTGTCTTTTGACCGATAGTCTCGTATCCAGGAGCATAATGAACAGTTACAGCGGCGGTATAAGTTGCTTCGGGAGAGGAGTAGAGATCATCACTTGTCATAGCGATCTCGACATCGGCCTTTTCAATAGGCTTTAACGACTCGATATGTTTCTGTATGGACCCCCTTAACGCACGCATATACTTAACATCAATTTCACGATCTGTTTCGGTCCATTTACTTACATCAAAAAGCTGCCATCCCGGTATACCCTTGGGGATCATATCCTCTTGAGCAAGACGCGTCATTATTATCTCGCGATCCTTCGGATCGACATGAATAGCCGTAGTCCCGGTTGTTGTATAATGATAACCTAACTCTTCAAGCTTTTTAGTAACCTGGCCAAAATCGGCGGCAGACAGTTCTGTAAAAAGAACCGATTTTGGAGTTTCACTACTAATACTAAATAGGGCAATAAACGAAATCACAAAGACAGCACATACCGCACCGACAATAGCTTTTTTTGCAGTAGTCAGTTTATCAAAAACGTCCTTCAACTGACTGACCATCTGTTTAACAAAATCCATCGAATTTCCCCCCGAAAAACTGTATAAGATGTCCCAAGCGCAATGCAAAACAAACAAGAAAACTAGGTGATTACCGAATTTAATGAGACATAATGCAATAATAATATACATCTATCTATTTGTAAACGATAATTCGCTTTTTCAGCGCACACGAAATGAAAAAAAGGGGCATAATCTCTTTTTTTGGTCAAAAACCAGAAAAAATTACAAATTTACTTAAAATATTGATAATACTTAATAAAATTCTTGTTAAATAATTGCTATGATTAAAAAAATGAAAAACGTTATTAGATCACGTTCATAAAACGGTTTAAAATACATAAACCAATTGATGCTGTTAATTTATTTATGTATAGTATATATTAACTTTCATCATGAATATTTACTAACAGTTTTATAAACTAATATTCATAATTTTTCATTTGGAGAATAAAATGAGCAACTTTCACAAATTATTATTTCTTTTTTCATTATTTTGTTTTTTTTCATGTGATTCATCTGATAGTAACACAGACAAAACTCCTGAAGTAAATCAAAACATTGGCAATAACGTTACAGCTGTCGTAGTTACAAACATAAACGGCAAAAGTACAGGACTCGCAGAATCTGTTGGCACCCTTCCATCGCCCATGCCAAAAGAGAACTCAATAATTTTTCACACAGAATCAACTCCGACCACTGCAATTAGAGGACGTCACAACTTAACAAATTATTCTAATATCTATGACTCTAATCCACCAAAGCGATTTGCAAAAACATCACGAGGACTTAGCCAGTTAGATAACAACCACACATTTTGGGCTTTAGATAAAAACGACGATCCTATCCAGATCAACGCCAATTTAGAATATGGTTCTTCTACATCCAAATGCTTGATATATGTAGCAGATGATTATTCCGGATCTTTTACTAACTGGGATTCAATTGGCCTTTTTTTTGATCAGACAGTATCACCAAGAATGCTCACAGGTTTCGGTTCCCCTACCGATGTAGATAGTAATGGAAAAGTTATTATTCTTTATTATGACATGGATTACCCCACCTACCTAGGGTTTTTTAACCCAATCGATTTGTTTTCTAGCGAAGATGCTAATTCGATAGGTAGAAAATCCAATGAAATGGAAATTTTCTATATGAATTACACTTGGGGAACATCCTCGGGAAGCCCTGAGCCCGATCCAGATCACCCCGAAATGCTTCGTACTCTTCCTCATGAGTTCCAGCATATGATCTATTTTGATGAACATTATAACCGTGGTGTCA
>DAOTGZ010000118.1:0-8204 GCA_035447445.1 Spirochaetota bacterium | reverse complement strand
GTTTGGAAGACGGGTAATTTGCGGTATACGAAGTATCTCATGAACAGATAGTATGTCCACACCATAAGAAACATCATCAAGTGTAAAACTTACAAGCTGTACAATTTGTCCTTCTGAAACTTCTTCACCATCATCGGTCTTGACAGTTCCGTCTCCGACCTTACCCATCTGCAGAACCAATGATTCCTGCTGTTTTTCCAATTCACTAATTTCCATCAGTTTTCCCTGTTATTAATTTTTAGGTTTATCCAGAATATCCCCGATAAGACCCTCTTCAAGCATCGATATAAGCGCGGACGCTCTTTTGGTTATATCATCACTCTGATTATTATCCAGTCTTTTGAGCTGATGATACTCGTCAGCAATATTTAAAGCTGCCAAAACTGCTACCTGGAGCAAATTCGGCGATTTCATATTAGAACTGACCTCATCCATTTTTTTGTCAACATACCGAGCCAAAGACGATATATATTCAATAGGCGCATCTCCCTGAATATTATAGGTACTTCCAAATATCGTTACATTAACTTTTGATATTTCTTTCATGTTTTATTACCTGGATAACAGATATTTTATTTATCATCCTCTTCCACAATGATAAAATCGTCATCGTCATCATCAAAATCTTCTTCATCTGATTCGTCAATGATTATCTCATCATCATCTTCATCCAGTATAATCTCGTCATCATCTTCGTCGTCCAGAAGAATAATATCATCTTCATCCTCTTCTTCGTCATCAGAATCATCGAGTTCCGAATCATCAGTTTCATCTTCCTCATCTATAGAGAACTCATCTCCGCTCTCATCATCATCGTCACCCGAAAATGCTTCCACATCTTCACCTTCGTCATCAATAATTACTATATCATCGTCATCCGAAGATTCGTCTTCATCAAGCTCCAAATCGTCATCCATGATTATCTCTTCATCACCGAGGTCAAGATCTTCAGTATCATCATCCAGCACAAGATCATCATCCTCATCCAAATCAATAGACCCAAAATCATCATCAGAATCATCCGAGTCATCAATTATAAGATCTTCACCTTCGTCTTCAATTATCAGATCTTCTGATTCATCCTCTATAGTGATATCGTCAATATCTTCATCCTCGACATCATCTACAATCGGCTCTTCGAAATCCTCTTCCTCTTCTGGTTCGAGAACAGGAGCGGAAGCAGCAGCCACTGCTGCAGAAGGTTTCGATACTGGACGCGAATCACCAGCCGGAATGGAACCACCAGCCTGAAGCATATCCATCTTCTCTAAAAGAGCAATAATACGCTGTTCAAGCTGATCCTCTTTATCCCTCAACGAAGCCAATTCCCGAGTAGAAGCATCCAGTTCTTTTTGTATCTGGGCTATTTGTTGCTCTTTTTCCTCAAGAGAGAGCTTTACCTCTTCGGCATCAGCTTTTAATACATCATTATCACTCTCAAGCTTCGAATTTTCAGCCCGTAAATCACTTATAAGCTGCAGCGCCTTTACTACCCTGCTTTCCAGCTCCTCAAGTTGCTTCATTGATACCATCGAATACCTCCCATATGACCCATTTGTTATTATATCATCTTTTTTCTGTTTATTCTAATTCTCTTCAAGTTTAAGAATAGAAAACATATTAATCCTACACATATAATCGGCACATTTCATCTTTTTTTCAATTAAAACAAGTACTTTATGTTTCATTAATCAGCGAATAGCGTCTACATTAAATATTACTCCACCAATAAAGTAATAACAAGCAAAAACCTGATTCTTGTACAATTTTATTTTTTTAGTATATAGATACATCCATTATTATAACATGAATAGGTTCATTTTATAAAAACCGCAACTTAAAAACAGCACAGTTAACACAAAACCGGAAAAGATTCCTTTTTTTGCGATAAAGTTCGACAAAAAACCCTTTTAGAAAATTACACTGGCAGAACTATAGGCTCTGTAACGGGGATAGCCGGATACTCCCAAGAGTTTATATCCCGCTCCAATTGAAATTGAAAATGTTTCACTGTAAAACCATTCTACCTCTGGGCAAACCATCATCAATGGCAAGAAACCTTCCAATGGAATATCTTCCAGACTCTTTTTTTCTGAATAGGGAGCCGAATAGTAAAACATAACTTCCATCCTCAGCATTCCGACTGCTGTTCGTGGCCCTACTTCTACTCCATACCAATCAAAGGCTCGACTTTCCGAAGAGGTAAAACCGTCAGCGTAAAACGGAGAAAGCCCAAACATTGAAGTCCATGTTTTCTTATTAAAAATATCTGCTCGGAGAGGTTCAAAAAGGTCTCCCTGATTATGCGACATAAAAACATGAGAAAACTCTCCATAAACCGAAAAACCAGGGAAAGCGTAAATCATTTTAAAAGAGGTCTGAAGGGTATATATACCATAATCATGAGTAAAATCACCACTATTATCATATACGCTTTCAGAAAACGGTAAGTTTAAACTTTCCGAAACATAAAACAGAAAGCCATACGAACCGCCTACGAAGTGATCCAACCCTAGGCAGACATCACCAGAAAGCCCCCCTTTTGTCTGCTGATACAAAGGGTGTGTTACCTTCAAAACTGTTCGGTCACTTAAAGAGGCGGCTATTAATGAACCAACATAAAAACCACCATCGGAATGGATTGTAACAAATGGAGAAAGCTGAAAATCACCTAATTGCATACCATGAGTTTGAGGACAAAGTGGTTTACCATAGAGTGCAGGCCATGACAAAAAAAGCACCGCCAAAACGGTGCCTTTTATATAATTCAATTTTTTTTTAAAATCAGCCATTGAGCTGCTTTACAAGTGACTCAAACGCTTTTAAATCGTACACAGCGAGATCAGCAAGAACCTTTCGGTTTAAAATCACACCAGCATTTTTCATGTCATTAATAAGACGGCTGTATGTTGTTCCGCATAATCTGGCGGCCGCATTGATTCGAACGATCCAAAGAGCTCTCATATCTCTCTTACGCGCACGTCTGTGTGCATATGAGTTAGTAAGCGCTCTTCTACGGGCATCCTTTGCTGTTCTAAAAAGAACGGAACGAGCTCCTCGGAATCCCTTAACCGCCTTTAATATTTTTCGCTGCTTTTTTTTGTGGATTGTTCCACTTTTTGCTCTTGGCATTGTTAAATCCTCTTTTACATTAAGCTACAGAGTTAAACGGGGAGGTTACGGCAGAACCTGCTTCTATCCGCGTTTCACTTCTGCTTTTTGCACCCCAAAACGGACGCATAAATCAGGCATAGGGAAGCATTCTTCTGATTCTTTTCTGATCAGCTTCCGCAGATACCGTAGTACCTCTCAAGTTCCGCTTGCGTTGCGGAGACTTACACTCAAGCATGTGGTTGGCAAAAGCCTTTGCACGCTTGATCTTTCCGGAGCTGGTAAACTTGAAACGTTTTTTCGCTCCGCTGTTGCTTTTCATTTTTGGCATTTTATATATCCTTTACTTGATATGCTTAATTATTAATTACGAGATATCGGAGTCAAAATCATCGTCATATTACGGCCTTCGATAGAAGGTGTTTTTTCGACTGTCGAACAATCTGAAAGCTCACCAAGCATCTGCTGCATTTTCTTCATAGCAAGATCACTGTGAATAATTTCACGCCCCCGGAACATCATGGTAACCTTTACCTTATCACCTTTTTCCAGAAATTCACGTGCGTGATTCACCTTATGCTCGTAGTCATGGGCATCAATCGAAGGACGAACCTTAACTTCCTTAAGGTGAACAACCTTCTGCTTCTTTTTTGCCTCTTTCGCCTTTTTAACCTGTTCAAACTTAAACTTGCTATAATCCATGATTCTGACAACTGGCACATCCTGCATGGATATTTCTACAAGATCAAGTTCACTCTGTTCGGCAAGCTCTAGAGCTTTTTCAAGTGTAACGATTACCGGCTCATCACCGTCGCCAACTAGCCTGACAGACTCCGCTTTTATCATATCGTTTATACGATACTCTTTACCCGATGCTGTTTTGCTACGGGGTTTTCGGTTATTTAAAGCTATGACTTCCTCCTATGAAGCTTCCAGGTTGCCTGTATGCTTCCTGTTAATATTATCTTACCGCAACCCATCAGACTGCGACAGTTCAACATTCACAGACATTATCCGCAAATATTCTGTCAGAATTTCATAATGGGGGGATATTTATCAACTATATTTTTTTAGTTTTGACTTATTACTGCTCTTTTTTCATTATATATCCGCCCCAATCACCACTGGTGGTAAAAAAAACAGCTGTAAACGCCTTTGAAAAGGCTGAAGAGACATAATCTTTCCATTTTAGACCAAAACCACTCAGCAAAAGATACCCCCCGATTCTAACCCGGCTTTCAAGTTCATTAATAGAAATTTCTGTAAGCGAGATCGGTATATTGGCAACGACTACGTCAAAAGGACCAGCATTAAATTGTTTAATGCCGCAATTTACAACTTTCACCCGACAGCGATTATATAAGCTGTTTTTTTCTGTCATAAGGCAGGCATCAGCCGAAATATCGCACGCCACAACCTCACCAAACCCCAATTTTGCTGCATATATTGAAAGCACTCCGCTACCGCTTCCGATATCGGCACAGCTTGACTCTTGTGGATAGACATATTTAAGGACCTCCCTGATCATTCCCACGCATATTCGGCTAGTTGGGTGAACACCAATACCGAAAGTTCCTCGAGCATCTATACCGATAACACAACGTGTACCCCCCATACCGTACTTTTTTTCTAATACTTCGGCCGAAGGTGAATTCTCATCTATTTTGCAAACAGTTAAACCGTCACCAATGTCTTCGACATCAATATAATCAAGCCATCGATCACTGTAGTCGGACAAGAGGGGAGTAACCGTGCCAACAATATTCAATTTATCCAGTATTCTGTAAGCAGCATCACTTTCAAAAAAAAGTGCAATAATTGCAATATTATCATCCCCTGCTTCACTAATTGATACTGAAGATGCACCCGCTTCAAAAAGCGCAGATTCATACTCTTCGGTTTGCTCATTTTTTATCACAATTTTTAACTGGAACATCGCTTTAAAACCTCAGTATAAGCTAATTACGATATGCCCTATCTCTTGGCTCTAATGCGATCATAGAGATTATTTTTACAGAATCATCAATACGTAAAGATATCTTTTTTGACATATAAGCTCCCCTAAATCAGATTTTATTCTCAAATTCATTTTAATTAAAGTCAATATTAAAATACTCTAAACTATATCTGCATTTCACAAGCTCTCTTCAAGCAAATCAGACCGAAGGTATCCAACTCCGAATTAAGTGTTAACCTGCAACTATATGATTGACTAATCGCTCACCCCCGCTAATATAGACTAAAATTATATAATGAAAAAAAGGCTTAACCCCAATGATAAGCGATCTTACAGAAAAGGTAATCTACCTTTTAACAGAAAAAAAAGGCATTCCCATCAACGAGATGAAAACCACCCTATCCCGGTTAACACCGGAAGAATTTAATACTATCGTAATCACACTTCTTGATAAAGACGGAAGTGAACTTTTTGAACTTTTTAACTATTATCTGATACTCTTTAAAGATATAGACAAAATAAAGGAACTTCTTGGAAGTCCTCTGATATCAATTGACGTTTTGGAAAAAATACTTCTTATCTCATATACTCGAGCCAAGATTCAGGGAATTGAAGAAGACCAAGCTCTAGATAACATTCTTATTTTTATTAATCAAAGCAGATATCTTGAACTCTTGTTACACTCGGACATAATTTCCAAGGATCGCATGCTTTCTTACTATTTGCTTACAAAACTTGATAGACAGGGTATTGATACTTTTTTTAACTCGAACCCTTCAATTAAAGATTTTTTAAACGGTTTTATCCGGTTACCCGATAGAACCATTAAGGCTATCCTTTTACGCAACCCCGATCTTTTCGGCTATATTTCGCTTTTTCTTAAAACCATGGAAAACGAAAAGGCTGAAAGTTTTGTAAAACAGTTTAGAGTCGAAATAGAAGAGATGGAGGCGACAAAAAGGATTGTTCTTGATTTAAGTGAACGCTTCAATATACACAACGAAAAGAAGTTGCCACTCTCCGAAAGAAACAAGGAAAGACTATCTGAAATAATTAGAAAAGTAAAATCCATGAACAACATCTTTAATACCGTTTACACTTTAGAGCACGAAGGAGTCATCATTGACAGCGTAGAGAGAACACTCATAATGGAAATAATGCAAAACCCGGTATTTAAGGATATTCTGGAAAAATTCAGCGCCCGCCAAACAGAAGAACTTTCTGCCTGATACCGACTAGCGTCCGAAACAGACGGTTAAACCGCCTGTTTCTTTATATCATCAATAAGATCTTCTATATTCATCGATACACCTTTCTGCGAACCGCGGGTCCTTACAGAAACACTTCCCTCTTCAACCTCTTTGTGACCTATAACACAGACATAGGGGGCTTTAGAGGTTACCGCTTCTCGTATCTTGTAACCCATAGTTTCATTTCGAAGATCCATTTCAACACGTATACCTTCTGAACGAAGATTATCACGCACGCGCTTAACGTCATCAATAACATCTTCGCCAACATTTAAAAGCATAACCTGAACAGGCGCAAGCCAAGCTGGAAATGCTCCTTTGTAATGCTCAATAAGAATACCAAAAAATCGCTCAAGCGACCCCAAAAGAGCCCGGTGAATCATTATTGGACGATGCTCAGCACCGTCGGCTCCGGTATATGTCATGTCAAATCTTTCGGGCAAATTGAAATCAAGTTGCAGTGTAGAGAGCTGCCATTGGCGGCCAATCGCGTCAACAACCTTGACATCTATTTTGGGACCGTAAAAGGCTCCATCACCCTCGTTTAAGCTGTACTCGACACCAAGATGTTTAAGCGATTCGGCAAGCGCCGCTTCGGACTTTTGCCATATCTCAACAGAACCGACTGCCTTTTCCGGACGGGTTGATAAATAAACCTGAAATTGCTCAAATCCAAAACTCTTGAGCATAAATATCATAAACTTGAATGTGCGGCTAATCTCTTCGGTAAGCTGATCTTCACGAATAAAAAGATGTGCATCATCTTGCGTAAACCCACGAACACGCAACAGACCGTGAAGAGTTCCCGATTTTTCATAGCGATAAACAGTACCAAACTCGGCCCAGCGAAGTGGAAGATCACGATAACTGCGCTTTTCAGATTTATAGAGTATAATGTGGAAAGGGCAATTCATCGGTTTTACATAGTAATCTTCACCGTCAATATCCATCGCAGAATACATTCCGTCTTTGTAAAAGTCAAGGTGTCCGGAAATTTCCCAAAGACGTGAACGTCCAATATGCGGAGTATAGACTATATCATAACCGTTACGGTAATGCTGTTTTTTCCAGAAGTCTTCAATAACTGTTCTTATTCTGGCACCTTTAGGTGTCCACATTGTAAGCCCAGGACCTACGTCTTGAGAAAACTCGAAAAGAGACATCTCTTTTCCGATTTTGCGGTGATCTCTCTCTTTGGCCTCTTCAAGCAGATCAAGATGTTTTTTAAGCTGCTTCTTATCTGGGAACGAAACCCCATAGATACGCTGAAGCATCTGATTTTTTTCGTTGCCCCTCCAGTAAGCACCGGCAACTTTGGTCAACTTGACAGCACCAATTACAGATGTATTGATTATGTGAGGGCCACGACAAAGATCAGAAAATTCACCTTGCTCGTAAACAGTTACTGTATCAGTCTCAAGATCATCAATCAGTTCGACCTTGTAGGTCTCACCCATTTTCTCGAACTTTGAACGGGCATCTTTACAGCTAAGCACTGTACGCTTAACAGAAAGAGCCTCTGCCAAAATCTTCTCTATCTCTTTTTCTATTTTTTCAAGGTCATCTGGAGTAAAACTTGTTTTACAGTCAAAATCGTAGTAGAAGCCATTATCGATTGATGGCCCTATTGCATACTTTGCGTCGGGATAAAGTCGCTTGACGGCTTGCGCAAGAATATGCGAAGTCGAGTGCCAGTAAATTGATTGTCCAGTATCATCTTTAAAGGTATGAACAGTTAAAGACGCATCCTTCTCTACTACATAAGTTAAATCAACTAGTTCACCATCAATAGCTGCAGCAACAGCTGCTTTTTGAAGACCGGCACCGATTTTCCCAATAAGGTCGTATACCGTAGTTCCCTTGGCAGCCTCCAGTAACGAACCATC
>DAOTGZ010000117.1:0-8228 GCA_035447445.1 Spirochaetota bacterium | reverse complement strand
ATCTTTGTTACTTCTCTTACAACTTCAATTCTTCTGGATAAGTATGGAAGGTTCGGTCACTTTATAGCAATAGCAATTGTAACACCGGTTGTTATTATTGTGTGTGAAATTATTCCTAAAATAATATCTTTGTCAGCGGCAGTTACAATTTCAAAAAAAATAATAAATCCTCTAAATATTTTTCATAAACTATTTTTCCCGATTAGAACTGTTTTTTTAATAATTTCTAATATATTAATAAAACTCTTTAAACTAAAATCAGATACTTCCATGAGTCTCTCAGAACGTGAAATAGATATTGCAATAAAACTAAATGAATCAAGAGGTTTTATCGACAAGGATGAGAGCAATTTTATAAAAAATGTTCTGCGTTTCTCAAAGAAAACAGCTGAAAACGTAATGATTCCACGTAACAGAGCAATTGGTGTCGAAATGAATTCGACAATCAAAGAGGCTATTTCTATATTTAAAGAATCCGGAATTATGCGAGCACCTGTTTATAAAAATAATCTTGATAATGTTGTGGGAATTATCGATTCAAGAGATTTAATTCCATACATATATGGTCAAAAAAAAGGAAAAACCATAAAACCTCTTACAAAAAAGGTAAACTTTTATCCTGAATCAAAAGAGCTTGTCGATCTTCTAAATGAGTTTTTGACCAATCGTATTCAGATGGCGGTTCTAATTGATGAGTACGGAGGGACTTCCGGTATTGTTACTCTTTCATCTATTGTTAGTGAGGTAATGGGCGAAAGTTTTAATCTTGATGATTCAAGACAGAGGGGTGAAGTAAAAAAAGTTAGATCGGCAACTGTTGTGGATGCTGGTATGCAGATTGATGATTTCAATGATCAGTTTAATACTGATTTACACAGTACTGAGTCTGAGACCTTGGGAGGCTATGTTCTGGAAAAACTGGGACATTTACCGATGCGAGGCGAATTTATAAACATCAATGGATACAATCTGATAGTCAGAAATATTAAAAGAAACAAAATAATCTCTTTGGAAGTCAAAAAAGAATGCTGACCTTAATTGTATATCAACTCTTTATTCTGGGGCTATTTGCAGCATCAGCATTTTTTTCGGGATCAGAAACCATAATTATATCTGCGAACCGTTATACCCTAGAAGAGATAAAATTACGCGACGGATGGGGAGCTACCGGAGCACTTTATATATTGGATAATATGGAAAAAGCTCTTTCAATGATTTTAATTGCCAATAATATTGCAAACATTGGAGCCACCGCGTTTATAGCCTATATCGCTACAAAGTATTATAAAGCTGGCGAATCAACTCTATTGATTATTACGGTTATACAAACCTTAATTTTTCTTTTATTTTGTGAAATTATACCCAAAATATTCTCGCGCTCGAATGCGAATTTTTTAATTCGCCTTTTTTCTGGTCCTCTGGTTATTCTTATTATTATTTTTTCTCCAATAGTAAAGGTCATTATTCTTTTTACCTCTACCTTGAAAAAAGTTTTAAGAATTGGTGAAAGTGTGGATGCGCGAGTGCAGGCTCGAAACGAGATCGAGACAATGTTTCAGATGGGAGAGGCTGCTGGCATACTTGAAGAGAACCATAGAATGTATGTTGACGAAATAATGTCGCTACATAAGATTAGAGTAAGTCAGGTTATGACCCCAACAATTGACATTATTTCTGTTGAGGAGAAACAGAGTTTGCGTTCTGTTATAAAATATATCGAAAAAACAAAATATTCACGTATTCCTGTTTATCGGGATCGTGTTGATAATATTACCGGATATATCTATTATAAAGATTTATATAACGATTATTCTGCTGATACACCCGTGTTCAAAGTTATGCGACCCGCAGTATATGTACCTGGTACGAAATCTATATATTCACTTTTGAAAGAGATGCGTCAAAATAACAAACATATGATTTTTGTAATTAACGAATATGGTGGTGTAGAAGGTCTAACAACACGTGAAGACATTGCTGAGGAAATTGTAGGTGAAATTCAAAATACAGAGCATATTTCGGAAGAGATAGTAGTAAAACAGGTTAACGGTACATATATTGTTAAAGGCAATATAGACATAGACTATTTCTGCAGACTGTTAAATATAACCATACCGGATAAGGGCTTCGAAACTGTAGCTGGTTTTCTAAACTACAAGCTGGATCGAATTCCTGCTGTTGGAGATCAGTTACTCTACAAAAACCATCTCTTCACTGTGGAGGAAGCTTTACCAACAACAGTTACTCGTGTGCGAGTATCGCCTAGAAGACGATACAAGCGAGATTAAACAAGATTTTGCATTTTTTTACCACCAAGAATATGCACATGCATGTGATAAACTTCCTGCCCTGAGTCCGGCCCTGAATTAATTATTGTACGAAACCCTGTTTTATCAATGTTTAACTTTTTTGCAATTTCTCTTGCAGCTAAAAAAAGATCCGAATAGATATAAGCTTTGTCTAAACCGGTATCATTAATGTTCTCGGTAGGTTCTTTATGAACGACTAAAACGTGAACTGGGGCTTTTGGATTAATATCTTCGAAAGCGTAAACCTTATCGTTTTCAAATACTTTCTTTGAAGGAATTTCTCCGTTTATTATTTTAACAAACAAGTCGTCCATAATCTCCTCCTTCTTATCTTAAGTGGTAACCATCTTTATTGATTGATTCAATTACCTTCTTTTGCAATTTGTCAATTTCATCAGAGGTTAGTGTATGATCATTTCCGTTAAAAACAATTTTTAATGAAACAGATTTTTTATCAGCAGGTAAGGGATCCCCAGTGTAAACGGATACCACATCTATTGCTTTAATGAAATTTGAATTGCTTTTCTTAGCAGATCGTATGATGTTTATAGCATATTCTTGTTTATCGGCAATCACGGATATTTCGAAATTGACATCAGGATATTTTTGTAGTTCTTGAAATACTGTGCTCTTTTTTTGTGATTTATATAATTGATCAAGA
The DNA here is from genome assembly GCA_035447445.1 of Spirochaetota bacterium. Classification (GTDB taxonomy): domain Bacteria; phylum Spirochaetota; class UBA4802; order UBA4802; family JAFGJZ01; genus JAFGRW01. The sequence continues at coordinate 5,258 of DAOTGZ010000117.1, read as the reverse complement.
TCGATATCAAATATGGCTGCTCTTCCCTCAAAATCAAAGTCAGTTTGAACAACAGGGCTAAGTTCAAAAATAAATCCGGCTGAATTGCCGTCGATGAATAGCTCTAGTGATCGTACAGGATGAATGTATGTATTTATTTTATCTGGGATTCTGAATTCGAATCTTTTGATTTTAAGTTTATTAACAAGCTTTAGTATTGTATTTTTTATATCATAAAAGACGATATCTTTTGACTTATTGTATACGGCTCCAGCAATTCTGAAATTTTCTTTTGCTAGATCCTTTGATTGTCTGTCGTCTTTTATATAGACTCGTCCCATCTCGAAAAGGCCGAAACCTTTGTGATTCTTGCTGTTAAGAGCAATATTTTGAATAATTGCTGGTACCATATTGTCTCGAAGTCTGTCGTGTTCAATTGATAATGGGTTTTTTAACCTTAGTTGAGTCTCGGTATTAATCTGGGCTTTTTTACAGATATCCTCTCCTACAAATGAGTAGTTATACACTTCTGTTAAACCACAGTCGTAAGCTAATATCTGTTTTACTGTTCTTTCAAATTCTCTGAAAAGGTTTTTAGGTGGTGTGGTACATGCTACAAGAGGTGCGACCGGTGTGATATTGTCGTATCCAAAAACACGACCTACCTCTTCAACTATATCGGCTGCTATTTCGATATCCTTAGTGGCACGGTAAGAAGGAACACCAATAGTCAAGTTACCGGTTTTGTTAACAACATCGTATTCAAGAGCGGTAAGAATTTTTATTATTCTTTCATCAGGTATTGGTTCTCCAAGAAGTTTCCGTATATGGTCACAATTGATATCTATACTTAACTCAGGGTTTTTACGAGCATAAGCATCAATAAAAGGAGAATTTGTTTCGGCATCGGGGATAAGTTCTTTGATAAGCTGATAGCTCCGTATTAAGGCAGTCTCGCATATTTCGGCATCAAGAGATTTTTCAAATCTCATAGCGGCATCTGTTCTAAGATTGTGCCGATGAGCGCTCTTGCGGATATGTACAGCATCAAATGTCGCTGCCTCCAAAATTATTTCTGTTGTGTCCTGATCAATTTCCGAGTTGCCACCGCCCATTACACCTGCGATAGCGATCGGATTGTTTGAATCGGCTATAACAATATCTTCTGATGAAAGTTTATGATCTCCACCGTCTAGTGTTGTTAGGGTTTCATCGGTTTTGGCCATTCTAACGATTATCTTGTCCCCTTTTAGCTTTTTACGGCTGAAAGCGTGCATTGGCTCACCAAGCTCGGCCATAACATAGTTGGTAATATCAACAATATTATTAATAGGTCTCATGCCGATTGAAATTATCCTGGATTTTAACCATTCAGGCGACTCTTCAATGCGAATATTTTTTACGACGAGTCCACAATAACGTTGCGCGGCATTTGGACAATCTATGGAAACTGAAAGAGGATCGTTTCCTTTAAATGTTTTCTTCAATTCGAAATTTACAGGATTGATAAGCTTGCGGTTGAAAATTGCAGAAAGTTCCCGTGCAAAACCCAAGTGCCCCCAAAGATCAGGCCGGTGAGTAATTGATTTATTATCAATCTCGATTCTTACATCCATTCTGTCAGGGTAAATTTCACTTAGAGGTTTTCCTATAGGTGTTTTCGGATCAAAAATAATAATGCCGGCAGACTCCTCAGATAGTCCAAGTTCCTTTTCAGAGCAGAGCATGCCACATGATTCCTCTCCGCGTATTTTCGTCTTTTTGATAATAAAATCTTCACCTAAGCAGGTGCCTTCAAGGGCAAGAGCAGAAATATCGCCAGTTTTGTGATTAGGTGCGCCGCATACTACATTGTAAACAGCATTTCCGGTATCAGCTTTAACTACGGTAAGGTGATCCGAATCGGGATGTTTTTTTACATCAATGAGTTTTGCAGTAACGGTAGTTTTTAGATGCGCGTTAATCTCTTCGAAGCCTTCGGTTTCTGCAGTAGACATGGTCAAATTTGCCGAGATCTCTTCCGGGGTGAGTCCCTCAAGATCGACCATAGTTTTTAATATATTAAGTGACAGCCACATAGTTTGTCCCCTTTACCTAAAATTGTTGTACAAAGCGAATATCGCCGCTTTGAAAATGCCGTATGTCATTTATTCCATAACCCATCATAACAAGTCTGTTTAATCCCAGACCAAAAGCAAAACCAGACCACTTTTCAGGATCAATTCCACCCGATTTTAAAACATTAGGGTGAACAAGTCCGCAAGGTAGCAGTTCTACCCATCCTGTCTGTTTACAAACAGAACATCCGTTACCCCCACATATCAGACAGTTTATATCAAGTTCGAAACCAGGTTCGACAAACGGAAAATATCCGGGTCGTAGTCTGACTTTAACCTCTTTTTTGAAAATTTCCTTTAAAAGTGTTTTCATGAAAAAAATAAGATTGGAAACAGAGATCTCTTTATCTACCATCATGCCTTCGACCTGATAAAAGGTATTTTCGTGTGAAGCATCTGTCGCTTCGTATCTAAAAACACGACCTGGGCCAATAACACGAAACGGTGGTTCGTTTTTTTCCATGCCGCGAACCTGTATGGCTGAGGTATGGGTTCTAAGAAGGTTATTGTCTTCTGTCCAGAAGGTGTCCTGCATGTCGCGAGCTGGATGATGTTTCGGTATGTTGAGAGCTTCAAAGTTATAATATTCTGTTTCAACCTCAGGACCGTCAAGAACCGCAAAGCCCATCGATGTAAAAATATCTTCAATTTCATGTTGTATTTGTGAAAGAGGGTGAAGGTATCCATTATTTGACGCAAATTCGGATTCCTTATCCAGAGTTACATCTATCCACTCTTCAGATAAACGGTTTGTAAGTAAAGCACGCTCAACATCGTTTTTACGATTGTCAATCGCATCGTTAATTGTCTCTTTAATCACATTTGACAGTTTACCGACTTCTCCACGTTCCTGGGGCGAAAGGTCTTTCAGAGAACGTAAAATGGATGTAAGTTCACCTTTTCGGCCAACAATATCTATTCGTATCTGTTCCAGTTCATCTATGGATGCACATTTGCTAATGGCGTCGAGAGTGTTGTGTTTAATCAGTTCGAGTTTTTCTTTCATGAGATTGTCCCAACCAGAGTAAAACTAATCGTGGTTTATAAAAATATTGTTAAATTTGCTTATAAATGAAAAATAAAGCTATCTCTTTCATTTTACGTGTATGTTAAAAGTCAAGAAAATTATTGAACATAGGGATGTCGCAAGAGGGGTAAGCTTTTGTTGACACCTCGATGTTTAATTTCTATGTTGTAGAAATGGATAGACGTTTAATTAGATATGAATTTAATCAAGTCGTTGAATATCTGCTTTCTCAAAATGAACCTGTGAATGAAAGCAGGGTGATTCGTGCTCTTGCCGAAATGCACGGTTATCCATCATTCGGTGATGTCTCTATCTATACTTTACATTTTTCACTTTACCATACACTATTCAAAATCAAATTTTCACCGGAATACAGCGATTATTATGTCCATACCTATACCATGTTTATAAGAATGCTTAAGTTGCCAACCGCTGGATATTGCTGTTCGTATAACGAGCAAAATGGAAATTTTTGCAGTAACGGATCTCTATACTATTATTGTCATAAACATCGTGAAGATGAAATTTGGCAGGCTACTCCTGTAAATGCTGTTATGTCCCGCTTCTATCTTGATCCTGAAAACATCTTGTTTCAGGATAGTTGCGATTTGCAAGATCGCATGGACAAGATTCTATTATACGGTATGTGCAAATCCAGGGTTGACTACGCTTTTTATATTTTTGGTCTTGATTCTAAAGATTATAAATTAATAAAAAAGAGGTATCGTCAGCTAGCTTCAAAGTATCATCCCGATAAAGGTGGTAGCATTGACAAGATGAAAGAGATCAATGAATCATACGCGCTGTTAAAAAAAATTTTTTCTTAACAAATGTTTTTCATATATCGGCTTAGAAACGTATAGTCATTCAAAATGGTAATATTTTAAAAATTTTTGCAATTTTTAATGGAGCTGAATCATAAAAAAAGCAGATAATTATGTATTGACAAAAAAGAGCACAATCGGGAATAGAGTAGTAATCTGCTCAATTTGAGCTTCTAAAAGAGGAAAATAATGTTTGAAACAAGAAAATATTGTGGCGATATATCATCTTCTGACATCGATTCTGAAGTTACTCTTGCAGGATGGGTAGACAGACGACGTGACCATGGTGGAGTGATCTTTGTTGTTTTGCGTGACGTGAGCGGTCTTCTTCAGGTTGTGACCGACGAATCCACTTCACCCGAGCAACTTGCTGTTGCCGATAAACTTCGAAACGAATTTTGTATAGCGGTTAAGGGTACTGTTCGTAAACGTGATGAAGCAAACATTAACCCTAATATAATAAACGGTGATATAGAAATTGTTGCAAAAAGCATAGTTATTCTTAACGAGTCGGAAGTTCCACCGTTCATGCTTGATAGCCGTGAGCACATTCATGAAGAGATCAGACTCAAACACCGTTACCTTGATCTTCGTCGGGAGGAGATGCAGAAAACAATGATTGCCCGACACAAGATTATGCAAGCAACACGAAGATTTCTTACGGACAATAACTTCATAGAAATAGAGACACCGACTTTAAATAAATCTACACCAGAGGGTGCAAGGGATTTTCTTGTTCCATCACGCCTTCATGAAGGGCATTTTTATGCTCTACCACAGTCACCTCAGCTTTTCAAACAGATATTAATGGTTTCAGGATTCGACCGATATTTTAACATTGTTAAATGCTTTCGGGACGAGGATTTACGTAATGACCGTCAACCTGAATTTACTCAAATAGACATGGAGTTGTCATTTGTTAACCCAAAAATGATAATGAATATAATTGAAGGATTACTTAAAGATATCGTTTTAGCAGCCGTTGAAAGAAAAATCGAGACTCCTTTCCCAGTGATTAGTTATAAAGAAGCAATGGAGCGCTTTGGAAAGGATGCACCGGATATGCGGTTTGGTTTCGAACTTGTTGATGTATCCGATGTACTAAAAGATTCGGAATTTAAGGTTTTCGCGAATAATATTAAAAACGGTGGTATCATAAAAGCTCTTCCAATAGATATGGGAGACAAAATTTCCCGAAAGATGATTGATGATTACACTGAATGGGTTAAGATTTTCCGAGCCGGAGGATTACCAAACTTTAGATATAACAATGGCGCGTTTGAAGGTGGTATCGCTAAATTTCTTTCTGAT
>DAOTGZ010000116.1:0-8258 GCA_035447445.1 Spirochaetota bacterium | reverse complement strand
ATTGGAGAAAGCTCCAGGCTCCCACAGAGCTGAAAATAGGTGAATTGTGTGATTTCCATACCGTCAAGCCATACCTCCCATCCAAGACCAGCTGCACCTAGAGTAGGAGATTCCCAATCGTCTTCAACAAAACGGACGTCGTGTTCGTTTAGGTTAAGACCTATTGCCTTTAAAGAATCAAGATAAAGATCCTGAATGTTTTCAGGAGAAGGTTTCATTATCACTTGATACTGATAATAGTGCTGTAGGCGGTTTGGATTGTCCCCATAGCGACCATCAGTGGGGCGTCGTGAAGGTTCAACATACGAGACGTTCCATGGCTCGGGGCCTAATGCGCGTAAAAAAGTGCCAGGATTAAATGTTCCCGCTCCAACTTCGGTATCGTATCCCTGTATATTGATGCAGCCCTGCTTGCTCCAGAACTCGTTAAGCGTTGCTATTAGATCCTGAAAATACATGATTTATATCCTTGATTATTAGGTTATTTGGTAATGTGTACAAATGATTTAAGAAAACCAAAGCCTGTTAGGTCAAGGAATATTTGAGCAGATAGTTACATGTTTTTTGAATAAGCCTGATGTAAAATTGAGTGGAGTTTTTTAAGCTCTTCCTCTGTTTTAAGGTTAAAAAACTTTAAAACATCGAAATCCAGTGACTGATAAAGAATGTTTCTGTGTTCAAATTCTATAAGTATATGTGCTAAATAGATAATATATATAAGCTCCTTGATTCCTTTAGGTGCCATGTGTGGACGAAGATGGTATTTAATAGCGTTGGTTAATTCAGAGTCAAAATTCCATTTCTCGGTTATCATAGCGCTTAGCGTGGGGTGACTTATACCGAGGCTTATTTCCTGGAGAAGATCTATGCTGGTTATCTCTTTTATTCCGGCAATCTTGTTAATACGTTCCATCGATAGCTTTTTAGCGGATAGCAGTGCAATTTCACCAATTTTTGATAGCAAGGATGAAAGATATGCTTTTTCTGCAAGTTTTCGATCTTTTAGTTGTATTGCGATTTTATAAGCGTAAAATGCCTTTCTGTATGAAGTCTCCCAAAGATCTTTATACTGTGAATAGCGTTCATCGACAATTTTTTCAATACTTGCCGCTATTGCAAGAGCCTTGATACCGGCCAGACCGATCTTCATGATTGCTTCTTCGATCGTCGTAACCTTGTTAGAGGTTAAGTAGCCGACTGAGTTGGCCTGTTTTAATATCGAGGCAGCGAGGGATGGATCTTTTTTAACATAGTTTGATATTTCCTGTATGGTTGAGTCCGGAGTATCGCAAAGTTCCGTTAAAGTTATTATATTTTCGGGAAATGAAGGAAGATATTCAACATCGTCGATGATCTCTTTTGCTATTTCCCGAGTTCGAATTTTATTTGAGGTATTTGATATTCTTATAGTGCATACGGTCTGTTTTGGGCCGGAAGTTATGGAGAAATCCTTTTTTTCAAAGCCGCTATTTTTAAATATTAGCATTGCCATAATAAGACCCAGGCCCGCTCCTTCGGAGTCATCAAGAACATCGTTAAAAGCATCAGTAATATCGTTATATTTGTAGGCTTTGGATATTCTCGCTTCAATTTTCTTTAATTCTTCAGGTGCAATTTGGATATTATTAATAATTTTAACTGAAAACAGATCTCCTTCGGGTAAGAATAGTATTCGTACACGGAAGTTGCTTTTTTCAAGTTGATCAAGTATAGGGGCATTTTCTCGAAGACAATCTTCCTTGAAAGTGTCCATTCCAGAGATATAATCGGCTTTTTGGCTAATATCAAGACCCTTCTGTGTAAAATAAAGTCTTTTAATATTTGCTTTTGTTGCATTGGTAATGAGTTCTTTAAGTATTGTAGAAATACCGCTTTTCAAATATAACAGGTCATAAGAGGCTAATGTTCTTGTTAATAATTTATGAAAAAATATTTCGACATCTTTTGAAAAATGCGCAAATTGAATATAATATTGATCTTTTCGCTTTATTGAACCAGAAATGTCATTAGTGCTACACTCAATTTTCTGTTTAGGTTTAATATTCATTGATTTTTTCCGTTAGGTTCCAATATATAATTATATACTAAAATTATTTTTTGAGCTAGTAAAATATCCATCTAAAAAACTGTCTAATAGTAATATTTGAAGGTTATGATTTTGTAAATAAATATTTAAGTTGTATAAAATAAAACAGCAACTCATTGAACCTCCATAACCATGTAAAAAGCTTTTGCTTGACCTATCGTAAACTATACTGTTTTAGAGGCAATAATTATGTTGACAATTTCACTGTTTTTTTTGAAGTATCGGTAGTATTTGTTTCATTTTGATGTTTTAAGGTTTCGAAATGAGCCTTGCTGGGCTTTATAGGTGATGTTTTTGTTTATCTGATAACGTGATTATTAATATGGACATTATTTTCGGAATCTACTGTTTGAACTGATTTTAGGTTTTTGATATATAATTGGAATCTGGTTTTAACAGTTAATGATTAAGGAGCAACGCGCATGAGAAGCAAGCACGATTTCCCTTCTGTTAACACAAAAACCCCGGACGGAATTAAACCTAACGGGATACCCTACAAGGTTGTGGTTATTGAGCCTCATGAATTTTTGAGAAAGCAAATTATCCAGATCCTTGAATCTGAAGGATACGAAATTTTGGCCTCCGGAAAAGACGGTCAGGATGGCGTCGATATTATGGAAAGAATTGGTTCAGAGGTTGATATTATTACTACGGATCTTGATATGCCCAGACTTGATGGTTATGCCTTTCTTTACAATGTAAAAGAGAAAAACTATAAAGCTAAGGTCGTTTTTATCAGTAACGATACTACCAAGGGGGTTCTTAAAGATTTATTAACCATGGGGGCATCAGATTTTATTCTTAAGCCAATCAAAAGAATAAGGTTGCTTGAAAGAATGAAAATGCTAACAGATAAAATAAAATAGGGTCGGGGTTATTTTGGAAAATTTGGATAATGCTATAAATTCGCTTTCGGATCAACAGAAAAAGTATGATATCGCACTTCATTTTACAGGCAATGATCAGGATAAGGCGAAACGTATGGTTTCTAACTCCTATTTTGATCTTGTTGCAGTGAAAGGATCTTTTAGTTCTTCTTCACTTTATGGTGCGTTTATTATTTTTTTTAACATTGAATATGCGAAAGTAGAGCACACAGTTTTCGTTGTTTCACCTGATTATCAACTTCAGTCGCTTGTTATAAAAAATGATTGGAAAAGTCTTGAAAAGGAAATTCTAAATTCACGAACTTCTTCCGCTGCTTCAAGAATAAATGCAGATTTTTCTGATAAGTTTAAAAAAGGTTTTTCTTTGTCTTTAGGAAGGGATTTTGCCCGTTATCTAGGCAAAAGTGATATGACCCAAGTAACTCATATGATACAACGTTTTATGCAGGAATCGACAGAGTTAAAGCGAATAGAAGTGTCTGTAGAGATCCAAAATATGTCTTCATTACAGCTTGAACTTGAATCATTAACCAGTGTGAAAATAAGTGGAAAGCTTAATGCTCGAAAAAAAGCGGAAGAGGCTGAAGCAGAACAGAATCAACCTGCGGATACAGATCCTGTGGCCGGCAAAGACGGTGTTCGTCTTGTTATACTCAGTACTGTAGTCTTGTCCCCAATAAAAGGTAAATATATCTCAAATGTCGCTCCGGGTGACAAGATAATGGTTTCTATGATAGAAACCACTCCTCAGGTTCTTGAAATTGCCAAAGCGTTTAATGCTTATGATTCTGAATCAAAGAAAATATCTTCGATACCAGCTCGTGTCAAGTCTATTGAATATATTGATGGAATAGGATATAAGATTTTTGCTGTTATTGCAAAAGGAATTATTGCGAAGATAATTGAAGAAGAGACAAGTATAAAAGTAGCGCTCGATCCTGCTACGGTCTTAATAAATGAGGATGAATCTGATAAGGGCGGTATAGGCATACCGATTATAATAGGACTCACAGCTGCCATTGTTATGCTTATTCTTTTTGTGATTGTTGTGGTTTTATAGAGACTTAATCAGATCATTCTTACTGGAATGCCTTGCTTTAATAGATACTCTTTTGCTTCTTTGATTGAGTATTCTCTGAAATGGAAAATAGATGCTGCCAGTACTGCGTCTGCCTTACCTTTGGAAAACCCTTCGTACAAATGTTCAAGATTGCCAACGCCCCCAGAGGCTATTACGGGTATTTTGAGAGTCGATGAAAATAAAGATGTGATTTTTGTGTCATAGCCTTTTTTTGTGCCGTCTCGATCCATACTTGTCAGTAATATTTCTCCGGCTCCAAGATCTTGAGCCTTTATTCCCCATTCAAGAGCATCAAGCTCGGTAGCGGTTCGTCCACCGTTAAGATATACGGTCCAACCTCCCGTTTCATTGCGTTTTGCGTCTATGGCTACGACTATACACTGCGACCCAAAGCGGCGTGATGCCTCATGAATCAGATCCGGGTTTTTTACAGCCGCGCTGTTTATAGATACTTTATCTGCTCCGTTTTCCAGCAATAATCTAACATCGTCAATTGTTCGAACACCACCACCCACGCAAAAGGGGATATGCACTGTTTCTGCTACTTTTTTAACCATATCAAGTATTATCGCACGTTTATCTGAGGAGGCAGTTATATCGAGAAAAACAAGTTCATCGGCGCCTTCAGAGTCATAGAAGGCTCCATTTTCCACTGGATCGCCGGCATCAATGAGGTCAACAAAATTGACACCTTTAACTACGCGCCCATCTTTTACGTCAAGGCATGGAATAACTCGTTTTGCAAGCATGATATCTCCGTTGTCTATTGGATATGTTAAATTTTACAAGATAATGAGCAATAATCTAGTATTGCAAGTTTATTACTATTAAAAATATTACTTAAAAACCATTAGAGTGGTATAAATCAACTCATATTTATGGAAAAAATTCAAAAGATTAACCAACAGAGTGCTTCTTTGATTATAGATGTATAATACATTTGTTGTAAAGGGACATAAGGTGATTTTTTTAGAGATTATCTAAACTATTTTTCAAATATACCGAAGTATTTAAATAGGGAATCTGGTTTATTTGTATGAAAATTTATTAACGACTGTTATTGTACGGTTCTTATTATTTTATTCACACCAGGTTTTTTAATCAAAATTATTGAATAACGGTAATTGCTTAATAATAACCGTTGAGAGGTACGATATGATGAGATCACTGTGGACTGCCGCGTCTGGTATGATAACGCAGCAGTTTAATATTGATACTGTATCCAACAATTTATCAAATGTTAATACAACTGGATTTAAAAAACAGCGTGCAGAATTTGAAGATCTTTTGTATCAAACGGTACTTCTTGCGGGAACTCCAGCAACTGAAGTTACCGAGATACCTACTGGAATTCAGGTAGGACATGGAGCCAAGGTTTCGGCAACACAGAAGATGTTTACTCAGGGATCATTGCAGCAGACAGAAAATCTTACTGACATAGCGCTTGAAGGTGAAGGTTTTTTTAAGGTTCGCTTGTATGATGGCACTGAGGCTTATACCAGAGACGGCTCATTTAAAATGGACTCTAACAGGCAGATTGTGACTTCTAACGGATATTTTCTTGATCCCCCAGTGATATTGCCTGATGAGTTTCAAAGAGAAACCTTGAATATAAGTCAGGATGGACGAATAACCGTTAAACTGATTGGAGATGATGATATTGTTGATGTAGGACAGATAGAGCTTTACAGATTTGTTAACCCAGCCGGATTACAGAGTATAGGCCAGAATCTATTTAAAGTCACCGGAGCTTCTGGTGAAGAAATACCTGGTCAACCGGCATTGAACGGTATGGCTAAAACCCATCAGGGTTTTCTTGAAATGTCTAATGTCAAGGTAGTTGAAGAGATGGTTAATATGATAGTCGCGCAACGTGCATACGAGACAAATTCAAAAGCCATTCAGACTTCGGATTCTATGCTTGGAACAGCAATAGGTTTAAAACGTTAATGAAAACTATTCTGATAATGCTTGTTCTATTGACAAGCTCTGTCTCTTTCGGGCAGGTTAAAGTATTTCTTCACTCATCATTAAAAACAGATGGTAAAAATGTATCTTTGTCAGATATAGCCCGAATTGGTGGAACGCAAAACGGAGCCATAGAAATTGATGAGATAATGATAGAACAGAAGCACTTGGAAAATGGATATATTAGTCGTAAAACTGTTCAGACGATTTTACAGGAAAACGGTATAACCGGTGTTGTTTATGGAACATCTGTCAGGTTACTTCCTATTGATAAAAAAAATGGATCAGTTAATAAAAGCTCTCTTGTTGACAGGGGTGACATCGTAGATATTATTATTAGGCGAAATGGAATACTGATAGAGACTACTGGTACATCCCTTGTAAAGGCAAAGCCTGGAGATAAGGTAACCGTAAAGGTTAACAGTAAAGGGAGACGCTTAAAAGGTATATTGTTAGAGAACAGGAAGGTTGAGGTCGGCGGATGAAAAAATTTTTTATAACGTTATTTTTTCTAACGACTGTTTTATCCGCCCAGTCATTATGGCGGGAAAGCAATCTTTATTCTCCAAGAGCGAATTTAGTTGCTGGAGAGACAATAGTTGTAATTATTGATGATGTTTCACGTATGAGGTATACCCTTAATGTTGAAAACAGTAAAAGTTCATCAGTAAACTCTGTACCGGATACATCCATAACGGCATACCTTCCACCTGTAAATAGTAATCGAAACATAAAGCACAATGATGGAGTAAAAGTTGAGAGCAGAGGGAACCTTGCTCTGCGTCTTGCGGTAACAGTAAATAATCGTATGGATGATGGAACATATAATGTTACTGGAGCAAAAACTTATACATTTAACGGTGTAAGCACTAGAATGAGTATAACAGGTCGTGTGCATCCTAGTAGTATCACAGGTGGAGCAATTAGAGCTGAAAAGGTAGTGAATTTTGCTTTGAATATCAGTAGTGCAACGCAAGGACTTGGGTTAAATTTACAGCGTACGCTTGAAGAAGACGAGAGTGCAACCGCTGAAATGACCGAAGAGCAAAAGCAGCGTATAATTACGGACTATCTGCAAAAAATGGTGGATGAATTAACAAAATGAAAATTAGAACAGTAGTGTTCTTGTGCGGAATATTTGTTTTTTCATTTATTTCGGCACAGGTATCAGTCAAAGTAGGCGATATTTCATATATTGATGGTTTAAAGGAAAATCAGGTTTTTGGTTATGGGCTGATAGTTGGTTTGCAGGGAACTGGCGACTCACGAATAAACGTTACAAAAAATTCATTACGCAATCTCTTAAAAAACCTTGGGCTTGAAGAAGACGATGTAGAAAAATCTAAAAATGTTGCCGCAGTACTTGTGACAGCTTCATTACCCGAAATGGTGAGAGTTGGAGATCGTATTGATGTAACCGTATCATCAATTGGTGATGCAAAATCAATTGAAGGCGGAATGCTTGTACAGGCTCCATTAAAAGGAGCCGATGGTAATACATATATCGTAGCACAGGGAAGGGTTTCGTCGGTAGAGTCTGGAAGGGCTGGGAGAAAACTTCGTACAACGGCGCTTATCTCACGAGGCGGAATAGTTGAACGTGATATTGAAACGGTTTTCTCTACAGAGAATATGGTAACACTTGTATTAAATGAGTGGGATTTTGATTTGGCCAATCAGATAGTAGAAAATGTTCTTGCTGAGTATCCTGATTCGCGTCCATCGATAAACCAAAATGGTAAAATAACATTTACCATACCTGAAAATGTGAATTTTTCAATATTTATTGCTAGGGTTCAGGATATGGAAGTAACTCCTGATTATGGACCAAGAGTGGTGATAAACGAGAAAGAGGGAACCATCGTTATGGGTGGATCAATCAAGGTATCTGAATCCGTTGTCTCTAAAGACGGCTTAACCATATCGGTTCGCGGAGAGAAACAGCCAGTAGGGGCAGCTCTTATAAAAGAATCAACTACTGTAAAAGATGTTGTTGAAGCATTAAATTATGCCGGACTTGAAGCAAGTGATATTGTTTCGGTTTTAAAGGCGCTTCGTGACGCGGGCGCTCTTCACGCAGAATTAATAATAAAATAATCATCAGGAGATTTATATGATACAGGGAATAGGAACAGAGCAGTTTGCACATATAAAGGGCCGGCAGATTATGGATAGTATGACTAGAAAGAGCAAAAGTAAAAATGAGAGTCCTCTTGATCAGAAACTATGGGATAGC
>DAOTGZ010000115.1:0-8263 GCA_035447445.1 Spirochaetota bacterium | reverse complement strand
CTTGTCGAAGTGTGATTGCCGCATTTCGATAGTTCGATAAACTCACTACAAGTACGGACTTCGTCCTACTCGATGACCGCAATTGTATCGAGGGAAACGGTTGGATATTTGGGTTTCAGCATATTGGTACAGCCCCGATATTGAGTGCTGCGAGATTTTTAATCTGTCGGCATCTGAGTCTTGCAGGCAGCTAACTGCCTTTTCAAGGATTTCCGCTGTAAAACTAAAAAATAGTAGAGCTGTTTCAGGAATTGGTTTTCCTTTTGGTAATAAACCTATAGCTGAAGGGTATCGGGAATCGGTATATATATCGTTTATGAGCGCAAGCAGCTCTTCATCAAGGTTGAGCGATACATACGATTCAGTCATCGCTTTCAATGTTTTGAGCTTTCGTATAATATCTCTGTACGTAAAGCCGGCCAGCCTTCCCATTGTTATATGCCGATGATAAGAGGGTAATCAAACTTTTCTGATAATGTATTTTGTGGTGCGGGATTGGGGTTAGTACTGTTTTGTTCTTCGAGCAGTTTTCGCGCGATATCTCGAGCTATTTCAATTGTTTCACTGACGGTTCTTCCCTGGGCGACAAGTCCTTGAACCTCGTCAGAAGTTGCAAGAAAGACTCCTTCCGGTAGTTTTTCAATATGCAGATTTATAACTCGTTCCATAGTACCTTCGTTTATAATAAATCTTTTCAATCTATTAGTATATTGAATGTTTTTTGAAATATGTCAAATTATATTTGGAGAATCTCTATAAATTAAAATTTGTGCCCGGGAACTTCGGAATTCCCTTTGCCGCTCAAGCGAACATTCTGAGAAGCTATTTTTTACCAAATACCACGATAACCCCCAAAAATAAGTACTTTTTTCCAAAAAAAGAGCAGTTTTTATTGCAACGTGCGTAAAAACACGGATGGCAAATCCGGCGTTTTGGGCTATACTTTTCCCTTATTTTACAGGGAAACCGGTATTGCCGGTTTCTAAAAATATTAATGGAGAAAAGTTCGCATGAAAAGTATGAAAACGTATCTGCACGGATTACTTGTAATCCTTTTATTAGCCTCGGTTTTGGTAATCGCAGCCTGTGGAGGCGGTGGAGGATCAGATTCAGAAAAGGAGACACCCGCAACAGGCATATCGCTTGATATTACAGAGGCAACAATTCCTATAGGCGGCACCAAGCAGTTAACCGCAACAGTGACGCCCGACAACGTAACAGACAGAACAGTAACATGGACAAGCAGCAACACATCTGTTGCAACAGTGTCGGATGAAGGTCTGGTAACATCGGTAGCCTTGGGTGATGCAACAATTACAGCCAGTGTTGCGGGTGGCGCATTTACGGCTGAGTGCGCGCTGACTGTGCGTGAGCTTGAAGCGGTAATAACGAAACTGAACGATGTTACAATAGACTCTGACACGAATTGGGTAATCTGTAATGATGTGCTCTATTTTGCGGGATATGACGATGATCATGGAAGAGAATTATGGAAAAGTGACGGCACTGAAGCTGGTACCGTGCTACTAAAGGACATTAATAGTGGAGCTTCGGGATCATCTCCCTCAAATTTCGCTGTAGTTGGTGATCTGGTTTATTTCAGAGCAAGCGATGGTACCCATGGTTCTGAATTATGGAAAACTGACGGTACGGAGTCCGGTACCGTTATGGTCAAAGATATCATGAACGGTAGTGACGCCTCACTTTCATATTACAGTTATATGACTGCGATAGGTGAAGAGGTCTATTTTGTAGCCAAAGACGGCACCCATGGTTATGAGTTATGGAAAAGTGATGGTACTAAAGATGGAACTGTTATGGTTAAGGACATAAATAATGGTGATGGTGACTCGAATACAAAACACTGTGTTGTAGTTGGTGGTTTTCTTTATTTTAGCGCTAATGATGGTTCCAATGGTCAAGAGTTATGGAAAAGTGATGGTACCGAAGCGGGAACTGTTATGGTTAAGGATATTTATAATGGTGTTTCGTCAGCCAATCCGATTAACTTTACTGTAGTTGGTAACACAATTTTTTTTCAGGCTGAAGACGGGACTAATGGACATGAGTTATGGAAAAGTGATGGTACCGAATCAGGAACCTTTATGGTGAAAGACATATATAGTGGTACTTCCGGTTCAATGCCATCTTATATAACAGCAATTGGTAATGTGGTCTATTTTAGAGCTAGTGATGCAAATTATGGGTCAGAGCTATGGCGAAGTGACGGAACAGAAGCCGGAACGGTTATGGTAAAAAATATAAATACCGTGGGCACTTCAAATCCATCGCCTAATTCTTTAACTGTGGTTGGTAATATGCTTTATTTTCTTGCAGAAGAAAGTGTGCACGGATTCGCATTGTGGAAAAGTGATGGAACCGAAGACGGTACAGTTCTGGTTAAAGATATCGACAGTGAAAGTCTTACTTTAGAAATAGACGAGTTAACAGCGGTTGGTAATGACCTCTATTTTACAGCTGATGACGGTATTCATGGATACGAATTGTGGAAGAGCGATGGAACAGAAGCAGGTACCGTAATGGTTAAAGACTATTTCACCACAGACGGTTACGATAGTTATTATCCCAAGATAACTGAAAGTAACGGCAACATATTCTTCCTTGCAGCTGAAACAGAGCCACATACAGGATATGATTGTAACCTGTATGTGCTGACATGGGAATAGTGGTATAAATACTATTCCGCCAAGTTACGCTGTCATTAAGTAAGGCAGCGTAACTTTTTACAGGCATATTAAGCAAGCGCCTTTATACATTATACTGCTGCATAATGTTTATAAGCTCAATCTTATTGCTGACCGTAACCTTATTATAAATATGAAGCAGATGAGACTCGACTGTTCGAAGTGTGATGCCAAGTTTTTCGGCAATATCGGCATTCGTTAAACCAAGTTGAATTAACATACAGAGTTCAAGCTGCCGCTGGCTTAAACTATAATCGTTTAGAAACTGTTCTATATTTTTGTTCTCTTTTGCAATTATCAGTACGCCTACAAAATCACCGTGAACATCAAATACCGACGAAAAATATCCGTTTGTGTCAAGCATTTCGGTATCCGAAAGAGACAGGAAAAGGCGCTGATGATAAGAACGCTTATCATGAGTATTAAGCAGGGCATTGAATTCTTTGAAAAAAGCATTTGAACTGACAACAATATCTGTCAATTTGTGATTTGTAAGATCAGAATAATTATTAGAAAACAAAGCTTGCACGGGGTCGTTTAGTGTTACTATTTTACCCTGGGGGTTAACAAATATTACAAGATCATTGATATTATTAATAATTTCGTAGAAATACTCTTTAAGATTAAAAAACAGAAAATGGTATTTAAACAGGGCATAACAGAGAGCCAAAACATAAAAAGAGATTATTATTGGAGCAATGTGCGGAACCGTAATAATTCCTGACGGCCCCATAATGATATCTATTACAAGAAGAGAAATGAAAAAAACAACCATTGAGGCAGAAATAATCCGGGCTGAATATTTTTCTTTATTGTTCTTTGTGTGAAAATCCCAATATACAAGTACTGCGATAGAGTAAGAAACGCAAAAGGATAGAAAGATCATAAAAAAAATAAAATACACTGTATCGTTTGATTCTCTAAGGATCCAGAAGGCGTTGTGGCGAAAATAGCTGGAATTGAAAGGATTTTTGATGTGATAAAGAAACCCGATTAAAATAAAAGCTGTAAGATATGTTAATCCTTTTAACAAAAGAAGCTTTCGGCGTATTATAAGTTCGGAATAAAAATGAACAAACAGCGCAGCATTAATCAGAAATGCCGTAAGCATGATCTTGTACCAGAACATAACCATCTGTTGATTTGATGATACTTGTATTAATATTGCAATTAGCACACATACCGAAAGAAAAACTGTTTTTACAAAAAAAACATATTTTAACCATGTAGAAGGACCTGTTTTTAGAAGATATATTGAAAATATCAGTATGGATGAAAAAGCGGCTGTTAAAAAAAAGATATAGATAAAAAGTTGGGTATTCATGAGATGTCTTCTCTTTAAGTAGATATCTGATTAACGCTACACGACAATACTATATTTTATTGATTGGGAATGACAAAGTACCCAAAAAAAATTACATAATTTAAACAAATAATGATAAATTGTGCTAACTTGTCAATTTTTTTGCACTATTTTTTCCTTCATAATATTTTCAAATCTGGTGTTGCTAATAGGATGATGACTGATCACTTTTCCGTCCTTAACAATGCAAAATGTACCGAAGGCGCAGGGTGAATTTTGTACGGCTGTGGCATCATCCATCTCGATAAGCTGGGCTTTGATCTTAAGTTTTTCGGCTGTTTTAAGTATCGCATCCACATTTTTGACGGAGTAGGGACATTGTGCTGATCTGAATATTGTTATGCCATCGGGATAATTATCGGGAGAAAGATTCATAAACGAGGGATTCTTGCTGTCAGAATCAAATTTAAAAACTAGTAGTTCGAAATCAGGTTTCGCTGTCTCTACAGAGCAAAATCCATTTTTGATAAATATTTCGCGTTTTGCCATAAACGAACCCTTCCTTGTAACTACAGCAACACCGTTCATCCCTGCTTCTTTTGCTTCATCTATGCACAGTTTTAAGAGCTGAGTGGCAAATCCTTGGCTTTTGTACTCTTTTTTAAATCCAACAAAAAGACAGTGAATAAACATATAGTCTTTGGCCGCGACAGGACGGTGAGCGTATTGGCCCGGAATGTATTCAATCATTCCCTGATAACCACCGGTTTCCGAGACAATGCCCTTGATGCGAAGTCCTTTTGGGTAGTACTTCTTGTACCAGTCAATTTTTCTTCGAAGCTCCAGATGCTTGTTAACATCTTTATATCCGCAGACTCCGTAATCGGCAATATTGGCGGGAGTTATATCGATAATTTGCATTGAGTCTTTTTTCATAAATGGTACTCCTTGTATTTTATCAGAAAGACCTTTTGACTATAATGGCTGAATACATGTTAAGATTGCGATATTGCTTTCGTAAGTGACTTGCAAATAATCTAAACAGATGATTCTGTTTAATTCTGTTCCATACTAAAATCTTATGTGAACAATGAATCTGATCAAATAATTATTTCCATAAAAAATTACAAATGACTCTAAAAAAGACTGGTTTTGTATTAAGAATTGACAAATTATTGCGTTTTCATTATTGTAATTTGATTAAGTAAAGTGAGGATATTAAAATTATGAGTAATAGATATATTGCACTCGGAATGTTTATGCTTATTGCTTTGGCGGGTTGTTTTTCTGCACAGTTAAAAGAGGGTGCAGGGGTAGATTATGTTACAAAGAAAGAAGCGCCTGCTAAATGTAAAAAAATTGGAGAAGTTGAACTTAGCGCGTCCAATTTTGAAGTGGCAATTAGTGCAAGTGATGTAATTGTAAAATTACGAAATAAAACCGCAATCATGGGCGGCGATTTTCTGGTAGTAGATATTATCGAAGCTGAAAGTAATAATGCCGGTAAATATTATACCGGGTTTGGACGCGCATATAAGTGTAAATAGATGATATTCACGATTTTGCTATTAAAATCATGTAATTACACTACCAAGGAATATCCAGTCCAGCTGCTTTCATGTTTTTGTATAATTAATAAACCGTTGTCTGTGTCGTTTAATCCGGAGACAAGATTACCTTTATTGTCCCAGAAACCGCTTTGCCCGCCGCACTGATACCTGTAAACCTTGCCGCAAAAATTTGAAATTAAAACATTCATGTCGTGGTTTTTAGCATAGTTTGACAGAGTTATTTATCCGGAAGGCAACCCCTCTTTGGAAAAGCAAATTGACGCGATGTATAGTGTTGCTCCGTTTTGCGCAGCACTTTGTGCATGAAAGGGCTCATTGGTATCCGCGCAAATCGCGAAATATATTTTTTCGTTATCAAGCAAAACATAAGGATTATAATCGAAAGATGACTTGAAAAAAAGTTCTTCTCCGGTATGCAGAAATTGTTTTGTATAGATCGCTACTGATTGATCCGGTTTAATTATAAAGCTGCAAATAAACAGGTCGTTATTAATTAAAACAGGTGCTCCTGCAACAACAATAATCTGTTTTTGAGAGGAGATCTCTTTTAACTGTTTTAGTCTGCTGTCATCTGGGGTAAATAAATTTTCGGCAGCGGTTTCACGTACATAACCGGTAATTGACATTTCAGGAAAGACAATAAGCTGAGCGCCTTTTTCTGCTGCGATATTAATCAGTTTGTAATGTTGGTCAAGATTTGATTCAATATCTTGATCGGCTGTACATATTTGCGCTGATGCGAGTACCATCAATTTGCCTCTTTATATTCCCTTTATTTTTTCTTCTGATATTAGCGTGGTCTTTTTGCCAGATATCTTGTAATGGGATTTTTTTTCTTCTTGTGTTACCAGGTCGTCTTTTTTTTCGTCATACTCCTGCATTATTGAGTGAACGATTATTTCGTTTTTGTTACCATCTTTGTTAGACGGAAAAATCAAGCTTTCGCTACTTCTGAATAATCCAGCTTCGGAAACTTCATTTGTTTGTAAAAGATAAAGTAATTCACTACCGGATCGGCCAAGAAGAGTCGTTCCATTTGTGTAACCACAGGCAGGATAACCGGCAACAATCATGTACAGAGAATTAATTGAAGTAAGGCCACGATTAGAACTATTTTTTACGCTAATGTCATAGCCGTAGTATTTATTCATGTCGGTGCTATGAGGCTTAAAGTCAACTTTCGAAACAAGTTTGTTGTTTTTAACCAGCCTTGCTTCTCCCCTAAAACTATGGTCACTATACGAGGTAATCCCGATGAGTAAAAGATAATCGCCATCTTTTGTGTATGCGTATGCTATAAGCCCGCCCCAGATGTACCCTTTTTTATTTTTAGCGTAACTGATCTCAAACCAGTTCTGAGTTTGTCCGCTTATGGTTTCCTGTTTATCGTTTTTGCTGATTATTGTTACAGGCATTGCAATTGAAAGTGTGTCAACGGTTTCGGCCGATAGTGAAGGAGCTTTTCTAATGCGGCAGTTGTCACCAAAGGTATAGCTCTTTGCTCCTTTGATGAAAGAACCCATGTTATAGATATTTTGTGCTGACAGTTGTAGTTGTGAAATGCCGCATAAAATGATACAGGTAAAAAAGGCAATATTCTTTTTCATGGTCTCTCCGATTTGTATGGTTAATTAGCTTTTAATAAGATGATTATATACATGTCGTGATAATTAGTGACAAGTTTTTTATTTATAAAAAAGTTATTTCATGTTTTTAAAATATGTCTTTAAAAAAAAATTACGATAAAGATGCAAGCCGCTTCCTTTTGGTTGGTTGCAGATGTGCCAGGTTGGATTTGTTTTTATGAGATAATGGGTTTTTCAGTTCAGTGCTTTTGTTTTTTTAATAGATTTATCAAAAAACCGGTTCTAACACAATAAAAAAGTTGTTTTGCGGGTTTCTTGTCCACAAGAATGGTTTTGTCCCTCATAAAAATTCATTCCCCAGCAATTAATGAAGTATGGAAACCCGAAAAAATTGTAAACAAAAGTTGCATGAAAAACAGGACGAATAAACTCTTTAACACCATCCATAAGTTCATCGAAAAATTCCATTGCAAGAAAGAGCATATAAGACAAACTGTAACAGTAAAGGTTGGTTATGTCTTTTAGTTTCCGTTTCGAAATGCTTGAAAACCGTATATGAATGGATTTGTAAATTGTACCTCTTTCGTGATACCTGTTAAGAGAGTCATTACATACTGGATTCTTAGCCAGTTTTTTTGAATATTGATCAAGAACTGTATTCATTACATCTGAAATATCCATATTGTGCTTTTGCGCGTATTCTTCGATTCTTTCCAGTCTGCTTACTTCAACATCGATTGATGTTCTGAAATCCGTGATTTCCATTTCTTACCTCCAGAATAAATCTATATATGTATACTGGTTAGAAGGTAGTTTTGTTAAATTTTTTTTATCTTTTTTTTTATTTGGCAAGAAATCTAAGAGCTACTCATTAAATCTGTTGAGTTGATATTTGTAGAGTAGCACCAATTATTCATTTTTCATTATTCATTATTAATTGCAGTTTTCTTCGCCCTTTTTTTCAAAAAAACAGTTGTTATATGTAGATGGAAAAAAGGAGGATGTGGATGGTCAGAAAATGCAATGGAAAAGCAAAGCCACACGATAATGCGTACAAGTATTTGTTCTCAAATAAAAGGATATTTCTACAGTTACTTA
>DAOTGZ010000114.1:3189-8363 GCA_035447445.1 Spirochaetota bacterium | reverse complement strand
GATGCGTTTAAAGCCAAAGAGAAAATTTTGTTAGTATCTCCCTTAATTTCATCAACTATTTCAGTAAGCTTTTCAATCTCGTTTTCCATTTGGGATAACTCACCGCCAACGGTTTTTAACCGTGTTACAATAGACACGAGTATTTCCTTGTTGTTAACAATATTCTCACTGTTATTAGAAATAGCCCTCTGTGAGTCCTGAAGATTTGACAAAACTGTTTCAAAATTGTCAATCATGGTATCGTTTCGCTCAATTAGCTGTTCAATTATATCCCGTCCAGCTTCGGTAAGATCCTTACGTTCAATTGATTTCTTGTTTACATCTGTTGCAGTTGATGTTATAGAAATTGATAACTGCTGGCAAGAACCTATATTCTCTTTTATGTTTTCCATGATTTCCTCAAGTTATGTATGTGATACACCTTATATAGTATAATAATCGGATAAATCGTCAAGTGGATTTAGGGAAGTAATAAAAATACGTAAAATCCCGTATTAATGGCAACAAAAACCGTAATAATAATTTTAACAGATTTTATTTTGACAGCCAGTTTACACCCTTGATAATATAAAAAATACCTACTGCAATAACACAAATTGAAAAAACAAACTTTAAGACCCTATCGGGAAGGTATTTTGAAATATATGGACCAATCTGTCCGCCAAGTATAACACCCGTGCCTGTAAAAATCCACAATTCCCACATAATAAGCCCGGCATGCAGATTAAGAATCGTAATAATCCAGTCACCAGTTGCTTCAACAAGAATTGCAGTTGCGTTCGCTTTTTTCGTCTTTATTTTTAGACCCTTTTCAAGAACAGGCTGAGCAAGCTCGCAGATTCCAGTACCGGTAGCTGCAGAGAAAAAACCACCGATAGGGGGTACCCAAAGATAGCTGTACATATCTTCAATAGGTATGTTTTCCTTTGTTCCGAAATGTTTTCGAATAGCTCCGAATAATTGAGTTGTAGCCAAACCAACAATAATTATACCCAAAATTAGCTTTAAAAGATCCTCATCGATAACAAGAAGCGCGAAGTTTCCCAAAACAACCCCCGGAATGGTAAGCATAATCATTGTGAACCCGACAGGTAATTCAATCATCTTGTACCAAAGATATCTAAGAGCACCACTGGTCATACCGACTGTTTCGGTAGCAATACCTGTTGCTACGGCATTTTGAATGGGAATATTCAGAAAAATATTATAAATCGGCTGAAAAAGCACTCCTCCTGAAAAACCCGAAGAGTTGCAGATAATTGCTACTAAAATGGATACAGGGAACATGTACCAGTATTGCATATTCAGCTCAAATAAAACAAAATCTATTACCATTGCTGTTCCTTTTTAAGACCTGTAGTGGCTTAACGATTCATCAATTTCTTTCTGGGTAATTTCTGAAGAAATTGTATAATTGGTATAAGTACTTATAAAACTGTGCAGCGAAGTCAGTTTATCACTCATCTTATCAAGAACATTCTCGACGCTCTTGTTTAACTCAATAATTCTTTTAAATTCTGACAGTTTAAGTCTTTTATGTTTAAGGGCGTCCCCGGTGTTCTCGCTTGAAAGAATCTGACCTATCATGGCAACAGCAAAGGCTATTTCAAAGTTATAATTATCAAGTTCACGCCTGACCTGGGTTATCAGATCCTGCATATTTATATTCATATCATTAATTAGCTCTGCGAGCTGTCCAATCTCGTCTTCCGACATAACAGGAGCGTGCGCATTCAAGTCTCCTGAGGCAATCTTCTTTGTAGCTTCTACAAGACCATCCATCGGAACAACAATATCTCGAACAAAAAGTGAAAATGCTCCAAAAATACTCGCACTGACAACAATAAGCATTAATAACATTCGATTACGAAGCTGAGAAACAGACTCCGCAATTGCATCTGTACTAACTGACTCAAGCTTTACAGCAACCTGGGAACCCAACTCCCGTGAAATTTCCGAGATATATCCATCCCGAATCTGATTACGAAACCTTGTAGAACTCATCTCTAAAATAATCTGAGCAGAAACAGAAACGGATACAATCGCAACCAATATAAAATATAGCAGAAGTTTTTTCTTTAACCTGGATGTCTGTTTGTCACGTTTAAAACGGGAAAGAAACGACGAAAATCTATTTTTAGAGGAAAACGTCATCAGTGGCTCCCGATAATCAAATTTATACGCAGAAATTACTGAGATTATTTTATTGAATTAACCCTTTTTTGTCAAGTGAGTTGTACACGAAGGTTTACTTTTTTAAAATGTAAAGCTCTAATACAACTTATCCTTCAGAATACAGAAAACATACACTTTATTGAGAATCAACGTACCATTTGACCGCCATTCGTGAAAGATCTGCAGAGTTTTTAATATCAAGTTTTTCCCTAATTTTTCGCCTGTGCGACTCTATAGTGTTTATATTCATACTCATCTTTTTTGATATTTCACTTCGTTTATAACCCTGACCAATAAGCTTAAAAATTTCAAACTCCTTATTTGAAAGAGTTGTAACATCCGGTCCTTTGTCATTTGCACCCATTATGTGTGACGATGCAATCATTTTTGAGAGTTTAGAGCTCAGATAAAGTTCTCCCGACATAACCTGGTGAATTGCACTCACAATTCTTTCAGAAGCTTCTTCCTTTGCGATATACCCCAAGGCTCCGGCACGTATAGATCTTTCCGCATATAGACTTCCATCATCCATGGACATAACCAGAGTCTTGACCTGCGGATATTTATCTTTAATAGACTTGATTAGAGCTACCCCGTTTTCAGATCCCTTTAGTTCTATATCAACAATAGCCAAATCTGGAAGATCAACTCCCAATTTCTCAAGAGCCTCGTCATAGCTTTCCGCTTCCGCGGTAACATTAATATCATCTTCACTTTCAAGTATCGATTTTATTCCTTTTCGAACCACAGGATGATCATCAACAATCATTATTTTCATCGTAAACTCCCCCATAATAACAGATTGATTCAATTTTGCCCGTAAACAACCATATCACCTGGAAGCCTTACGACAACGGTTGTACCTACATTCTCTTCCATAATTATATCGAAGTTAGCGCCAATCAAATCAGCACGGTATTTCATGATATTCATGCCAAGACCCGGATTTTTTCCCTTAACAGCCCTCGCAACACCGTTATCCGAGACAGCCAGCCGAACCCACTCTTTTTCATCTTCAAGTATCAGTGTTATTTTGCTCGCTTGCGCATGCTTAACCGTATTATTTACGGCTTCTTGCACAATTCTAAAAAGTTGAGATTTTACAAATGAATTTTTTAAATCAAAATTCTCTGGCATTGATAGTTCAAAAGTTATGTTGTAAAACTCTTTGGTGCTGTGAAGAAGCTGCTCTACAAGATAAACAAAAGTTTCATTAGAATATGAAACAGGGACAAGCCCTTTTGAGAGCCTTCGGCATCTTGAAGTAGCATCCTTTATTAAATCGACCACGTCGAACAGCTCCTGTGGAACATTCGCTTCTTTTTGAAGTTTCTTTTCCAGAGACTTCAAAATAAAGCTGGCACCTGTGAGAATCTGTCCGATACCGTCATGTAGCTCATGCCCCAGATTCTGTTTCTCTCTCTCACTGGTCATGATTATCTCTTTTTCCAGTTTCTTTAACTGTATTTCGGCCTCGGTTTTTTCCAGCATTTTACTAATCATTTCTGAAACAGTAATAAGCAGATCAAGTTCGCCCTTTTGAAAAAGATCATCGCGCTCCTGATTTTTTTCCACATGAAGATGAATCTGTCCGACAATACTTCCTCTAACAATAATAGGATGCGTAAAATTTGCGCTACTCGAAAAAAAGTTATACGAATAAAAAGAGTCAACTCCATATTCAACACATGATGATACATTATACGGATTACTCATAGCCAAAGAAATTTCATCAACTACACGCTGTAACATTTTACTGATATTACGGTTATTTTGAAGAATATTAGATATACTATATAAACATTTTAGTTCGCGAATTTTCTTGTCAAGCTCGCTACTGTAATCACGTATCTTTCGTTCACGCTCCCTTACTTCACTAATATCCTCACATAAAAATTGATATTCGAAAAGGCCACCATCCGAATCATATAGAGCCTGACAGATTACCTTAAAATGCCCCGTTACACCGTTACTTGCGATTGCGTATTCTTTAATTGTAACGTTTGAAACTCGGTTTAAACTACTGAAAATATCAATCAGATCTTCAAAACCCAAATCGCTCATTTTATCAAAAAAACCGGCGTGAACTTTATCAAACGGATCAAAAAAATGGTCCTTAAAATTATCATTACAGAAAGTGACCGTATCATTAACAGGATTAAAACGCGCGAGCATAAGCGGTAATGTTTTTACAATACTTTGATAACGCTGCTCACTTTCCCTTATTCGTTTGTCAGATAAAAACTTGTAATAAGCGATATTAATGGATATCCGAAGATGCTCAGCGCGTGCAGGCTTAAGTATAAAGCCATAAGGATCTGTTTTAAGAATGTTTGTAACAGTTTCATCATCAGAATATGAGGTGAGGTATATCAATGGTACGGATCTGGATTTTTGAATCTCTTCAGCTACATCGACACCGCTTTTCTTGCCATATAGTTCGATATCCAGAATAAAAAGATCACATCTAATAAACTGATACTCGGCCAGAAACTCTTCACCAGAACGATAGGTAGCCACAACGGAATGCCCCAGGGAAACAAGCATGGACTTTATGTCCTGAAGAATTATCGGGTCATCCTCTAATAGTGCAATTTTTAAGGTATAATCACTTAAAGGATATAATTTTAGAGGTCTCATACAACTGCAACCCTTTACAGTGATTGAAGGTAATGTGAATATATCTGCATGGCGCTTTTATCCATGGAAATAATTTCACATCCGGCTTTGATAATTTTATTTTCAAGAAAAGTTATGCTTCGAACAACTGTAAGCATGGGGATGCGTATTTGATCGGGCAAAATCAATTCGAAATGCACATAGCTTTTTTCAGGAAAAAAACGAATGTATGATCTTTCCCGAAAAACAATTCCCACCCCTTTAGACGAAATATCACTAACCAGTAGATTTTCATCAAGAGGTTTAAATAGCTTAACATTAGCGAATATCTTTGAAAGCTGCATAGACAAATTTTTAAGCATTATTAAAACTGATTTATC
>DAOTGZ010000114.1:0-3179 GCA_035447445.1 Spirochaetota bacterium | reverse complement strand
TGATTTATCAAGCTTTTTATTATGATTAACCTGTATGTAACCAAATGGTATCGCTTCACGATAATAGACTGCAACAGAGGCCTCAGACATAACTGCACGACGATTTTGAATATAATAATCCTTATTCAAAATATCATTCTTGAAGTTCATCTGTACAGGATCCTTGATATCTATTGAATCAAAATCGGGGATAAGATAATCAGGTTTACGGTTGTAAAAATAACGCATTCTATCATCACTTGAGCCTTCGTTTGAGAAATAGATCTTCTTGGAAACAAAAACCGATTTAAGCTGATCTGAAATTTTCAATTTTGCCAATTCAGCTTTGCGTTGATCAAAAGAAATGGAGCGCTCGATAATTGAGTCAGATATTACTTTTGAAACGAAAAGAAGCTGTTTGCCTTTGCCTGATATAGAATGGCGTTGTTCATTTCGAGATACACTGATCATCTGTATTTTGACAGGTTTAAGGATATATGCCTCATCCTCCTGTTTTTCGACAAACTTCAATTGAGCATAAATTGTTTCACCAGGGATTCGGCATAATATTACACACGACGCTGGCATATTTTTTACAATGGGTATTCTTAGAGCAATAAGCCCCTCGGAATAACCCAGAAATTGAATTTTAAAATTACCGTTAGCTGTTTTAAGATACACCACGCCCTTTAGAAAAAAATCGTAAAATATCTTTTGAAAATGCGCGGGATCAGTGATTGTTTCTATCAGCGCAGGCATAAATACTCCATCTACGAAATTTCATCTTTTAACATGGTAATCATCTGCTTAAGATCGTCAAGATTGGATTTGATCTCCTCAGACTTAACCATAGGCGACTCTTTTGACACCTTTTTATATTTGGAAATGTACTCCTGCATTAATGTTTCTATTTCTTTAATTGCCGCATCTCCATGCTCCTTAAGGTCTGTATGCTCCACGAGAGGTTCACCGTATTTAGCCTTACTTAGCTCGAATGTGTCAAGATCAACTATTTCACCCCAGGTAGGTACAATAGTCGTAAAACTGTATTTTTCTCTAATCAAAGATGCCAGATTTTCGGATGACTCGTGTTCACCATGAACAACAAAAACTTTCATATCCGGGTTATCACCTGTTCCCATCCATTCTAGTAGACGGTCCCGATCCGCATGACCCGAAAAGCCACCAAGTGTATGTATTTTTGCATTAACCGCAACATCTTCTCCGTATACCCTAACAACCTTGGCACCATCTACAAGTTTTCTTCCAAGAGTACCTTCTGCCTGGTAACCAACAAAAACTATGCTTGAATCAGGTTTATAAAGATTACTTTGAAGATGGTATTTTATACGTCCAGCAGTACACATGCCTGAAGCCGAGATAATTATGGATCCGCGAGCCGTTTTGGTCAGATCCTTAGATTCGGCTGTAGTTCTGGTCAAATGTAAATTAGGAAAATCAAGCGGAGATCCGCCACTTTCCAATATTTTTCGAGTATCATCATCAAAACATTCGCTATTTTCTCTGAAAATTTCGGTTGCCGATATTGCAAGAGGTGAATCAATATATGTTGGTATTTTTGGAATATCTCCAGATCTGAAAAGTTGAGCCAATGTATAGATTATTTCTTGAGTTCGCTCTACCGCAAAAGATGGAATAACTATATTTCCTTTTCTATTATAAGCATCATGTATTATCTGTTTAAATTCTTCGTACGTATCGGGCTTACTTTTATGAAGGCGGTTTCCATATGTAGACTCTATTAAAAGATAATCGGCACCTGTAAAATTTTCGGCATTTCGAATAATTGCCTGGTCTTTAGGACCAAGATCGCCACTAAATACTATTTTTTTTGTTTTACCGTTTTCAGTAACCGATAGCTCGATAAATGAAGATCCAAGAATATGACCGGCATCCCTAAAAACAGCTCGAACACCCTTTGTTACTTCAAAATCATCACCGTATTTTACCGGATGTATATACTCAAGCGATTTCAAGGCATCAGGTTCTGTATACAGAGGCTCAACTGGCGGCCGTCCCAGTTTACGATTTCGACGGTTAACAAACTCCGCGTCCATCTCCTGAATATGCGCGGAATCAGGAAGCATTATTCTTAATAGATCATAGGTTGCCTTTGTCGCGAATATTTTGCCGGTAAAACCTTCTTTTACCAACTTTGGGATCAATCCGCTGTGATCGATATGGGCATGAGTTACAAGTAGTGCGTCAATTTCCTGTGGAGCATAGATCAAATCGAGCTGATTACGCTCTCTAAGTTCCCTGTTCCCCTGAAACATACCACAATCAATCATAACAGTAAAATCATCATTCTTTACAATGTACGACGAACCTGTAACCGTACGCGCCGCTCCGACAAATTCAATCTTCATAGAGCCTCCATTTCGCTAAGTATTAGAAATTGATTAGCATATTTTTCCGTCTTTAATATGTATTGTCCTGCCTGTCTTTTCAGCAATAAGCGGATCATGTGACACAATAACAATTGTTGTTCCGTTTTCCCTGCCCAATTCAAATAGTATATCAATCAAATGTTCTGAATTTTTACTATCCAGACTTCCTGTTGGTTCATCAGCTAAAATAAGTGTCGGTTTTCCGACAATAGCACGCGCAACAGCTATGCGCTGACATTCTCCACCGGACATTTCTGAAGGTTTGTGATTTATCCGCTCCCCAAGCCCAAACCTGTCGATCACTTCCAGAGCAGCCAACTTTGCCTTTTTCCGGCTTACCCTTCTAATTAACAGAGGAATCATGACATTTTCAAGTGCTGTGAATTCGGTTAAAAGATTATTTGACTGAAAAATAAACCCCATTGTACGGTTACGAAAACCTGACAACTCTTCAACATTGAATCCAGATAACTCCTTACCGTTAATTTTAAGAGACCCCTTTTGAAAAGTATCAAGGCATCCGATACAGTGCAGCAAAGTCGATTTGCCGGCCCCCGAGGAACCGACAACAGATACGATTTCTCCATGCCTTATTTCCAGATCAATACCATTTAATACATGAAGAGCATTGCGCCCAATTCCATATATTTTTTCAAGCTCACTTATCTCTATAACATTACTCATATCTGATTGTCTCCACAGGTTTTAAACGCGACGCATGCCAGGCGGGAAAAATTGAAGCAACAGTGGAAAGAAACACGGCAAATACGGCAATAAAGATTACAAAAC
>DAOTGZ010000113.1:0-8391 GCA_035447445.1 Spirochaetota bacterium | reverse complement strand
TCCCGTCTTGAACAGATAGCGGCTTTTTTCGACAATGTGAATGTACAGCTTGTTAAGCGCCCCGATTATCTTGTTAAAACTTCACAGGGGCGCGAACTGTTACGTCGGAAAATAGTCTCAACGGTTAAAAGAAGGCCGTCAACAATTGATGATCTGATGGTAATCGTTGGCATAGCGCGTGACGAGCTGTCAGCTATAATTGAAAGTTATATTGACGAGGGGCTCATTAAGGCGGAAGAGGGTGAACGCGGTACATTTTACCGCGCTGCTAAACAAGAGGAATACTGAGCTCGGCTACCGTTTTCTTCTTCATGTCAGAGTATACGCGAAAAGCATCGGGATCGATACCAGAACCTTTAAGCAGTACAGTAACCATGGATAGCCCCAGCCCCATACCCTCTGCTTCGGGATCAGGGTTTTCTAGATAAAATTGTGCCAAGCAATCGTAGTTTCTCGAAGCGTTCATTTTCCGGCTTATACGTTCTAGCTGGTCATAGGTTAGGGGAACCGGATTTATTACCCTGACAACAAGTTGCTGATCGTCTTTCCTGAGGTAAACACGGGTCGAGAGCCCGTACTCTTTGGTTTTGATGCTATACTCGAGTAAAATATCTTCTTTTAAGATTGATTTTAGTTTGGAAAGAGTCTCTTCTTTGTTTTTAGGGTTATCTATGATATTTTCATCGATAAGAACTTTTTTAATGTTTGCCTTTATCGAGTTTGTGGTTAACTCTTTAATACACGAGAAGACAGGAACCGCGTAATCTGTTTCACGCCCCTCAAATGTTTTTTCCAATAGGTACTTTATACTGTTTTCTGTTTTTTCTATCATTGCATAGGCAACAAAAACGATCTCGCCGTTCTTTTCCCATGTAGAATCTATCAGTTTCTTGACTTTTTCACTAATTTCCATTTAATAACCTGTTAATCACGGTTATGCCGTGCTTTTTATGAAATCGTTTGCATAAAATAAATATTGACATAATCCGGCAAAATTTAATTCACTAATAACTGTTATATCGCCAAAAATGTATTTAACAACAATTTCTTGTAAAACTGTGCGGTTGGCAAGTCAAAATTTTTTTTATGGAGCCGTTTATGAGTGAACAGATGATCCAAACTTTTGCTGCAATAACGGGAATAACGGCCCTTGGTATTATATTCGGAATAATTTTATCAATTGCAAAGAAAAAACTTCATGTCGAAAAAGATCCTCGTATAGAAGCAGTCAATACAGTATTGCCAGGTGCAAATTGCGGTGCCTGTGGCTTTCCGGGATGTGCCGCGTATGCCGAAAAAGTAGTCAATGAGGGTGTTGATATAGCCTTGTGCCCAGTCGGTGGTGCCGACTGTGCTGAACAGATTGGTAAAATTATGGGGCTTTCTGCTTCTGATATGGAAAAAAAAATTGCTCGGGTTCATTGTCAGGGCGGACTGTTTCATACAAAAAACAAATATATTTACGATGGACCGCGTACATGCCATGCCGCTAACCAAATTAGAGGTGGTTTCAGAGTCTGTTCGTACGGTTGTCTTGGAATGGGCGATTGCGCGGATGTTTGCCCTTTTAACGCCATAACCATGGGGGAGGATAACCTTCCGTCTATTGATCCTGATCTTTGTACGGGTTGCGGTAAATGCGTGGAGGCTTGCCCAAGAGGTATTATTTCTCTGTTACCGGTTACTCAACAGGTGTATGTAAAATGCCTAAATATGGAAAAAGGGCCTGTTATGAAACAGGGATGTTCTGCGGGGTGTATCGGGTGCAGGCTTTGTGTAGTAAAAGCTTGTAAAAATGTTTTTGCCAATAATCCTGATATTGAAAGCGCGATAACTGTTGATAATTTTTTAGCCGTCGTTGATGGGTCTCTTTGTATAAACTGTGGCGAGTGTTCTGAAATTTGTCCACAAAAAGTGATTACTTTTCCGGTAAAAGAAAATGAATAGTATCGAAAAAGCTGCAGCTTTTCTGATTTCTATAGGAAGCGAGGCTGCCTCGGAAATATTAAAAAACATGGATGACGATACTGTTGTTGCAATAACTAAAGAAATGTCCCGTATTGAACAGCTCTCTCCTGAAGAGAAGGAAGAAATTATCGGTGATTTCATGGTAGATTTTAACCGTATCAAAAACATTAGTTACGGTGGTGAGTCGTTTGTGCGCAAAACTCTGGTCTCATCCATGGGTGAAGAGAAAGCGGAATCCATCTATAATAGAATCAAAACAGTATATCCCGAGGAGGGTTTCAGTTTTTTAAAGAATGTCTCTTCGGATATTTTGCATAACCTTGTTCAAAATGAAAACTCTGGAACAATAGCGCTTGTTTTTTCAAATATCAGCTCTTCTCAGGCGGGGGCTGTTCTTCAAATGCTTGAACCTGATAAGGCAAAGGAGGTTGCTCTAAGGCTTGCGCGCATGCGTAAGGTTTCACCTGAAGCTGCTATGCAGGTTGCTTCGGCCTTGAAAAAAAGATATGACGCTTTAACATCGGCCGATGTTCTTCACGATCATCCCGGTGGAGTAGATAAGCTTGCTGATATTCTAAATCACCTTGATGAGAGAACCGAACAGCAGATTATGTCTCATTTTGAGAAAGAGCAACCGGATACTGCCAGAAAGATTGCCGAAAGAATATACTCGTTTGAAAGCGTTCTTGACCTTACTAACTACGAAGTACGAATTTTAATAGATAATCTAGATAGCGATGAACTTCTGTCTATAGCATTAAAAGGTGCCGGTGACGACATCCGTGTCAAGTTTTTACGGAATGTCTCTAATAACAGAGCTACGGATATCATTACCGAGATGGAAAGAATGGGCCCTGTAAGAATGTCCGATATTACGAAGGCAAGGCGCGAGGTTGTCGATATCATGAGGGCACTAGATGACGCAGGAACAATAGTTATCAAAAAAAATCGCGAGAAGTATGTTGAGTAGTCTTCTTTTTCATAATTATATGGTTTCATTATCTTCTTTAATTACTTAATACCAAAACAAAAACTTCGCAATATTTCCTTACTAACAAGATGATTATGCTAATCATAGTTTAATTTTAAAAATTTTATTTTTGAATCATTGATAAGATTCTGTTTTTTTAGTATATTAACACTGTTTTGATGATTTTTTGATTAACCGGGAACTTCGAAAACCGGTCTTTATTTACGTTAAGCGAAATTAGGCTTGTTGACCTTCGTTTGGTTAACAGGTTAAGTATTGGATAGTTATTAACGATAATTAAAGACAGGGTTTAAACTGATCGCAATTTGATAACTTATAACTGTTCCTTTTTTCGGTTTATTAAGTTAGCGTTGTTTAAACAAGTCATTCAAATGATTACAGGAAAGAGAGATGAAACTTATTTTACTCTATTTTAATGATCAGGCCGGTAAAATGCTTGTTCAAAAGCAGAACGCAAAAGGTGAAAAAGTTGTCACTGTATCTTCTGCCGTAAATTTCGCTGCGCGTTCAGAAATAATTGCCCGAGTAATAGATGTTAATAATGAATCGGATACAAAAAAATATCTGGATCAGGGATATACTTATTATAAAACAGTAGGTTTTAAAAAGATTTCTATGGGTCCGGGAGTCTATTTTGAAGAGAAGGATCGCAGTTACCGAGCCCAAAACTACGGATTTGTTACACTTAACGGATCAGGGTTGCTTCAGGTTACAGCACCGATCCAAGTTATTAAAGAGAAGACAGCTGCTGTTTATTATATAGTTCCTACAGTACATAAAAGAATACCATCTGTGGCCGATATCAATGAACAACTGACCGCCTTGAAAATAGTAACCAATGTTGATTCAAAAAATATTGAACGTGATCTTGCCAAAATTGATGTAAATAATCCTGGGGTCAATCGAATTCTGGTGGCTAAATCAATAGCTCCAGTACATGGTCGCGCTGAATATTATGAACCTCTGATTGACCTTGAAAGAAAAGCCGGTAAAGTTGAAACGGATGGACACATTAATTTTAAAGAAGTCAATTCCATCCATGAAGTAAAAAAAGGGGATCCTGTCTTAAAACGATTTCCAAAGATTGACGCTCAGGCCGGCTATACAATATTTGGAGAAAAGGCTCCAGCAATAACCGAACCAACGAAAGGATTGCTATTGGGTGAAAATCTGGTGCCGGGAAAGCAGAATCCTGATATTTTTGAGGCTTCAGTGGACGGATGCATTTTTCTTAACAATCGCAAACTTTCCATAAAAGAGATAGCTATAATTGATGGTGATGTGGATTATGAATCAGGTAACGTCAATTTTCACGGCAGTGTACAGATTAACGGAAATGTTTTGCCCGGTTTTACAGTTAAAGCTGGGGGAGATATTATTATTGATGGAAATGTTGATGATGCCGTGATTGATGCTGGGGGCTCTGTTACTATTACCCTTGGAGTAGCCGGTAAAGGAAGAACCGAAATTATCGCGGGTAAAGATGTAAATGCAAAGTATCTGCTTAACTCCAAAGTAGAAGCCGAGGGCACAGTCGCAATAGATGAGTCGGTAATAAATTGTGTTCTTGTTTCAAATGACAAAATTATTGTAACTTCAAAAAACGGTAAAATAATGGGGGGAAAAATTGTTGCCCGCAACAGAATAGAGGCAAATTCGGTAGGGTCAAAAAAGGAGACTGTTTCGGATCTTATGGTTGGGCGTAATCTGAAAGTTGAAAAGATTATCGATGATTTGCGTCATGAATTGACAGAAGCACGGGAGTCGGTCTCTGAGCAGATGAATATTTTGAAGAATAGTTTTGGCAATAATTTATTTGAAGATCCGAAGGGGTTTATCGCGGCACTTCCCGATATAAAAAAGAAAAATTGTGTTGTGATGCTAAACGAGCTGACAATACGCAAAAGTAGAGAGAGCGAAGTAAAAGAAAAAATTGAAGAGACCGAAAAACTGCTTGTTTTTGACGAAGAACCTCAAATTCTTGTTTACGGAAATGTGTATCCAGGTACTGTGATTACAGTGCGACGTGAGGTTAAAAAAATAGAAGAGACCATGACTAACGCAAGGTTCTATTATGACAAAGAGGACAAGCTGATACGTTTCGCGTCATGTGTTTAACTGAGCATTTTTCCATTCAAAAAATCTTGACCACAAGTAGAATTATTTTCAGTATTAAAATAACCTGGAGGTTAGTATGAGTATGCCGGGAATGGGCGAACTAGTTATCATATTTTTCATAATTCTTGTTCTTTTTGGAGCAGGTAAAATTCCTCGGATTGCCAAGGATATTGGTTCGGGTATTAAAATGTTTAAAAAAAGTTTAAATGATGATACCGATGATTCTGATAACAAAGCGGATAAATAGGTTTATAGATGATATTGCTTTCCGGTGAAAACAGATCTATAGCACACTATTTATTGCCAAGGTTGCGTGATGTTCACCAGGTTTGTTCTTTTGGTCCTGATAAGGGCGATATAAATAATGGTTCTTTTTTAAATAATATTTTTAGAGATATAGCGCCTACTGTTTTTATCAATCTTGAACAGGTAGATGACAGTGATGACGCGGAGGTTTATCGTGAGTGGGCTTACAATAGCAATAGTTTCGCCCCTCTGAAAATAGCGGAGATCTGCTCAAAACAGGATATCTTTCTTGTTCATATCTCTACAACGGAGGTGTATCCGTCTGATGATAAAAAATTATTCGATGAAGACGATACAACGGATCCCGTTTCTGTTTTTTCAGATAGTAAGCTTCTTGGTGAAAAATATATTCGCGAATCCGGTTGCCGATATGCGATTCTTCGATTACCATGTGTCTACGGTATAAATGATAATTTTTTAGAACTTTTTTTTAAGACTGCTTTTGAAAACAGAACAATAAGAATTATTAAAGATCAGAAATTCATGCCTATTTATGCTGGTGATGTGGCGTCAGCAATTTTGAGTATAATTGATAAGCAGATCGAAGGCATTTATAATTTTGCAGGATCCGATCAAGTGACGATGTATCAATTTCTGTTTCGTGCGTTTGACATCTATAATGAAGTAAAAAAAACCAATCTCTCACCTGATGTCCAGGAAGTTCCATTCGAAGATTATCTGTCGCATGCTGATCAGCTTTTAGCTAATCTTGTAAATTCTGCTCGTTTTGTAGGTAAAACTGGAATTAACACTGTATCTTACGAAGAGGGGCTGAAGATGTTCGCGAAGGATTTACATTATGAATGAGTGCGAGACCGGTACAGTTGTTGAAGTACAAGGAGATGAATATCTTATAGAACCGGATTTGCAGGAAGGGTGTGTGTCGTGCCGTCATCGTAGAAGCTGTCATGGATCATCTGGTGATCAGAAAAGATGTTTAATTTGCAGTTCTTCAATAGAATTAAGTGTTGGAGACAGGGTTGCTTTTAATCTGGTTTTCCCTCTAATTTATGCTTCAGTTTTGCTTTACCTTATACCCGCAATATTAATTATTTTAGGTGCTATTTTGGGTAGTCGATATATTTCAATTTCTTCTGACAATGACATTAATACACTTATGGGAATTTTGACGGCACTTCCTGTGTCGGCAGTACTGGTTTTTCTTCTTAGAAGAGGTAAACCTGTCGCGCATGTTGTAAGGCGCGAGTCTGATAATATTTGATAATTCTAGTTTCAATAACATAGCTTATCTTTCAATAGGGAACTTCGAAAAATTACCATTTCTAGAACGGCTATGCCGTTTAAAGCCCATATGTAAAGGAATTTTTCGTATTACCCGTGGGGCTTTTATCTTGTGCTAAAAGCTTATTGTTCTGATAAGAACAATAAGCAAGGGCAAGTTCCTTGTAGAAAAGTTAATTATTAGAGATTGTCAATATATGATTTGTTCCTCATCGCGTAAAGACCGGCCCATGAATATCCGATAATAAAAAAATAGATTAAAATATCACTATTTCCAGCTTTATTAAAGGAATTATTCGCAAGTTCCTTGTTTCTAATTCTATTAATAGAGGTTACAAGTATCTGTTTTACAGCTAATAAACAGCTACAAATGTAAGAAATATGTAGTATTATTTAAAATAGATGATGATCGTTACTGTAAAATAGATTTATTGTAATACTAAACTAGGGAAGGTAGTTATCGTGGCTCGGATTATTGATTTTATCGCGTTTAAACTTGAAAAAGAACTCAAGGACGAGGGATTTGAAGTTAAAATGGATCATGACAAAAGAATAAAACTTCTTCTAAAATTTACCGGATTAAAACGGAAGATTCGGTAAGGCAGATAAATATAACTTGACATAAATTTGTTTTTTTAGTTCTATAATAAAAATATTAACGCTCTTCCACAAATATTTCCGGCAAGAAAATCATATAAAATCACCTGTTTGATATAAATTAGGTAGTTTTACCGGTTTTTTTTTGTCCAAAAAGTAGTGGATGGCTTGTAAAATAAGATGAGAGGCGCTATGAGCAACGATATCGAAAAAAGAAAGCAGGAATTACGTGATGAGCTTGACGCATTGAAGCATGAGTTCAAAGTGGAGTTGCCACTTCGTATTGCGGAAGCAAGAGAACATGGTGATCTTAAAGAGAATGCCGATTATCACGCCGCGCGAGAAAGACAGGGCTTTGTACAGGCGAAAATAGCACAACTCTCTGATCAGCTTGCTAAGATTGCAAGTGTAAATGTTTCAGAAATAATGGACGGAGTTGTAGGTTTCGGTTCAGAGGTAACTCTTGCGGATCAGGATTCGTCCATGACTCTCACGTTTACGCTTGTTACTGAGGCAGAAAGCAACCCTTCGGAGAACAAGATAGCTTTCAGTACTCCTTATGGAAAAGCACTTGCCGGAAAAAAGGCTGGTGATATTGTGGAAGTAACAATACCTGTAGGTGTGAAAAAATTCAAAATAATGAAACTTAAAACCATTCATGGTTCTGAGTACAGTGCATAGGGGGATAGTTTTTTATGGCATCAATCAAAGCTTTCAGAGGATTACGTCCGCGCGCAGATATAGCATCAAAGTTAAGTGAATTACCGTATGATGTTTGTAACAGCGAAGAAGCGCGTGAAATTTCTGCCGGAAATGAATATAATTTTTATCATATAACCAAACCGGAGATTGATTTGCCAAAGGATACAGA
The DNA here is from genome assembly GCA_035447445.1 of Spirochaetota bacterium. GTDB lineage: Bacteria > Spirochaetota > UBA4802 > UBA4802 > JAFGJZ01 > JAFGRW01. The sequence continues at coordinate 298 of DAOTGZ010000113.1, read as the reverse complement.
TCCTTACAGCTCTGAAGTATATTCAAAGGCAGCAGAAAATTTTAAAGCCTTTGTTGAAAAAGGCTATCTGGTTGAAGACGAAAAAGAACTTCTTTATCTGTATACTCTCACAATGAACGGCCGGACTCAGACGGGGCTTGTTACAGTAGTGTCGGTCGATGATTACGATAAGGGTGTCATTAAAAAGCATGAATTAACCCGTCAGGCAAAGGAAGATGACCGTATACGTCATATCGATTCGGTCAACGCGCAAACAGGGCCGGTTTTTTTGCTTTATAAGCAAAAAAAAGAGATTCGC
>DAOTGZ010000112.1:0-8550 GCA_035447445.1 Spirochaetota bacterium | reverse complement strand
TCGGCAAGGTTTATAACTGCTTATGCCAAGCTGGTACTAATAACAGAATCATTGTAACAACCTATTTTGAACACTCCTGCGAAGCAACAATCGAACTTTCTAAAACTGATATATGGGGTTTGGGTCTTGACTTTGTACATGGTAAAGACAATTTGAAATCATTGACCGTAATTAAAGACAAGACTCTTGTCGCTGGAGTGGTAAATGGACGAAACATCTGGATCAATGATCTTTCAGAATCACTCAAACTGCTTGATACAATTTCACAGAAAATATCCAAAAACAAAATCATTATATCAACAAGCTGCTCTCTTCTGCATGTTCCGTACACAAAGGAAAACGAACCACATAGCGATTTAACAAAGTGGTTCGCGTTTGCCCGGGAAAAAGTTAAAGAAACCGCTCTCTTGGCCGAACTCTTTTTTTGTAACGATCATAAGCAGTACTCTGATAAAATTACCCATAACAGTAACCTTATAAACACAAGAGCCAGGTCAGACATGTTTACTGACCAAACCGTTACCCAGCGAATTGCTGACATTTCAAAAACCGAACGTGAAGGTAACGCGGCTGTTCGACTTCAAATACAAAAGAAGGCCTTTAACCTGGCTGAACTGCCAACCACAACAATAGGCAGTTTTCCGCAAACAGCGCAAATTCGTAAAACAAGAAGCGACTACAAAAACGAACGTATTTCTCAAGTAGAATATGATGACCAGATCAAGGCTTATATTGATGACTGCATCAGCTTTCAGGAGAACATTGGACTTGATGTCCTGGTTCATGGCGAACCTGAACGAAACGATATGGTCGAATATTTTGGAGAAATGCTGAACGGATTTCATTTTACAAAAAAAGGATGGGTTCAAAGTTACGGAAGCCGTTGTGTCAAACCGCCGGTTATTTACGCTGATATCTCACGACCGGCCCCGATGACCGTTAAGTGGATCAGCTACGCGCAGAGTAAAACCAACAAAATGGTAAAAGGAATGCTAACCGGACCTGTTACAATAATCAACTGGTCATTTGTCCGGGAAGATATTCCTCGCAGTATAATTGCCAAACAGATTGCCATTGCCCTACGCGACGAGATTGAAGACCTGCAAAAAGCCGGTATCAAAATTATTCAGGTCGATGAAGCTGCTTTCAAAGAGGGGTATCCGCTTCGCGAAGAGAGTGTTTCAGACTATGAAGAATGGGCTCTTGAAAGTTTTAAAATCTCTGTCAGCTCGGCTAGAAAAGAGACTCAGATTCACACACATATGTGCTATAGTGAATTTAATGATATAATTGAAACTATCGAAAAAATGGACGCCGATGTTATTACAATTGAAACAGCGCGAAGCGGTAATAGACTTTTACGAATATTCAGAGAAAGAGAGTATAAAAGCGAAATCGGCCCCGGAGTATACGACATACACTCTCCCCGAATTCCAAAAACTGAAGAGATAAGAGACGAAATTCTTAAGCGGTTAGAGGTAGTTGATCGTGATAAGGTCTGGATCAACCCCGATTGCGGTCTAAAAACAAGAAGATGGGAAGAGGTAAAACCGGCACTGCTCAATATGGTCGAAGCCGCAAAAGCACTAAGGTTAAATAACAGAACATGATGTTAACAGGTTTTATTCTGTTTTTTGACCAGCAATTTAGAAAACGCTTTTGGTAGTGTACCAAAGTATCAGTAATTAGAAAAATTCTTGATACTAAACTTTACTCTTTCTTCCTTACTACTAAAAGGCATCTGAACGGATTCGATCAGTTTAAGGCGCGGGATCAAACCCGCGCCGTTTGCCACCTGTATTGACAACCCGGGGCGGGCATTAAGTTCCAAAAGCTGAGCCCCTTTTGATTTATCAATTACTATATCCGCGCCAATGTAACCCAGACCGCTCATTTCGTAACAACCTGACGCCAGTTCCAGAATTTTTTTCCATCCGGGAATTTTGATATTCCTTATATCGTTATTAGAATCTGGGTGTCTTGTAATTGTTTTCGAAAACCAGACAGCGTTAACAGCGCTGCCTGTGGCTATATCGATACCTACACCTACAGCACCCTGATGAAGGTTGGCTTTGCCATCTGAGACCTTGGTTGCAAGCCTAAGCATTGCCATTACAGGATATCCTTTGAAAACTATTATTCTTATATCGGGCACACCTTCATACGAATAATCTGAAAAAACAGAGCTAATCCTTATTATATCCTCAACTATCACTACATCGGGTGAACCATTCAACGAATACAATCCTGCTACAATATTTGACAAATGCCTTTTAAAATCATTTTTTGATATTACTGCACCCGAGGATTTAATAAAATTACCATTTTTCTGTTCTTTAATTATCCAGATACCCTTTCCACCCGATCCTCGCGACGGCTTGACCGCAAAACCATTTAATTCTGACAATACAGGGTCTAACAAGTTTATATCATGCTGAGTGCGAATAATTGATTTTAAGGCAGGTACAGGAATGCCATGCACATCGGCTAAAAGTTTTGTTTTTAATTTGTCATCAACATAAGGATAATACTTTCTTTTATTGTATCTTGCGATGTAGTCCCGGTTTCTTGAGTTTATCCCTAAAATACCGAACTGTTTTAGCGAACAAGGACTAATTATCTTCATTTGAGGCTGCCTTAAAATCTCGGAATCGATAAAGCTCGCTTAGACGATATCCGGTATAACGACCCAAAAGCATGATTCCGGCAAGAATAACAAGACTAAGCTCTGGAAAGTTAAAAGTCAGGTGGCCTGCAAGAGGCATAGTCATAACAAGATAAGCAACAACAGCCACAAGAAGGCTCCCTCCCCCCTGTTTTAAAACTTCGCGGCCGCTCTCTTCTTCCCAAAGAATAGAAAGTCTTTCAATGGTCCAAGCAATTATTATCATTGGAAAGAATGTAATTGTCATCCCAGTACTGAGTCCCAAATGATAACCAGCCAGACTGAAAAATGTTACGAGAATAATAACTATAACTATTAGTGTAGCAATTCGTGATACGAGCAAAAGATTAAGATAAGAGAGATAAGAACGTATAATCAGTCCAACAGTAACGATCACTATAAAACTGACTATTCCTTGGAAAAGGGATGTTTGAACAAAAGCAAGCGCTATTAGAGCTGGCATAAAACTGCCTAGAGTTTTTATGCCAGCTATCAACCTCATAAACACAACGACAAAAACCCCAAGAGGAAGTAAAAAAAGAAACTTGAACATTCCTTGCTCCTCAACAGAGAGCGAATGAACACCGAGCCAGCTTATACCGCTTTGGCCGATATCTGTTGCCGCTATATCAAGAGAGGAGAGTGAAGACTGAATCATAGAAAATGTAACACGTGAATTACTTCCACCAACTATATCAAGTAGCGAGTCTCCTCCGCGCTGCCATAAAAAATATCCAGGCTGCAAACCCTGCTCCTTATTTACAACATCAAAAGAGATCCATCGCTTGTCTGAAAAAATTTCGATCAATTGAACCGGCTGCTGTCGTCTTCGGGCATCTTCTAGTAAAAGCCCTTGCGAAATACGAGCAGGAATACCAGCGTAATTAATAAGCTTGTAAAGAAGCTCTACCGGCTTATAAGAAGATAAAAGCAGAGCCGCATTCTCTTCAGGTTCCGGGTTGTTTATTATCTCGATTAATTGACGGGTAAAACTTTCGGGAGTACTTGATTTTTCTCCTGCCGTCGATACCACATAGCGAGCGGCAACATCTTCTGTTTCGTTCCAAAAAACATTATCAGCAACAACCGTATCACTTTCCTGCGGATTGTAATCGTAACCAGTTTCGACAAGCTGTATTTTATAGTAAAGAGTCTGCGGACCGTTTACGTTATTACGTGACCACTCACCGCGTCTTTTACCATCATGTTCAATTATGGCAAAACCGTAACCTGGAGAAGCCGAATTCTCTCCAAGTATTTTATAGCCAGGAGGGTTTTCAGGTAGTGTCAACGCGGCAAGAACAGGTCCACTCTCGGCTTCAAAATCTACACGCGCCTCTAAAAGCCAGGCCTTCTTGAATTTGTCAGGTGTCAGTGGTATTCCAAAATATGTATATCGTGCAATAGCAAGTCCAAAGCCCAAAGTCAGTAAAAGAGCTATGATTATATAAAAACTTGTTTTCGATGCCATAAAACCTTCCAAGTCCACAGTGTGACGCGCTTTACGATTACTGACTCTGAAATTATATCTTAAAGTTGCTTAAAATTGTAGAGCTTACTCCTGCTTGTCTGATGGACGTACAACCGGCACCTTTATCTTTTTGTTGCTGCTCTTTTTCAGATCAGGCGGGCAGATGTTTTTTTTACTCACATCGACTATCATGAAATCCTTAAGAATATTGCGGCCAACCAGAACCGGAAACTCAAGATGCTTACGATCGGTTAACGAAAATTCCGCAGTTTGACTAATAGTACCAATCGTGTAACGGAAATGCACAACAATTCGCTTTTCGGCCTCATCATCGTTTGATTGAACAATTTTTACCTTTCTGACAATAGGCCTTTCTACAGTAATAATCTTTTTCGGTTTATTCACGACTTCAGAATCTTTGTCTTTAGATTTCTTTTTAGATTTTTTCTTCTTGGGCTTTTCGATTATTTCGATATCGAACCGTACCCATCGCTCACCGTCCCTTTCAAAACGGGTAATATTGTCGGCATGAATGGACGAGGTCACAGCACCGGTATCGATACGTGCTGTAAAAAGATGATCGATCTCCTCAAGGTATATCTTTTCGATCTCGCCGACTACAATCTTTTCGGCAAAACAGGAAATCATGGTAAAGTAGACCAAACCCGCTACTATAAAGATATTTATCAATAATCTGTTAATAACAGCACCTCAACGCATATAGTAATTATTGGTAACCTTGAAAAATAACCATTCGCCAGTTCCCTATTATGAAATGACACACCATATAAATTTATAAATGGCAAACTTAAAATATTAACACCAACAACCAAATTGAATAACTTTTAGTCTAAGGTTAATAATTGCAACAATAATTTAGATTACGAATTATAGCATAACAATTTATTCTGATCCACCCAGGCGGATGAAACATTTTAATAACCATAAGTGAATACAGTATTGTTATAGAACTATCTAAAATTATATTGAATTATTATTGACAAATTATATTACTATATAGTAATATACGATATAGAATATTTTAAGCTATAGGGGCAACATGACAACAAAAGAAAAAGCATTAGAAATTATCGCCTCCGCACCATCAGCAGTTTTAACTACAATAAATAGTGATGGATATCCTGAATCACGAGCTCTACTTAATTTGAGAAACGCCTTGCAGTACCCATCTCTTTCTAAAACGATAAACCAGCTTGGTGATGGAAGCATACTGATTTTTACAACTAACACAGGTTCATCAAAAATGTCTCAAATCATCAATGACAATAGAGTATCAGTCTATTACTGCCTTTCAGAATCTTTTCAGGGAGTCTGGGTTTCCGGTGATATTGAATTAATCTCTGATCCATTAGAAAAGGCTACTTTTTGGCAACCAGGCTGGGAGATATACTATCCGCTTGGTAAATTTGATCCGGATTACGCTATTCTCAGTCTTGATCCCCGCAGAATACGCCTGTATGAAAACCTCTCTGTTAACGAATGGAGATCAAGTTAACTATGATTAAAAGGAAAGGCGGATTCTTGATATCAAAAATACACCAGGTTTCTGGCAGAATTTTTAACCGTATTCTTCAAGAAGAGGGAATAAACGGAATAAATTCTGCGCAGGGAAGAATACTCTTCGCTCTTTGGGAACAGGATGGCATTCCTATCACAACTTTGTCCAAAAAAACAATGCTCGAAAGATCGACGCTCACCGGAATGCTAGACAGACTGGAACGGGGTAATTTTATTTGTCGCAAACCTTCTCCTGACGACCGAAGAGTCTTACTTATACATCGTACAGATAAAGACAGAGATCTTGAACGAAAATATAAACAAATATCTGAGAGCATGTGCGATTTATTTTACAAAGGCATGAGCAAAGATGAAATTAATCTTTTCGAAGCTAACCTCGAAAACATACTTGATAACTGTATCGAAGAGGAGACAAGAAATGGCTGAAACTTCAAGTTATAATGGATTCTCGAAAAACAGTATCGTTTTTTTAAACGATATTTTAACCAACAACAAAAAAGAATGGCTCAATGACAATCGTAACCGATATGAAGAGTTTCTTTTGCAACCCATGAGGCAGCTTGTTAATGATTTAGCACCAACAATATCGATAATTGATCCCCAAATTGATATAGAGCCTAAGGTCGGTCGTACAATTTCAAAAATTTTTCGTGATGTTCGTTTTTCTACCGACAAATCCCCTTTACGTGCCAATGTGTGGCTGACATTTAAACCAAGAGGAAGTGACGGGCGAATTACACCATCTTTTTATTTTGACCTGTCATATAATAATTGGAGTTACGGTATGGGATTCTATTGCGCTGCTCCATATGTAATGAGGTTGTTTAGAGAAAAAATTATGGCTAAGCCAGATTTTTTTCTGAATGCAGTCCGTACCGTATCCTCCAATTTTGAGGTAAACGGTGAAAACTACAAACGGCCTCCTGTTATTAACTATCCTGAAAATTTAACCGTGAAACAGATTCAGTATTTAAACCCCTGGTTAATGAAAAAGAGTTTTTACTGGTCATGTACCAAAAAGCATGATAAAGATCTGTTTAGCTCTGGTCTTGCGGATATTATTAGTAAAGATTTCATTACACTTAGTGCAATTTACAGCTTTCTGATAAATCAGTGATAAGCATGTATTGACTACCTCTATTAATTAACATTTCAACAAGGAACTTGCGAAAAATTCCTTTTAAAATAGGCACTTAAACGAGGTCGCCTTTTGGAAAATGGTAATTTTTCGAAGTTCTCTATTATCCGGAATTTTTGAAATCGGGTCAGTTAAGCTGAATCAGAAAGCCCTGAATCACATACTGTATGGGATTCAGGGCTTTACCGGCGATTACGGAATAGTAATTCAGGAGGTAAATTACTTTTGATCCGTATCAGATCTAAGTGATAAAAAACGCTGCAGTAAAATAAATGAAAAAATAAGCAGACCTATAATTATATTCGTCCACCAGGAAGACAATGTCCCCTGAAAAGATATAAATGTTTGAATAAGTCCCAGAATAAGAACTCCGACCATGGTGCCCTCAACAAAACCGACACCGCCTGTCAGCAGAGTCCCCCCTATTACGACAGCCGCTATGGCATCAAGCTCAAGTCCTTGAGCGGCAGCCGCATAACCTGAAAGAGTATATACCGCGTACAGAAGACCGCCCAACGCGGCAAGGGTACTGCTCATTGTATAAACAAGAATTCTGGTTTTACCTATTGGTATTCCCATTAAATTTGCCGATTGAACATCGCCGCCGATAGCATAGATGTTTCTGCCGAAACGTGTATAATGTGATATATAAACACCGGCAGCCCAAACCAGAATAAAGATGATCGAAATAAGTCTGAAGTTTACACCGCCACCGAAATTAATACCCATAGTATTAACTGCCAAAAACAGTTTATCCCTTATTGGAATCGACTGAAGATCAACCATATAGGCCAATCCCCGGCAGAGAAACATACCGACAAGAGTAACGAGAAAATCAGGTACGGCAAAAAAATGTATAACAGCGCCCATTACTGTTCCGAGAAATACTCCGAACAGCAGACAAACAAGAACCACCAGAAACGGACTAATCTGATAAACCTCAAGCAGTTTTGCCGACAAAATACAGACAAAAGCAACAACCGACCCTACAGATAAATCTATTCCGCCTGACAGAATAACAAAGGTCATTCCCACCGCGATAACACCCACAAACGCATTATCAAGGAACAGATTTAAAAATACACGGAGGGACAGGAAATTATCGTAAAGCATGACCCCCATTGTATATATTATTAAAAAAACAAATATTGTCGCGAATAAAGGAATATAGTTTTTTACAGTTTTAAGTTCCATCAGTTCAGCCCTTTGTTTACTGCTTTTCCTGTTTTTTTATTAACTGAAAAAACAGAATCGACAACCATCTTTCTCATATTTGATGACTGGACAAGAGTAACAGCCATAACCACAATTGCCTTAAAAACAAGTATCTGTTCAGGCGCGACCCCTCTTGACAGGATTGTTGTGGTAATACTCTGGATAATTATTGCTCCAAGAAGAGTTCCAAGCAGAGTAAATCTTCCGCCCCATACAGTGCCTCCGATTATTACGGAAGCTATTGCGTCAAGCTCGTACCAGAGCCCGCAGTTGTTGGCATCTGCTCCCTTGATATCGGCAGTGAAAATCAGACCGGCCATTCCGGCGCATATACCGCAAAAAAGATAAGAGAAAAGTTTTATAACCCTGCTATTAATCCCCAGATAAAAACTGGCGGTAGGGTTTGAGCCGACAGACTCAATAAATATTCCCAATGCAGTTTTACGTGTTAGGAAATTTACCAGTACAAGCATTACTACCACCATGATTACTGACACAGGCAACCCCAGTAAAAAACCGCTT
>DAOTGZ010000111.1:0-8672 GCA_035447445.1 Spirochaetota bacterium | reverse complement strand
ACAGTTTCAAGATCCTTACCGTCGACCTGATATGGAGGATCATTTCTGAAATTTTCCATAATTGTTTTTATTTTGCCTGCACCATCTGCTCCTTCTAAAACTATATAACGCATCTGCTCACAGTAATATCCATGTTTCAAATATATCTGATTAAGACGATCAATAAGGGTTAAACCTTTTAATCTGTATTTTTCTGCCATTTCGCATACAAGAAGAGTTGAAGAAACGGCATCTTTATCTCTGACATAATCTATTGCAAGATAACCATAGCTTTCTTCGCAACCGAAAACAAAATTATCATTATGGCTCTGCTCAAAATCACGCATCAGGGCTCCGATCCATTTAAAGCCAGTTAAAACATCATATGTTTTAACTGAATAAAAATCACAAATTGCTCTAAGTAGTTCAGTTGTAATGATCGTTTTTACTACAGCTGTCTTATCATCTATTTCGTTTTGTTCATATAAATTTGTAAGAATATAGTCACATAAAAGAGCTGCAAGCTGATTTCCACTTAACAGCACATATTCTTCATTCTGTTTTACTCCAACACCAATTCTGTCTGCATCAGGATCAGTTGCCAATATTATATCCGCGTCAATAGCCTTTCCGTCTCTGATCGCAAGACTCATGGCCTCTTTTTCTTCCGGGTTGGGGTATCTGACTGTTGGGAAATTCCCGTCTGGTTTTTCCTGTTCACTGACAACGTGAATATTCATAAATCCGGCATTTGAAAGCAGTTCTGGTATAATTGTGATTCCGCTTCCATGAATTGGTGAATAGACAATATTGATTTTTTTCTCTTCTGGTTTTGAGAGTGATTCAATTACTCTCTGCATATATTCTTTACGAATATCATCCCCAATAATATTAATATGTTTGTTATCTATAGAATGAGAAAAATCGGCTCGTTTTATTGATTCGATGTTGTCAATTTTTGATATCTCGCCAATAATATCACTGTCTTGCGGAGGAACAATCTGGCAACCGTCACTGCTGTACACTTTGTATCCATTGTACTCGGGCGGATTATGGCTTGCGGTAATTACAACTCCAGCGGCAGCCGAGAGACTACGCATGGCAAATGAACAGAGTGGAACTGGTGTAAGTTTGTCAAATAGGTAAGACTTAATGCCGTTTCCGGCAAGTACTGATGCGGTTTCTTCGGCAAATTCTTTGGAATAGTTTCGTGAATCATAGGCAATAACTACTCCCATGTTGGCCAAATTGTTTTTTAAAAGGTAAACTGCAAGCCCCTGGGTTGCTAGACCAACTGTGTAACGATTCATCCTGTTGCTTCCGGCACCGATTTTACCTCTTAAACCTCCGGTACCGAAGCTAAGATCACGATAGAACCTGTCTTCAAGCTCTTTTTGGTTATTATCTGATAATAATATTTCTATCTCTTTTCGAGTTTCACTGTCATAGGGGCTTTTAGTCCAGGCAATAGCCTTGCTTGATATGTTCTCTTTCATTGTTTACCGGTTAATTACTAGTCTTTTTACTTTAATAATATAGTTAAAAAAATTTACAGACCCGTAATTAATCATTGTTTTCATCAAGTCTGTCAAATAGAAAACATTAGTTGACTCATTTGTCCTTAGTGCAAGAATAATTTGTTAAGATAAAAGAGAATCAATACCTTGGAGAGCTACATGGGTATTAATAATCCCGTAACATGTGAAAAACTGAAGGTCTTTTTTGATAAATATTGTGAAGGAACTTCAGGAAAATCATTTTTAATCGCAATTTCCGGTGGAAAAGACAGTATGGTTTTGACACATCTCATGTTGGGCATACGTGAAAAAGTCGACTGTGAACTTCATGCTTTTCATCTGGATCATAATACGCGTAATGGTGAATCTGAAAAAGACGCAATATTTGTACAGGGGTATTGTGATGAAAACCGAATTACATACCATGGTGAAAAACATGTTTTTACTAACAGCTCGAATTTTGAAGAGCAAGCCCGAATTGTAAGATATAATTGTATAGAAAAATTGCTGGATAAATATAAAATTGATTTTGCGCTTACTGCGCATACTTTATCAGATTCTATTGAAACTGTTTTAATGCGTATATTTAGGGGAACTTCTGTTCACGGTTTACAGGGAATACCGAAGAAACGTGAAAGATATCTTAGACCGCTTATCCACTATAACAGTGACGAGATAATTGATTATGCTAACAAGAACCATATTGTTTATCGTCGTGATTACTCAAATGAATCATGTGATTACGACCGCAATTTCATAAGAAACAGAGTTATTCCTCTCGTCGAGACGCGATTTCCGCTTGAAAGTTCTATTAAAGGACTTATTTCAAACGCGGTTGATATTTCTGATCTTATAATTAAATCAATAAAGAGAGATATTGAATATCGTTGTGAGAATGATTCAGTTGTTCTTAAAAAGTTTAACGAGCTCGATGATCAATCTCAATTTAAACATACCTTTGCCTTTTTGATTAGAGATGTTTTAAACATGAAAATAACTTCGTCTCTTTTGTCTGAACTATACCGTAATTATATAGTCAATAAGACACATCTTACTATTTATAAAAATAAAGAATTAGAGATAAAAAAAACATTATTGAATAATGAGCCGGTAATCATTTTTAGTAAGGGTTTTCATAATAGTTCAGAAATTCGACCTGCGGTCGTATCCACAAAAATAATTAACAGATTTTCAGTTTGTTACTCAAAAAAAGATTATTTTGTACGTTTGTGTGATTATGACCAAAAAAATGAAATAGAAGATGGTGTTGTGCTGGCTTTTAATAATCAAAAAGAACTAATTTTAAGACCCCGTATCCCGGGAGACAGGATATGTCATAATAAAATGACAGTTAAGCTTAAAAAAATTTGTATAAATCTCAAGATGTCAGCTGAACAGAAAAACCAGGTGATTGTCGTAACACTTGATAATAAGGTTGCCGCCTTCATATTTGATCCTTATCTTGATAATTATATGATAGATGACTCATTTTTAACTTTTGATAAAACTAAAAAAATACTTGCCATCAACTGTCGGCAAAAATAGAAGTAAAGCTTTAGCGTCACTTTTCTCTGTTTTTTTCAAAAAAAGGGATATATTGACATTATAATCACTCAGGAGTTATTAATGAATAATACTGTCAAACAGCTGTCTCTGGTCGCAATCATTATTCTTCTTGGCTATTTTATATATACGCAGGTATCTACAATAAAAACTGATGTTGCCAAGGTACCTTATTCTCAGTTTATAGAAAGGCTCAATGATAATTCTGTACTATCGGCAAAGATATTTCAGAATAATACAATTAAGGGTAAATATATTTCCAATGGAAAAGAGCTAGAGTACGAAACAATAATTCCCTATCAGGATCCATATATTGTGCAAGACCTGCTTAAGCAAGGTGTTGAGCTTGAGGGACAGGCGCCCGACGAAAATCAGTTTCTAAAATCCATTCTTGGATTTTTGCCATGGCTATTGTTTATCGGTTTTTTCTGGTTTATCATGATGCGTCAGGTTCAGTCTACTGGAAACAAGGCAATGTCTTTTGGAAAGAGCAGAGCCAAGTTGAATGCAGAAACAACTAAAAAAGTTACCTTTGAAGATGTTGCGGGTGTAGAAGAGGCAAAAGATGAACTATCTGAAGTAGTTGATTTTCTGAAAACTCCCGAAAAATTCAGCAAAATTGGCGCACGAATACCTAAAGGTATTCTGCTGATGGGCCCTCCGGGAACAGGTAAAACTCTTCTCGCACGAGCAATTGCCGGTGAAGCTGGTGTAAAATTTTTCTCTATTTCAGGTTCGGATTTTGTAGAGATGTTTGTTGGTGTTGGAGCTTCGCGTGTTCGTGATCTTTTTGAACAGGGAAAAAAGAATGCTCCGTGTATTATTTTTGTGGATGAAATTGACGCTGTGGGCAGGCTACGTGGTGCTGGTCTTGGCGGAGGCCATGATGAAAGAGAGCAGACTCTTAACCAGTTACTGGTTGAAATGGACGGTTTTGAATCTAATGAGGGTGTAATTATTGTAGCGGCAACAAATAGACCCGATGTACTTGATCCAGCACTGCTAAGGCCCGGACGATTTGACCGTCAGGTGGTTGTTGATGTACCGGATATCCGTGGACGTGAAAAAATTCTGGCCGTACACTCAAAAAATATTCCTATGGAAAAAGATGTGGATCTAAAAACCATTGCGAAAGGTACACCAGGTTTTACAGGAGCAGATCTTGCAAATCTTGTGAACGAAGGGGCGCTTGTAGCAGCGCGTAACGATAAGACCCGTGTCGGCATGCACGAGCTTGAAGAGGCGAAAGACAAGGTGCTCATGGGGCCTGAGCGTAAATCAATGATTCTATCTGATGAGGAAAAGCGCATTACTGCATATCATGAGGCTGGACATGCCTTAATTGGTCATCATCTGATGAAGCAGGATACAATACATAAAGTCACTATAATTCCTCGCGGTAGAGCTTTGGGGCTAACAATGCATTTGCCTGAAGAGGAGAAGCATAACTATACGCGTCAATACTGGCTGAACATGATCTCGTTCCTTTTTGGAGGACATGTTGCCGAAAAACTTGTTTTTAACGAAACTACTACAGGTTCGAGTAACGATATAGAGCGCGCGACAACCATCGCCAGGCGCATGATATGTGAATGGGGTATGAGCGATCGTTTTGGGCCAATGGCAATGGGAAAGAGAAATGATCAACCGTTTATAGGTCGTGATATGGGCCATGACAGGGATTACAGTGAAGCTACTGCTCAAGCCATTGATGAAGAGGTTCTTAAAATTCTTCAAGAGCGCGAAAAAGAGGCTACAAGGGTTATTGAAACTGAAAAGGTAGTTTTTGAAAAAATGGCAGAGTATCTTATTGAAAGAGAGACTCTCAATTCACAGGAACTTAAACTAATTTTTGACGGAGAATCTTTACCTCCTCTAGACGAATAAACGGGATAATTGCCGATGGATGATCTTGACAAACTTCTTTTAAATGTGGATAACGAAGTTGATTTTAAGACATTAAAAGAGGACGAGATACGGACTCATGAAAAAACTGTTCGTAAAGGTGATCGAAATATCGGTGATGAACAATTTGATAAAAATTCGTCTGACTCATTTGAATCTCTTTTTGAAAAATTAAAAGAAAAAAAAGAGATTCAGTTATTTTCAGAAAACCATTTAAACGGCCTTAAACCTCACTGGAATCACATAATCGATTTCAAAAACATATTGTCTGATCTAACTTTGCCGGATCCGGTAATCTTTGCCTTACGAAAACACAAGTATAATCTTCTTAGATCAATTGAAAATATCGAAAGAATATATGAAGACTTTATTACAACACAATCGTATCAAAATATAGAAAAAATTGCCAAACAGGATTACCCCCGTTTCTTCCCAGCTATGGAATTAGATCATCAGAGAATGCAATTTCTAATATTAAAAGAAATTTTTTTGCGTTTAAGAGAAGTAAATTCTCATATTCGTAAAGAGTGGAAAGATCTGGCTTCGAATATCAAGGTAATGACGCTTGCAAACGAATCTGGAGCATTTGTTGCGAGATGTGAAGATATTATAAGAAACGGCATAAACTGCTGTAAAGATGCCGATCTTTTTCTAGAATTCCTTGCTGCAATACTATATATTCCTCGAAAAGATTTTGACGTTCTGGAAAAGGATATAATTAACAGAATATATTTTCGTGATTCATATGATTATGATTACAAGAGTCAGTTTAAACTTGAACCAAGCGTAAAACCGCGAAATTCAAATACTCAGCAAGAATCAAAAAATAATAAAAATCATGATAAAAAAATTGCTTTAGAGGAGTCAACCGGTCATTCAGAAAAAGATAACCAGGGGCACAATGTTAATCCTGAAATCACTGAAAAAATAAGAAATCTTTACCGTGTTCCTGGCAAGAGTAGCTGGAACACCAAAGAACCCTATATAATAAAAATAGATCTTGTAAAACTTGATCATAATATCAATGATCTTGAATCTTCTATAGTATTTATTCCCGAGTCTAAAAGTCATGAAGCAGTAGACGCTCTTGTCAAGCGGGCAATGATAAGATCCATGCATGCCGAAATAAATGGAATTACAATTCGTTATGAAGAGTTTATATTCAAGACCATTATCAAACTTGTTCAAAACATAACGAGTACGTATAAGGAAATATGTGAAGACATGGATCTGTTTATATATCATTGCGCGCCAATGACGGTTTACAACATCCTTCTTCGCCGGTTTCACAAAGAATCTATTGGTGTTATTTTTAAAAAGATTTCAAAGCTTAAAATTGCGAGGATACTGCCTTCCGAATATATTAAAAGTCTGGTAATGGTCTGGTTTAATGAAAATGTACATACTAAAGAGTTGCCCTACGACCGAATACTTGATTTTAATCAAATAAAAACCGAATTACAGAATCGTTATAATACTGAAATTGAAAATCATTTGAAAAAAATTAAAATAGCTGTTGAACACCATAGAGAAAAAACTGGTGTAATTCTCGATAAAAATGTGATACTACATAAACGGGCATTTGATCTTTTCAATGACATAGAGGTTGAAGTCTATTTAAGATTTCTGGATAAAACTATTTTTAGGAAATGATTCTTAGATAGCGATTGTTCATATTATGTTTGAAATCAATTGTTGAAGAATTATCTATTTCAATTTGAGCCTTTTCCCGCGCAATCAAAAGAATATCCCTGTCGTTAATAATATCCGCGTAAACAAAATCGCTGTTAAAACCGGATTGCAGTAATCCCGTTATCTCTCCGGCTCCACGCATTTCCAGATCTTTCTCGGCTATATAAAATCCGTCATCAGATTCAGCAAGAACGTTAATTCGGTTTAGTGTGGTTTCGGGAATTGAATCATTATAGCATAATACACAAAAGGAAGGTAAATTTCCACGGCCAACCCTTCCTCTTAGCTGATGCAGTTGAGCCAAACCAAACCTCTCAGGATGTACAATAACAATCACAGTAGCGTTGGGAACATCGATTCCCACCTCAATTACAGTTGTCGAGACAAGAATAGATGAACTTTTTTCTAAAAAATCATTCATGACTTTTTCTTTCTCTTCACCTCTCATTTTTCCATGAAGCATAGATATTTTATGGTTTTTGAATCTTTTTTTTAATTTTTCTGAATATTCTTCAACAGAAGAAAGCTCGGAATCTTCATTAGCTTCAATAAGCGGAAGTACAAAAAAACATTGTTGCCCTAAATTTATATATTTTTCAACAGAACGATACATGGCTTCAGTACGGCTTTCAGGGATAAGAATTGTTTTTACAGGAATACGGCCAGCAGGTTTCTCTTTTAAAAATGAAACTTCCATATCCCCATAGAGAGTGAGAGCTAATGAGCGGGGAATCGGTGTTGCACTCATTGAAAGCAGATGAACCGATTGCGATTTTTTTCTAAGAGCAAAACGTTGCTGTATGCCGAATCTATGCTGTTCATCTATAACAGCTAAAGATAGGTCTTTGAAGGAAACCGAATTTTGAATTAATGCGTGAGTGCCAACAGCAATGTCTATTGATCCAGATTCAAGCCCGAATAAGATCTGTTCTCTTTCCTTGGGCGTAGTGGCTCCTGTTAACAGGGCAATATTAATATCAGGTAGCATCTTTGTCAGGGTTTCATAATGTTGTCTGGCAAGTAGCGATGTAGGAGCCATAAAGGCACTCTGTTTTTGTTTCTTTGCCAAAACATAACAAAGGCCTGCTGCCACTGCAGTTTTTCCTGATCCGACATCACCCTGTAAAAGGTTGTTTAATACTTTACCCTTGGCAATATCTGTCGATAGTCGTTTAAGTACTTCATGTTGGTCTTTTGTTAAGGTAAACGGTAACAAAGATATAAAATTATTAATATGTATATCAATACCCGAACAGGTAAATGTTTTAGAAGATAATTTTTTTTGATGTAGTACGAGTATCTGAAGGAAAAAAAGCTCCGAAAAGGCAAGGCGCTCTCTTACTTTAACTATATCAGAGAGTTCCATAGGAAAATGATTTAAATAGAGAGCTTTTCCCAGAGTAAGATCAGATAAAGAGCTGTAATAGTCTGGGAGTATGTCGTCATATTCGGCAGACAGATGATCTTCGCAAGCATGTTTGATTATCTTTCTCATCACTTTTGATGAAACACCTTTGTCTTTCATCGCTCCGGGAATCGAATAATAGGGTAGTATGCGCCCTGTGTTCACTGAAGAATCGTTAAGCTCATATTCGGGATGAACCATTACAGGACCGCCTTTTCGACTGACTTTACCCGACAAAACAACTTCGGTATTGAGTGAAAGCTGTTCACCATGGTATTTAAATCCACCGAAAAAAAGAACCTTTATGCTTCCGCTTTCGTCAGATACTGTAATTTCCAGAAATTTTTTTGAACTTCCTGTTATACGTGAAGAAGTAACCGTCCCTTTAAGAGTAATATATTCTCCGTCGAGACATTGATCAATCAGCTTGCTGGAAGAGAGGTCAACATACTTATAGGGCCTTATAAACAAAAGATCCTCTACAGTATTTACTCCAAGAAAATCACTGAATAGAGCTGCACGCTTGGCCCCAACTGCCGGGAGAACTACGATAGGGTCATCCAGCATTATTCTGTCGTTTCCTCTGCTATATACCAGACGCTATTGGGTAT
>DAOTGZ010000110.1:0-8690 GCA_035447445.1 Spirochaetota bacterium | reverse complement strand
TAAAAACCTCAGGTCTAAGGTCACGAGAGCTTACAGTATCAAGAATTACCGAAACCAGTCCGTCTTTTTCAAAAGCCTCACGTACTGATAAAATTCCATTTATACTTTTAAAATTATCTTTAACATCAGCAACAGATGCTCCTGTTAAAGATACCTTAACAGCAAGAGAATTTTCACTCGCGGATTGAATCTGATCAGTTGTATTATCAGCAACTATTTTTCCCTGATTGATAATTATAATCCTGTCACAAGTAGCCTCGACTTCAGGAAGAATGTGAGTGGACAATATTACAGTCTTCTCTTTCCCAATCTCTTTAATCAGATTTCTGATTTCGATAATTTGATTAGGGTCAAGACCATTAGTAGGCTCATCAAGAATTAAAATTTCGGGATTATGAATCATGGCATGAGCAAGGCCGACACGCTGTCGGTATCCTTTTGAAAGTTCATTAATATTCTTATGCATTACCGGAATCAAACCGCATAAACCTGCAGTTTCATTTATTCTTGTTTCCGGCTCAACAATATCATGAATTTTTGCCGCGTAAACTAGGTAGTCATAAACCATCATATCCCCGTATAGAGGGGCAGATTCTGGAAGATAGCCTATCATTTTTTTCACGGCTGTTGGATCGTCATTAACATTAACATCTCCAACAAGAATATCACCACTGCTGGCCTTAAGAAAGCCTGTAATCATTCTCATTGTTGAAGTTTTTCCCGCTCCGTTCGGTCCAAGTAATCCGGTTATTTCACCCTTGTTAATTGTAAACGAAATATTGTTTACCGCACAAAAATCACCGTAATACCTGGAGAGGTTATTTACTTCTATCATTTAACTTCCCCCTTTTATTGGTTAAAAAATCACAGGTAATAAAGAAAACCTAACCAGCCAAATAATCTTATTATTACCAGTGATATACCAAAACATGCCGTAATATCGGCATGTTTATCTAAGTTTTGATTTTTACAGATTTTATTGCGTTAACAGAGAACCTGCATACGCATCACCCAAATATGCTTTTCAGAGTAATTATCATCCGCTTTGTTACAATTGGGTTACGATTATAAGAGGTTACTTATTTTTCAAGTTAATTTTTTTTGCACTTGTCTGATGAGCTGTTTGACAAATATTAGCAAAGATTAAATATTTGGCATAAAATTATTTATTTGAGATTACCATATACCAACTTCATTTATAATTATTAACTGGTCATAATGATCTCTTTTTCGAAATAATCAGAAAACATCGGTAAGGTTATGAACAAATACAACTACTGGATTGCACTAAGCGAAGCCCCCGGAATCGGTATCGCCTCCATGAAAGAGATTTATAAATCACTATTATCTACCGGTCTATCGATACAAGATATTATGGAGTTAACTGAATCGGAAATCGAAGACGAATTCAGTTTTAGCAAACGAACGGTTCAAGGCATATTGAAAGGCCAACAGTTATTGGAAAATACCGAAGATGTTTATCAACAAATTTTAACTGCCGGCATTGAGCCTGTACTCTTTTTTGAGGAAAACTATCCAGAGCAGCTTAAAAACAGCAATTCAATAAATACACCTCCACTACTTTACTGTTTCGGAAACAAAAGAAATCTTCAATTGCCTTTAATAACAGTTATGAGTGGAGCCGAAATAAGCAGTACTGCCGATACGATCGCTTACCATACCGGTAAAATACTGGCAGAACATGGTATCTGCGCCGGTACAGGTCTTAACCGTGGCGCGGGAACACTATTTGCCTCTGGAACTCTGGAAAATCGAGGTGAGCTCCTCGCGATTATTCCTTGTGGCCTGCTTACCTTCAACATGTCAGATAACTTAAAAGAGATTTTCGATCCGGACACCTGCACTATTGTATCACCCTTTTTTCCAAAAGAAGAGATATCAAAGCATAATGCTATTTATAGAAACGAACTGCTTTCAGAACTTTCAGATGCAATTTATATAATCGAAATGAAAAAAGACGACCCCGTGATTACCCCAACAGTGAAGCATATCAGCAAAATATCAACTCCTCTATACGCGACTCACTACTCAGAATATCCCGAAGAGGCATCAGGAAACCAGAATCTTTTTGAGAACTATGGGGCTCTACCAATACGGGGGAAAAAAGTGGGTAACATAATTCAACCGAACCTGGATGCGATCATGGCACACGCAAAATTCAGTAAAAGGACAAAGGAAGCAAACTGAAAACAGATCCCAAAACGAGATATAATTTCAGCTTGCTTAAAACTATTGTTTAGTTATAAAGATATTCCTTTAAATACGCAAAGCGTGTCTTTATTTTAACAAGAGCCCGTTTTTCGATCTGACGAACAGTTTCTGAAGAGATACCAAAACTGTCTGCAACATCTTTCAGCGTTACAGAAACACCTGTATCTAATCCGAAGCGCAATGTTATTATCATTCTCTCCTTATCCATCAGTTGCGATAGAGCATGCTTCAATTCACGCTTTAGTTCTTCATTGAAATACGCATGTTCCGGGCCATCATTAACCTCATCTTCAACAACATCGTACCTGTCAGATGTTGAATCACGAAATGGAGTTTCGAATGATAATTCCGGTTGAAAAATATCCATAATTCTTTTCACATCTTCCATGGATACTTCAGCATATTCAGCTATCTGATCTAATGTCGGTGTTTCGCCCATCTCGTGCGAAAGATAATCACGAACCTTACATATCTTTCGGTAAAGTTCGCTCTTCTTAATCGGAAGCCTTACGATTCGCCCATGCTTCGCTATATAACGGGTTATATAATGCTTTATCCAATATGTTGCATATGTTGTGTACTTACATCCAAGAGATGGATCGAATTTCTCAAAGGCTCTTATTAACCCCATAAAACCTTCTTGAACAAGATCATCAAAAGGACATTGGTAACTGGCATAATTCTTTGCAATACTGCTTACCAATCCTCTGTACGCTTTTGCAAACTCATCTGATACAGGCGTCGGTTTGAAATCTATATCATTCTTTTCAGCTACACAAATGCTTCTATCTATAATTGCACTCATACCTTCCTCCCCGAAAACTAAAATTACCGTTTTTTATCATACTTTTTAATTAAGTGACCACTATTATTAAAGCAATATTCGTGCCATTTTCAATAGAAAGCTTAATTATCAGTATTTAACTAATTTTAACATGTTTTTATTCAATTTTATGGAAAAAAAGAAAAATTTAACAAATATTCAAGCACGATCGGGCTTGAAAAAGCTGGATTTTCAAGTAGTTATATGATTTTTTTATATTTTATAGTTACATTATTACACATATGTGAAAATAATACAGTTCGATATCTCGTTTAAAGTGTATTTTTTACACAAAAAAAAACCGGAAAAGGCATTCTATAGCACATTTTCCGGTATTATCATTATTTTTTGTCATATTCTCGGCAAAAAGGTTAAACAGATGCCAATATTAAACAAATAAAAATTACTTAAGTTTGTATTTTTGCTTAAACTTCTCAACACGGCCAGTAGTTGTAACTAGACGCTGCTCTTTTGTATAAAAAGGATGACATGCAGAACATATCTCAACATGAACATCTTTTTTTGTAGAGCGCGATTTAACTTCAAACCCACAGGCGCATTTTATTGTAGTTTCCTCATAAACAGGATGTATATCCGATTTCATAATATCTCCTTTACCCATTCATAGTCTTAAAGAAAGCTCTATTGTTTTTTGTGACCTTCATCTTGTCAACCAGTAATTCTATAACTTCAGCCGTACTCATTGTCGAGATAAATTTTCTAAGAACCCACAGCTTTTGCAACTCATCTTCTTCGAGTAATAACTCTTCCCTTCTTGTACCAGCCTTGTTCACATCCATAGCAGGATATATTCTTCGTTCAGCCAGTTTTCGATCCAGGTGCATTTCCGAATTACCGGTTCCCTTAAACTCTTCAAAAATTACTTCGTCCATTCGGCTACCTGTTTCAACCAGCGCCGTCGCAAGAATTGTTAGGCTTCCACCTTGTTCAATATTTCTTGCAGCACCAAAAAAACGTTTTGGTCGGTGTAAAGCATTCGAGTCTACACCACCAGAGAGTATCTTGCCCGAAGTTGGAACAACCTGATTGTAAGCACGAGCAAGCCTTGTAATGGAATCAAGCAATATTACAACGTCATGTTTATGCTCTACAAGACGTTTGGCTTTTTCGATAACCATCTCTGCAACCTGGACATGACGTTGAGCTGGCTCGTCAAAGGTAGAGGAGACAACCTCTCCTTTAACGGAACGTTGCATATCGGTTACCTCTTCCGGACGTTCGTCAATCAGAAGAACAATCAAAACAACCTCCGGATGATTAGTAGCAATCGCGTTCGCTAACTTTTGCAGAAGCACAGTTTTACCGGTTCGTGGAGGAGCAACAATCAATCCACGCTGTCCCTTGCCAATTGGAGTCATGATATTTACTATCCGCATATCAATCTCATCTGAGACAGTCTCAAGATTTAATCTTTCATGCGGATGAAGAGGAGTAAGGTTATCAAACAAAATACGTCTGGTAAGGTTTTCCGGATTTTCGAAGTTGACTGCTTCAACTCGAAGAAGAGCAAAAAAACGCTCATTATCTTTAGGAGGCCTAATCTGTCCCGCAATGGTATCACCAGTCTTTAACGCAAATAGACGAATCTGCGAAGGCGAAACATAAATATCATCAGGCCCAGGCAGATAGTTGTAGTTTGAAGAACGTAAAAAACCATAACCATCCGGTAAAACCTCAAGAACTCCTGTCGCGAAAATATTTCCGTTACGCTCAGTTTGTCCTTTTAATATCTGAAAAATTAGATCCTGTTTCTTTAGTCCTGAAATTCCTTCAAGTCCCATATCTTTGGCAATAGTTACAAGATTAGTGATGGTTTTTAGTTTCAGTTCTGCCAAATCAAGATTTTCGGGCACAGGCATTTTCCCGGTTCTTCTTCGGGAAGGAGATGCCTTCCTCTCGGGTTTAGACTCTTTTTCTGTTGAAGCAGGGGCATCTGACAATCCCTGCTCGGAAGGAAGAGTCTCTTCACTCTTTAAATCATTATCCATCGGCGTACCTTTATCATGATTTTCCGACATACATCAAATATAGAAATGCTCGAAGTTTGCGGAATGTTTGTTTACTTATTATAGCGGTTTTTTGGACTGGTCAGAGCATATATAAAAATGCAATGGGCAATTGTCAAACTTTTTTCAAGCGTTTTATGTATTAATTCCTAATTTTTTAATTTTTTTCTGTAATGCCGACCTGGAAATATCAAGCATCTCTGCTGTAATAGTCAGTTCATTACCGGACGCATGAAGGGCATCAACGATAAGCTTACGCTCATATGCCTCCACCTTCTCGTCAAAAGAGACAGCATCCTGATTTGTACCGGCATCGGCGTGCTCTTTAAGACCTCGTGAGCAATATATTAAATAACCAACGGATTTACCCTCATTTTTCATTGGAACTTTCTCATAATAGAGATCAAGCTCTTTGTTATAAAAACAGTATTCGCCGAGAGAGCCCTCAAAGTAATCATTAAGAGTAACATCGGCAAATGATTTTTCTATATATTCAACATCGGGTTCAAAAACATCCAGTCGCTCACATACCAACTGTTCAAAAAGCCCATTATAAAAAATAGTGCCTCCATTCTGATTAACGGCATAAAGGGGGCGCGGAATATGCTCAAGTATCATGTAAATCATCCACTCAAGTGCAGCATCTTCCTTATTTTGCTGCACTTCAAGATCTACATCATTTTTTTTCATTCGAGTTACGTCAGAAGCCTCTAGAAGATCAATACGTGACCAATTCCCCTTCTCTTCTCCAAAAATATTAATTACAGGAAAGAGTTTTTCATTACCGATCAATGCTACAACTTCCTCGAATTCCATCTTTTGTGCTACTTTCATTACAAAGGCGTCTATCTTTACAGAATCAAAGTTATCAATATCGCTCATTGCGGCAGTCAAGGCAGGTTTAGTAATTATTCCAAACAGATGATTGTCTCTCGAAACTACAGGCAAAAGGGGCACATTACGTTCAAAAAAAATCCGCATAATATCAGCCGCCCGTTTCTTTGTTGTATCAAACGGATTTGACTCATATTCGAGTAATTCTTTAAAATCCTGCCCTGAATATTCAGAAGCTGTATGCGGATTGTTGCCTTTCATCTTTTAACCTATATTAAGTACATCAAGCATCGAATAGAGGCCGGGCTTGGCACTAACCACAAATTCAGAAGCCCTAACCGCGCCATCCGCAAGAACTCTCCGATCAGTTGCTCTATGTGTTATCTCTATTCGTTCACCCAAACCACAAAAAAAAGCTGTATGTTCACCAACTATATCACCACCACGCAAAACCTGAACACCTATTTCGTTATCGGTTCGTTCTCCGATTATTCCACGGTCGCGATAAGCTTCCGTACATTTCTCAAAATCACGATGACCTTTACGTATATGATTTATTATTGTAGATGCCGTACCGGATGGCGAATCCTTTTTGTTGCGATGATGTGCCTCAAAAACTTCCGCATCGTACGAGCCACCCAAAACGCTAGCGGCCATTTCTGCAAGTTTAAAAAGAAGATTTACCCCTACAGACATATTTGTTGCGTATACAATAGCTATCTTTTTAGAAGCGTCTTCTATTCGTTTTTCCATATCAGAATCAAGACCAGTAGTAGCAATAACAATGGGCTTTGAGGCCTCAACTGCTGCGTCAAGTATCTTCATAGCGGCTGTCGGTGCTGAAAAATCAACAACACAATCTACATCCTTAATTGCAGATGCCGATATCTCTCCAACAATTGCACCCGAATTCTTGCCAACAATGTCAAGTGCAGGATCTTTTCCATAAAATGGTGAAGACGGTATATCGAAGGAGTTGCCTACGCTATGACCTTTAGAATACAGGGAACGCGCAATAGCCTGCCCCATTCTTCCGCCAAAACCACAAATACTTACTACACTCATAATTTAACCCCATATTCAGCGAAGGTTTGTATAATCATTTTCAGTTTATCATCTTCCAAAGGAAGAAGAGGTTTTCTTACCTGTGGAGAACATTTGCCCGCTGCAGCCATAACTGCTTTTATCGGAATTGGATTGGTATCCAGAAACATCATCCTGCAAAGGGGGAGTATTCGGTAAAAAAGTTCTTTAGACTCCGCATGCTCTCCGTTTAACCAGCTTGAGGCAACCCTTACCATATCCGCCGGAATAATATTCGATAAAACCGAAACAACACCGGTTGCGCCTACTGCCATGGCCGGCAAAACAAGATTATCGTCACCGATCATAAGGTTTAGACGGTTACCAAGCAATTCAACTATCCGCATAACCTGCCCAATATCACCTGCAGCTTCTTTTAAAGCTACTACATTCGAAGAAATTTCACAAAGTTCTGCCATAGATTCTGGTTCGAAATTTACGCCGGTTCGCCCGGGAATATTATATAACATAACTGGCACACCAATATTCTTGGCAACTGTAGCAAAATGATCCACAAGACATCTTTGGGGAGGCTTGTTATAGTAGGGATTAACGACCAAGACTGCGTCCGCACCACATTTCTCTGCATTCTTTGAGAGAAAAACTGCTTCATCTGTAGAATTGGAACCTGTACCGGCAAGAACCTTTACTCTTCCATTGACCGCTTTAACGACATGAGCAATTATCTGATTATGTTCTTCATGAGATACAGTAGGAGATTCCCCCGTAGTACCCATTGGCAAAACACCGGATACTCCGGCTGCGACCTGCTCTTCAATAATAGCATCCAGTGAATCATAATCAATTGAACCGTCTTTAAACGGTGTAACCAAGGCTGTATAAACTCCTTTAAACATTCGATCTCCTCTATTTTTTTCGGGTCTTAGCCCGTTTTATCTTCTTTCACGCTCTTCGGCAGTTAATTCACGCTTTCGCTGTACAACCTCGTCAAGCATCGGATAAAACTTGTCCTCTTCGAAAATTTCACTTTCAAAATCATCTCCAAACAGGTAGAGTATCAGATAGTGTTCGGACGCCAAATACCCCTTGTCGTTCGGGAAGGCATATACTTTAAGGTAATTCTTAGAGGAAACAAAATAGATCTGAACTTCGGTTCCCTTTTTTATTACTACCTGTTCTTCATATTTAACATCTATTAATGTTTCGTATAGATAGGCTTCCCTCTTCATTACAGACTCGACCTGCTCTTCTTTAATAAAAGTCGAACAGCTGCTTAAAAGAATAAGCAAAATACAAAAGAGGTAAAAACTTACAGCTTTTTTCATATTTACTCCAGGTTGTCAGCATTTTATAGAGCTGTTATCCGTTTAGGCTATTTTTGAGCAATTATAAAGTCAAGAAAATATTATGACGCATTAAAAAGCTCCGCCAATCTTTCGGCAGTGATACTTTCAACCCATGTTATATCAAGCCCACGCTTCTTCATACCCCTAAACCAGGTTCTTTGACGTTTCGCAAGCCTGAAAATCTCATGAAGAAGATGATCTTTCATTGTTTCAAAATTAATATCTCCATTAAGAAACAATGTAATATATTTATATTCCATTCCCAGCATAATCATTCTTTCACGGCTTACACCACTCTCTAGCAATGTGCGAACCTCATCCACCATACCCTGAGCCAATCGCTCATCCAACCTGTGACTTATTCGTTTTTTTAGTATATCTGTC
>DAOTGZ010000109.1:0-8797 GCA_035447445.1 Spirochaetota bacterium | reverse complement strand
TGCGCAATTGTTTTGACTATGTGGTTCTTTCTTTTTTGCTATTGAAAAAGAAAGGACAGAAAACTTGTTTTGTTAAAAACAAAAAAAACCTCTCCGGAAGAGAAAAACGAAACCGTCCAAACAAATACGCTTGAAGACTGCGTATTTGTTTGGACTATATTATCAATTTTCCTGAGCTATACGCGCTACTTCCGCAGGTGATAGAACCCGGTTGTAAATACGGAGGTCATCCATATTGCCGTAGTAGTTGTGTCTGTCCCAAAGTCCTTCTCCGCCTGTAAACTGGCCTACAAGTAACTCTCCGCTGGTATTAAAATCCCATGGAATCTCATTCGGAAGCGGTCCTGTTTGCCAAGTGTCATCGACAACAAAGAACAGCGGCTGTGCTTCACCATTAAAATAGAGACGCACATCGACAGTCTTGTTTTGAGTGTCTCTGTTAACCGTAAAGACAAAGTGATACCAACCGTCAAGCTCTACAAAACCCGCGGGGCTTCGAAGCTTGCCACCGTTTCTTCCGTTACCTGCCTCAAAAATAACACGACGGTCAGTTATTCCCCAGCTATTAACAAAGAGTTTAAACCCGTCGCTTGGTTCAGTAGATTCGGCATTAGAAAGAATCGTGTTGATCATCTGACCCTTTGCTGATCCCTCAGTACCCTCTTCGATCGCAAAACCCGGTGATGGAAGATAAACCCAGATAGCTACACTGAACTGATCACCAAGATCAACATCTCCAAGTGAAAGATGATCACAGTCGCCGTCAAACTTGATGCTCGATGTACCCTGATGATAGTTATCGTAGTCTATGGCAACATCGTTGCGTCCTGACCCGTTAGGTATTATAAAACCACTAAGATCTTCAAAGGTATAGTGATAATCTACCAGCTCCATGGTGGTAAACGAAAACTCGATCGCTGAAAATAGCGATGTCATGTCGTCTTTTTTAACATCGGTAGTTACAGTAACAGTAAACGAAGTCTCAGGCTCAAACGATGCCTGTGGCACAAGTATTATCCTACCTTTAACATCATAATCGACATCACCTTTGGTTACTATTTCGTCTGTATCATCATAAGACACAGTCATGGCTATCGGGTTGCCATTGCTATCGGTTACGTAAACCGAATCCGAGTCAACAGAAGAACCGGCAAGATCACAGGCAAATGGTATCTCTATTGTCTTGTCAAGCTCTACCTGAATTGCTCCGTTACCGGGTTTTATCAGTTCAGAGAAGACCTCTATTGGCATCTCGATCACTGTAATAACAAAGATCTTCTGTACACTTTGACCGTCTTTGGTAATCGTCGCTGTTAGCTGCAATGACTTATTACCCAGACCGTTAGCCGGACGCGAAACACTTGCGCCAGAACCCGAGAGTATAACAGTAGACTCATCCGACGACACCCAGCTTATCTGCGTATCGTTAAGACCGTTAACAGGTAGTGTAAAGTTTTTGGTCACTGACTCTGCACTGTCAGGCGACTGAAAACCCGGCACTAAAGCATCATAAGCCTCTTGAAGGTCAAGATCGATATTTACAACCGATATCGCAGCACCGGCACTTACTCCCTCGCCAATTGTTCCATCGTAGTTTACAGGGTAAACAGTAACATAATAGTCACCACGAGCAAGCTCGGTAAAGGTTACAGGCGACTCTGTATTCTGTTTGATATCCACGAGTCCAGCGCTTGGATTGATATTGTTTCTTATCTCAACCGTATAACTACCGTTATTGATTGCGCCGCTCCAGCTTACAGTTATCTGGTTATAAGCACCGCCGATAGCAGCCGAAACGTTTGTCGGAGCGTCAGCACCTGTCGGATAATCTTCCGGATTTGTCGGGTCTGTGCCATAATCGGCTTCGTCTCCGTTTGAGACTCCGTCACCATCAGCATCCCCATCAGGATCAAGATAAGTTCCGTTACCCTCATCATCCTCGACATAAACAGGAGTGCTCTCATCACTGCCCGGATCAGTACCGACTATTATCTCTATCCAGTCAGCAACGCCATCGCCGTCTGTGTCTGTGTTCGGATCTTCATTCAGATGATCTTCCCATGTTCCGTCAGCAGGATAATCAGTCGGATCAAAAGGATCTGTTCCCTCTATAATTTCTATCCAGTTTGGTACTCCGTCGCCATCGGCATCTCCCCGTGGATCATCGATCACCATGTCGTTAGTCGGACGATCTGAGCCATCGGTTGGATCTGTACCAAAAATTATCTCTATCCAGTCTGGAACTCCGTCACTGTCTGTATCGGCGTTTGGATCACCAGTCAAAAGATGCTCCCAGCTGCCGTCGGCCGGTATATCAGCCGGATTAAAAGGATCTGTACCAAGCACTATCTCTATCCAGTTTGGTACTCCGTCACCATCTGCATCTCCCCATGGATCACCGGTTAACTGTTCTGGTGAAGGGGTAGAACTTGCGTCATTTGGATTAGAACCGTATACTATCTCGATCCAGTTTGGCACACCATCATTATCTGCATCGCCCAGAGGATCAAGGCCAACAAGATGCTCCCATGTACCCTCAGCTGGAGTGCTATCTGGATCAAAAGGATCTGTTCCAAGAACTATCTCTATCCAGTCAGGTACTCCGTCACCATCGCTATCGGTATCATATTCAATATCCGACCAGTCTTCACCTTCGGGTACGTCAGGATAAGAACCCGGGTTAAACGGATCACTGCCGCTTATTATCTCGGTCCAGTTAGGTATTCCGTCACCGTCAGCGTCACCCTCGGGATCGCCATAAAGATCGCTATCCTGTGGTCGCGATGTTGGATCAGCTGGATCTGTATCGTGAGCTACTTCTACCCAATTTGGCACACCGTCTTCATCATCATCAGCAAAAGGATCAAGATCAACAAGATCTTCCCATGTGCCATCTGCCGGTTTATCAGTTGAATCAAACGGGTCGGTTCCCAAAACTATCTCTATCCAGTCTGGAACTCCATCTCCATCACTGTCGGTATCTGGAGTAACAGAACCCCAGTCGGCATCAGGATCAGAAGTCTCAGGGTAATCGTCTTCATCGTTTGGATCTGTACCAGCGATAATCTCTATTCAGTCAGGCACTCCATCAACATCGCTGTCAAGATCGGGATCTACCGGATAATCATAATTTGGCGGATTGGTCACAACCGGAACGATTGGTCTTGTTGGTGCAGGATTCACAGGCGAGCCAGTACCGTCTCCACTGGGTGATACCGCAGCTCCTATTGTCACAACGCTTTTAGCCGCGACAGCCTCGCCCTCTACACCGTCCGCGTTAACAGGCACAACATATACATAATAATCACCGTTAGGCAAAGAAGAAACATTGACAAATTTTGCCGGAGAAGAGGCCTTCTCCTGAATTAATGCGGGATCGCCGTCATAAGGGCTGCTTTTGTCAACAACCACACTATAGCTTCCGCTTTTTGAATCACCAAGCCAGCTTACTTCTATAGAAGAAGAGCCGCTTCGTTTGTACTCCACTGACACCTCCGATGGAGCATCAGGATCACTGTCGGAGGAGCCGCTTCCTCCTCCGCTTGAACAGCTGATGAGCGAAATTACGAGCATAGAAATTGCAAACAGAGATGCAATATTCCTGCTCCAGTTCATTTTCATCAGGTTTTTCATAAAGTCCCCTTTTCACGTAACAAGAAATCGGGCATTTAGACCGCCCGTATGGGTTTATTTTCGGTTATTATGTGATTAATGTCAATGATTAATGTGATTTTTCCACTAAAATGTAATTTTTTTTGGTTTTTGAGGTAAAGATGTGATAGAACATCCCCTGTTTTTTATTAACAGGGCTAATAATAGTCCATTTGTCCTTCAGGAACGGCGACCCAGCAAATTTACGTGCGTGCACTATTTTCTTGTTATAACAGAAACTTTTTTTTGGCTTTTAATCAAAACGGACAACAATTTTCTGTATATGAATATGTATAGATGTTATTAGACATGGTTAAGAAAAGCACTTGCTCCAATGTCCGGGCCGGGGTCAACCAGGTAATCCGCCATAGCGGCAGGATTATTAAAGCATCCGACGCAACTAAAGATAAAATCACTACTCTGCTATCGTCAGCAAAGATTCATTACCGGGAAATTTTAAAAGAATGATAAAAATTGATAAACTCAATAGCCGCATGAAGGTTTTTTATAACATCAGGCTTTTATCTCTCTAAAACCCGATAATACACTTGACTGTAACCATTTCAGCTGAAATTATATTTTTTAAATAATAATACAGGTGGTTAAAATGAAAAATGCAATTATTGGTTTATATGTTTTGCTCGTACTTGTTTTCAGTTTAGCATTAACAGGATGTTCCGATGAAGATTCCGACTCATCGGGAAAAAAAGAAGTTTTTGAATTAACAGGAACTTGGGCAGCAGATAATGTTAAAATGACAACAAGCGATTATTCAATTACCGTAAATATAGTCACAACATTTACTGAAAACACTTTTGAAGGCACAACAACTATCACAAGCAATGACCCCGATATGATAACAACAAATAGTGGTGAACTTACAAGCTTTGATAATTCAGAAAATTGGTATGTTGGTAAACTATTGAATGACAGTACTGGTTCTGATACTATTGGAAAATATGGAATGACTAGATATACACTGTCAGATGACGGCAAAAGTTTTGTTGGGACTTCATATTCTTATGAAGATAGCGAGAAAGAGGCAAAAGCCTCAACAACTATAATTTCTGAGAACATCACAATGATAAAGCAATAGGATGTTAAATTTACATAATATTATTAACAAGGCTCACCAATTTTGTTCACTCATAAAATTCTTTAAATCATATTTAATGAAAAATCAGGATCCCGATATAATTTATCGGGATCCTGGATATTAATAATCTTATTTCTTTACGGCACCAACCCAACAGAAATATCAATACCTGGAAGAGTTTCTTCCGCAACAACATTAACGTTATCAATATAACTTAAATCATATTCAGGATCAGAAACCCAGCCTGATAAAGCTGTCAATGTTTGTTCAGAAGTGAGACTGTAAATTCCGAACACGTCGCCAGTTTCCGGTCCGTTAAAATGTCCATCATTGTCAATTATTGCAACTACTTGATAACTGCCTTCTGCAACTTTATCTATTTCATAATCCAGAGTTGTTCCTGAAGCAGGCCAACTCCCTTCAATAGTCAGGTAAGACCCGTCTTCACCAGCCGACAGGTTAAACATTAGCGTAACCTGGTACTCTT
This sequence comes from Spirochaetota bacterium, assembly GCA_035447445.1. GTDB lineage: Bacteria > Spirochaetota > UBA4802 > UBA4802 > JAFGJZ01 > JAFGRW01. The sequence continues at coordinate 3,563 of DAOTGZ010000109.1, read as the reverse complement.
TTCCAAATAGATTATCCGCAGGTGCTGCAGCATTTGAAGCATCTATTGTTCCCTTGATTTTTCCAGTACCTATCCGGGAAAGATTAAAGTCTCCATTTATTGCGTCGTTATCTGCTCTGTGATAATCACAGGTGATTTTTAAATTATCACCAAATACTTTTGCTGTTCCGGCATATTCTTTACCTGTACTGAATACGATTCCGCTGCCGTTCAGAGTCATTTTTACATCAGCACCATCCACAGAAGCAGTCATTCCAACCGCCTCATCACCTGCGCTATAATAGTCATCATCATGATCAACGTCTATATACATAGTGCCAACCAGCAAATCACCATAATGCTGAAAAATTACCAGCATATCATAACCGGAACTCAAGTGCCCTTCATATGACCCGGTCAAAGAATTTTCTTTATAAACAAAATTTTCAGAAGTCTCTAAAACAGTTTCAGTTGCGCCATTAATTTCCACGATACTAAAAAACAGATTATAAGGTTTTGTAACATCAGCCGGCAAACCATCGTTGGTAATTTCAAAAGAAAACTTCTCTTCACCCTGCTGACTATTTAATGAAACTGAATTATTAAACATATAATTCTCATCTGCAGATTTCAAATACGCCTGAATTTTATAACTGTTATTATCATCAAAAACCTTATCAGAAATGCTATATTCAACTGAACCTGTAAAAGATTGAGGAATCATACTCCCTGCCGGTTGATCGATGTTTACTTTAATATCAGTTAAAACCTGATTCCCGTCATCACTGGAACTGTCACAACTTATAAAACAAATCAAAGCCATGGAAAAAAAAACCAAAACTTTTTTATTACTTATTTTCCTCATCTTCCTTTTCATAACTCCTCCCTGCTAATAATCTAAATTATTTTTTTTATAAAATCCTTAATAGACATTGTAACTACTCAGCTAAAAAATTTCAACAGATATTTTTTTTACTATTAATTTCAGAGACATAAGTAACATAATGTCTTATGAAAAGAGAAGATGCTGAAAAGATATACGATTTAGGTAAAGAAGCTGTTGTTGACTTAATTCTTCAACTTGTTGAAAGAATTGAAAGGCTTGAAGAACAATTATACAAAAACAGCAATAATAGCAGTAAACCGCCTTCAAGTGACGGGTTGAAAAGAAAACCCAGAACTCGAAGTCAAAGAAAGCGTACCGGCAAGAAGACCGGAGGACAAAAGGGGCATAAAGGCAAGACCCTGAAGCAGGTGAGTTCCCCAGATGAAATAGTCCCACTATTAGTTGAAAGATGCAGCTGTTGTGGAGAACCACTGGATCATCATGTTTTCAAGGGTCATGACAAACGGCAGGTATTTGAGATACCAAAGATATCAATACACGTTACTGAATATCAGGCAGAGATTAAAGATTGTCCTCATTGTGGAAAGGAAAACAAAGCAGATTTTCCAGAAGGAGTAACGCACAAAGTCCAATATGGAAATTATTTGAAAAGTATCGCGTCATATTTGAGAAACTATCAACTGATACCATTAGAACGAACAAAAGAGATTTTTGAGGATATATTTTCTATCCCACTGTCTGAAGGAACACTTGTTAATATTACAAACAAATGTTCTGAATCTCTTAATGAATTTAATAGATGGGTCATCAACAAACTTGCTCATTCACGGGTAGTTAATTTTGATGAAACTGGAGTAAATTGTGGAGGAACATTGCACTGGCTTCATACAGCCGGAACTGAATTATTGACATCGTATTTTGTTCATAAGAAAAGAGGTTCGAAGGCATGTGACGCCATGGGAATATTGAAAGAGTTCAAAGGCACGGCGGTTCATGACCATTGGCAATCATATTTTAAGTATAGTTGTGATCATTCATTGTGCAATGCTCATCATATAAGGGAATTAACCTTTGTACATGAGCACCATAAACAGAAATGGGCACAAAAAATGATAACCTGCTTGTGTGAACTCAAATGTGAAGTTGAGAATGCAGGCACAAAAGGCAATCTTATCGAACCATACCGCATGAAGTACTATGAAAGCAGGTATAAAAGAATTCTGAGAGAAGGATTTGCTCTCAATCCTCCCCCAGAAGCAGAAAATGTGAAAAAGCGGGGAAGGAAAAAGAAAGGTAAAGTATTATGCCTTTTAGAAAGGTTACGGGTTTACCGGAAAGAAACCTTAGCATTCATGTTTAATTGTGATGTTCCTTTTGATAATAATCTGGCCGAAAGAGATATTCGCATGGTTAAAGTTCAACAAAAGGTGTCCGGATTGTTTAGGACATTTTCAGGAGCTGAACAATTTTGCTCTATTAGAAGTTTCATTTCAACCGTTAGAAAACAGGAATTCAACATTCTGGATGCGCTTGAAAGAATTTTTAATGGTGAGCAGGTGTATCTTAAATTTAACTGTTAAAATAGCTGAGTAGTTACTAGACATTTATATTACTATATTACTCGGCAACAGCTTCATATGTTTCATCTTTCAACAGACGTCCATTATTTGGACGAGCATTACGAAATGTTACCGGCACGGATTCGCATACATTAAAATCAGCGCAATCATTAACCTGAAGATGCAGATGCGGAACCGGACTCATTCCGGAATTACCGCTCAATGCGATAACATCGCCCTGCTCTACGTGGTCGCCAAGCCCGACTAACACCCCGTTTTGAGTCATATGACCGTACAGCGCAATTGTATTGTCTTCGTGCTGCACAACTAATGCATTTCCCTGCTCCTGTTCGTGTTGATCATCTGTAAAATTTTCCCTGACAAAAATTACTCTTCCCGCGCGAACAGCCAGAATAGGTGTACCAATGGGCATTCCGAAATCATACGCGTATCTGTTATTATCATAATGCGCCCAGGTAATTGATTTGGGAGCGCAGTTTCCCTGAATAACAGCATAGGCGCTTCCTGGTTCGTATGGCAAAATATATTCAGATTCTTGCCAGTCTGAATAATTTTCGCAAATATCGACTTCAACGGATTCGCCTGGACTTGAATTAGTAGCACATGAAATTATTACAATTAAGAAAGATAATAATAATATTTTGCATACTGATATATAATAATCAATAAATTCTATTTTTTTGGTTATTTTCCTCATTAAGTATTCTCCTGTGTTTAAAGTATTTTTATGATAATCAAAAACATCCTTTGTATAACCATCAAAACAAATCTAAACGACCTTCTTTTTTAAAAAAACATTCAGCCAAAGCTCTTCCGACCGCCCGGGACGAAGATCATTGGTTGTAACTGAATCCAGTATTATTGCATCTTGCAGCAAATCTGTAAAATTCGAAAGTTTTTCTTCATTTATACACGTAAAGATGCGTCTGCCGTCACTGAAATCTTTATCCCGCTTTTTAAATGAGAGATAAAAGATTCCACCGGGCTTTAGAAATTTTAAATAACGGTTAACAGATTCTGCAAGAAGTTCGTAAGGTATGTGTAAAAAAGATGCGCTGGCCCATATTCCATCATATAACGTTTCAGGACAGAACTGATCAAACGATGCCGCAATAACTTTTTGTTTAATAAGTTCCGCGGCAATCGCAGCCATTTCG
>DAOTGZ010000108.1:0-8844 GCA_035447445.1 Spirochaetota bacterium | reverse complement strand
AAAATTATTTATGACCAATGTGATTCTATTAATGCTTCTATTTCTTTGTCAAGCTTCATTTACTGAATGTATTCACGTCCTTAGTCTCCCGCGATAATATTGCTTTAGCTCTAATAGATTATTATATTGAACAATCAACCTTTTTAATGTGACATCTGGATCTATCAAGATGTCTTATCCGTTAACAGTATCTGCGTGAATACCGTGCGTTTCGATAATTGTCGTTTCGGCTGGAAGAATACGCGATTTCCGCCAACCAAATAAACTCATAAATCTTATTGAGTGAAAATTAATAAGGTATGATAAACCATTGCCAAGAAAACTCTGGGGTTGAATTGAAAAGAGTTACGGGATATTTTAAACTAAACTTTTGTTGCTATCCATTGATTTTTATTTTTTGAGTTGACCAGCTTGACGTTGTCCTTTTTGCAAATTTCCTGTATTATCGAAATTACTTCGGTTTCGTTATAATTAGATCGATTTATCATATGCTCGACGAAATTTGAATAATCAACAAGAAACCAGTTGCCCGTACTATCTTTTTTGCCAGAAACTGTAACCAGTTTGAAAAGCTCAAGCATAAAGAATTGATCACGGTTTTTGGAAAGCATAAAAGAGACTATTTCGTTTGTGTCCCTTATTCGTGAAGATAGAAATTTCAAAAAAGACATCCCAAGTTGGGGATTTGACTGATAATTTATCTCAAAAGCTTCCTTTGTCATGCGTATCAACTGGCAATCATTCAATGCGATCGCATTTGCTGATCTCGGTTTTGAATCAATTATGGCCATCTCTCCGACAAATTCTCCCTCTTCGAGAATTTTTATCTTCTCTTCTACCCCGTTTATTATTCTATTAATGAGAATTTCACCCTTGTGAATCATATAGAGGTAGTCGGCGGCATCCCCTTCTTTAAAAAGATAGTCTCCTTTTTGAACGTTTATACCGTAATATTTAAACATTTTACTCATATCATTTCTCTTTATAACGAAAGTTTCTCGTTTTTTTACAGGATTAATGCTTTTACACAGGAATATATTCAAATACAATAATGTATCGATAATTGAACTGGTTATCTTTTATAATAAATAGACAGGTATCAATACACAAAAATAAATTTTATGATAGATGTACAATTATGTCAAGGCATTTGTTGTTATAATAAACACAATCGCATCTGTGATTATGTATTTTTAAATACGGTTGATTATTCTCTTAAATTTTGTAATAATTCTATAAATAACAAAAAAAAACAAGATAAAACCATATTAGAATAAGAACGATTACCGTAAATCAGGTAAGATTAACCATTAAATAAAATTTGTTTCCGATTATAAATATTTTAGGAGAAAATAACGATGATTTCAATAAAACAAATAATTCTTTTGTCAGGATTGCTTTTTTTTATTGGGTGCAGCAGTCCTAATCTTTCGGACAAGCCGAAAACGTTTAAAGCAAAAAAAATGATTAGTCAGGTTTATAAAGAGCACTTTCTAATCGGAGCTGCCGTAGCTTCTTCCGAATATGGCAACAGGGACTATTTTGACATAAGATATGCAGAACTTTTACTTCACTACAACTCATTGACTGCTGAAAATGCTATGAAACCTGAAGTGATACATCCACTAAAAGATCAATTTAACTTTAAAGCGGCAGACAGAATTATTAATTATGCATCCTCTAATAATATAAATGTACGAGGGCACGCTCTCGTTTGGCATAGTCAGACTTCACCCTGGATTACCGAAGGTAGCAAGGATGTGGTTAGGGAAAATATGCGTAATCATATTATGACAGTGGTAGGCCGCTACAAAGGCAAAATTTACAGCTGGGATGTCGTAAATGAGGCAGTATCCGACCAGGGGAGCTATCGTGCTGATTCTCCATGGTACAAGGCCTATGGTGGCCCAGAGTATATAGTTGATGCTTTCAAATTCGCCAAAGCGGCTGATCCTGATTGTTCACTTATATATAATGATTACGCTGTAGTGCGCCCTTCAAAAAGGCATGACATAATAACCATGATCAAAAAGTTAGAACTTAAGAAACACGGTTTAGACGGTATAGGAATTCAGGCTCACTGGAATCTCTATTGGCCAGAAATTAACGAGATCCAAAGAACAATAAATATGTTTTCAGAGATGGGGCTTGATATCCATATTACAGAGCTTGATATTGACTGTTTTGATGGGATAGGTAATAAAGAGGGACGGGCTTTCGATAAAGATTTAGATGATAAACTGGCAGCAAGATATAGGGAAATATTTGAGCTATTCAGAATAAATTCGGACAAGATCGCATCTGTAACTTTCTGGGGGATTGCTGATGATCATACATGGTTAGATTATCATTACAACAAAACTTGGAATGCTGGTAAACCCTTGAAAAATTATCCGTTTGTATTTGATACGGATCATAAAGCTAAAAAGGCTTATAATGAAATCGTTGATTTTTAAGTCTAAAAATTGCAGAACTTATAGATCTTTTAAAATCATCATCACTACATAATTTCATAAGTTCTTCGATATGCTCTGTTTCCTGTAGGTTCTCATCTAGAGCAATTAGTGCAATCAAGAATAGCATAAGTTTTTGTGAAGAAAGCGGAAAATCGTTAATAAATGAGCGGGTAATGTTTTTTGCTCGTATTAATATGTTTTTATCTGCCGTGTACTTAAAGAGCGTTATAGCCTTGAAGCTCTTTGCCGATACGTAACGTTTTTCTGTAAGAAGCATATCAAGAGCCTTGCGAAATTGTACAATTCTGTTTTGATTATATTTCAAGATTAAATCAGGATTGGTGCGCAGATCACAATCAAAGAGAAATGAGAGCTCTACGATATCGGGTACAACAAATTTATCTGAACCCTTTTCTGTCTGATCATTTTGCTTTTCGTCGTTTTTTTTGATGCATTGTAATGTAATAGAGTGTAATACAGAGCAGAGCAGTGCGAAGTGATTATCCTGAAAATATCTGAGATAAGAAAAAATCCCATTCTTTTGTATAAGAACCTGTAAAAGATTCATGTACTGTTCAGGCTCAATATCTTCGGGAATATGTTTAAAGCAATCGATGCCTTTGTGAATTATATCAAAATCGGCATGCAGATAGGGTTTAGAAAAATAGAGTTTAATAAAATCCCTGCAGTTTTCTCTGTTCATTGTCATTGAGTAACTTTTCTTAGTGATTATGTCAAGAACAAGATTGAAAGGCTTTGCTTTGAAGATTGATTTTATTTGACCTAGTAGGCTTGCTAATGTATATGATTGAAATGGTTTCTTTATCGATTAATTATTTATTTGAAAAAAAGTAAAAAAACTTATGTCTCTATTGACGATTCTTTAATTTTTATTATATTATAAGTAGTTGCTGGAACGGGAAAAAGGGCTCAAACGGGGTGATTATGAAGCTTCACCCACGGCAGGTAATCTGCCATGCTCGGTAGCCGGTGGAAGATCCAGAAAGAACTACTGACGTTGGGAGGTATGCTAAAGTTTTGAAAGCAGAATTGACAGAACCAACTTTTTAAAGGGGTCATTGATCTGAGGATTGATGACCCCTTTCTCGTTCTATATCTTGAAAAACTTGATCTTGGATTTAAGGGATTCTGACATGGCAGCAAGTTTTTTAGTATTATCAGAAACGTCTTGTGAGTGTGTAGCATTTTTCTGAGAAAGATCGTTTATATCAAAAATTGATCTAGCGATTTCCGAAATTGCTCTTTTGTTTTCATCAGCAGCGTGCTTGATCCCCTCAGATATTTTTTGAACATTTTCGGCTCGGTTCGAAACCTCATCGTTTGTCTGAGAGTACTGTGTCATAAAGTTTCCGATTTTACGGTTCATATCATTTATCGAATTGATACCGCTTAGAAAATCCGTAATCAAGAGTAACGTCTCGTTGATGTTTTTTTGTCCGTCGGATATTTCACTACTGTTCATCCTTATAAGACTGTCAATATCCTTTAAGCTCTTGGCGGTCTGATCAGCAAGTTTAGATATCTCATCTGCTACAACCGCGAATCCCTTTCCTGCATCACCTGCGCGTGCCGCCTCAATAGCGGCGTTAAGAGAAAGAAGATTTATCTGTTCGGATATCTCGTCAATTATTGCAAGAATATTTACCATGTCTTGACTTGAGTTGTTCAGTTTAACCATGGTGTGATCCATGGTACGAAGCGTTTGTTCTCCTGTAGCTGCACGTGATTGTAGTTTCTCGGTTAAAGTAAATGTGTTTTGTGTCATCTTCTGTATTTCGCGTAACATTACCGACATATCTTTAATCTGTTTGTCGAGATACTTTATGCTGTTGTTCTGAGTTTCCGACTCACCGGCAACATTAATCATGCTCGCTTCCATCTCTTCAACTGAGGCGGATATCTCTTCTGAATTTGCCGACTGGTTTTGAATATTTGCCGAAAAATCCTTAACAGCTGATGATATTTCGTCAGCGGAATAGGCAAGCTGATTGGCAGAGTGGTTAACATCACTGATTACATCACGGGTTATTGTGATAAAATCGTTATAACTCTGAGCTAATTCGCCAATTACATCTTTCCGTTTTGTAATCTTGGTGGACATCGTGTTGTGAAAATCACCTTTCGAAGCAGACCAGAGATATTCACGCAAGGTAGTAATTGGTTCAATGATATATTTAGCACTTTTTGCACCGTAAAGAATAAAGATCATGACCATTAAGAATATGAAAAAGAGGGTGATGTTAAAAACAAAAGCGACCCCGTCAACAACTTCGTCGTACTTAACAAGGATGACGTATTTCCATGAGTACTCTTTGGAAGTAAAGAAGTTGACAACATGACTGATTTTTTTTGAGTCCAGACCTGCTAATTGATCGTGTGTTTTCTTTGCTACTGTTTCAAGACCGCTGATTCCGATTGCTGTAATTGGTTGTTGGTTAAGCTCAGGAGTACGCGGGTTATTGATGATTTTTCCATCTTCATCACATATCACGAGATAGCCGGATTTTTCATAGTTAAGTGATGATATAAAGGATGTCATTTTTTGAAAATCGATATCCGCAAAAAAAACGGTTTCACTATCAAGTTTGCGGGCAAAAGTAAGAAGTGTGGTATTCAGTTCACTGTCAAAATAGAGCTCCGATATTTGGGTTTCGTTTGATGAGAGAGCTTGTTTAAACAGTGGTGAGTCAGTCACTGCAAAAGGAGCAGCCATTTTTTGAGTAGGAAACTGAAACAGTGAAGAGTTTGTTTTTACCGCGTAAACCCTTGTTATCTCAGTAGTGTCGTCAGTAAGATGTTTTAGATCATTTATTAGGTCTGATGCGGCATTACCCGACAGGGAATCTTTTACCGGTGTTTTTTTATCGCTGTTAAAGGTGTATATCGAACCTGAAAGTAAATTTTGAGAACGGGCTAGCATCTCAAACTCATGTTTATATCTGTTGATCATTGTCTGAATAGCTAGATCTGAAATATTTACAGACATGGCTGAATTATCAAGAAAACGGGTTTGCGTGTTGTTTTTCATCAAACCCGATGTTATAAAAAATGTAAAAAGCACAGGAATAGCAGCTATTATGACATAGTTTTTAAGTATTTGGAACTTGAGTCCCCTAACATTTATCCTCATAAAAATCCCCGAGCTTCACTATTATGAATGAGCATCTTCAAAGTATTACTAATTTGATTGTAAGTCCACAAATAATACCGGTAATATGTTGGTAAACAGGGAAAAACCGGTTATATTTTGCAGAACAGTTCTATATGCAATCTTTATCAATATGATCAGTATTAACGGTTATCATTAAAGTATAGAAAAAATAATTCCTGTAACATCTAAAATCTATTTCAAGGTTATAAGTCATTGCGACTTTAATTAGCCATATTATCAAGTATTTTGTAGCGTAATTTTTGTTTTTGTACCATTTTTTGCGATAATCGAAAGTTCCGCTCCAAGCTGCATTGTTAAACCTCGGATTAATTGCATACCCAATCGGGAACGCTTATCCATCTCTTCTTTTATCGGTATTCCTATGCCATTATCTGAAACAATGATTTCAGTTCTGTTAGCAAATTTTTTTGCCGATATATGAATGCGACCCTCTTGATCCTTTTTAAAAGCATGTTTAATAGTATTTGTCAGTAGTTCATTGATGATAAGACCAAGAGGTATGGCTGTATCCATGTTAAAGGTTATGTCGTCTATGTTCTTAACTATTTTGATTTTATTGTGGTCAATATTATAGCTGAACATCAGTTCATCAACGATAGTTGAAAAATAATCTTTTGCGGGTACTTCTGTCAGATCTTTTGTCTGGTATATCTTTTCATGTATTATACCCATCGATCGTATTCGCCCCGATGTTTCTTTTAACAGTGTTATAGTCGATGGATTGTCAGTGTGAAGAGTTTGTAATTCTATGAGGCTGATTATTATTTGCAGGTTGTTTTTTACACGGTGATGGATCTCCTTGATTAGAATTTCCTTTTCGGCTATTGATTTTTTCATCATGTTTTCTGAATATTTCCGAGTAGCAAGCAGTTTGTTTATTTCGTCTGCGAATTCTATTAGTTCTGTAATATAAAGTGAAGATAAATCTAGTGGTGTTCCATCTTGTGTTGCTTTTAAAAAGTTGTTTTTGAAGATAGCGGTCTGTTTGAAAATAATGCCTGAAAGTTTTACGGTAATAATAACTGACAATATAATAAATACAATTAGGACGCTAGCAACAACCGTTAATGAACGATTTCTTCCTTTCGTTAAATGTTGGGCGTCAGCATTAATGATTGCATCTATGTCGTCTTTGTATTTGCCAAATCCAAGAACCTGGTTTCGAGTTACTAGTGGAGTAATATAACATAACCGGAGCTTAGTAGTGCCGTCTAGAACCGAAGTTGCATCGCACTTGATAAATCCACCAGTATAGCCTGATTTAAGGTTTTGAAAAAAAATGTTGTTATGAACGTTATATGGTGTTATGCTGTTTATAATTTCCCAATGTGATGAGATCTCTGTTAATGAGTTGTTAGCTATTGTCGCTGTAAAGAAGAAATCGGTTTTGTTTGTATTAACTATTCGCAGATGTTTATTTATTGCTTCTTTGATTTTTTTGTCTATAGCTTTTGTATGTAAGACTGCCCCAAAGCATATATCAAGCGGTTCATAGTATTTTAGGTATATATATTCCACATTATCTGACAAAATTATTTGAGACTCTTTTTGCTTAATATACGGGAAAAATCCCTCTTTATTTGTTTTGCAATAATCATACAATGTTTTAGCCGAATAAGAGATGGTTTCTGTTTTGTTAATAAATTGGTTGTTGTGAATTGTGATAAAAGATATGAGTGGATCTCTTGTGGACGCGAAATTTAATGATAAAGATATTTTTTTTATTATCTCGCCATCGGTAAGTGGTGAGGAGTAATCTCTTTCAGCTTGAATTATTTTGTCGTTAATTTTATGGACTTCACTTGCTAAAAAAACAAGAGATTCTTCCTTCATGTCATTAGCAATATTATCCAGATAGGCTGCTTGTTCTGTGGTTGATATTTTGATGTGGTCAAGCTCTCGAAGACGTATCCCTTGAGAAAGCTGAGAAATACTTTTTTTATAAGTAATCATTATATCAGCATACCATAAAGAACAGATCGTCAATAGAATAAAGAATAGCGATCCACCTAATGAGAAAATCCGGATTTTTCTAAGGCTTGTTCTTTTCATTGTATTCCTTTTTGCTTATTGCCTTAATAGCTACTAATTAAATATAATTTTACCATTGTGATCGCAGCGACTAGATAAATATAAGTCTTTTTCTATAGGAATCAAAAGAAATTTGACAAACAATAAGGGAAACAAGCAATTCTGATGTTTGATATTTGGATCAAGTAGAAAGAAATAGTATATTTTATTATTTAAACTGATATTAACAATCTGTAATAAATATTGTTAGACATTTTTGCTTATGCTTAGCTAAATAAAGCAGCATTTTAGTTGGGAGAATACGATGGTTGATGTGGTAATAATGAAAATGATTAACTATTTTAGAGGCGATATAAAGCGTATAAACCATGCCTTGAAGGTTTACGGGTTTGCTGGTTGTATCGCAGGTGGAGAAAATTTATCTGATAAAGAGATAAAAGTAATTAATCTCGCAGCTGTGTTACATGATATAGGAATAGTAAACGCACAGAAAAAACATAATTCCACAAGTGGTCGTTACCAAGAAATCGAAGGGCCTGGTGTGGCTCGTCAATTAATGTCAGATATCAGTATAGATGTGGATATTCTTGAAAGAGTCTGCTTTATAATTGGGCATCATCATTCGTATAACAAAATAGATGGAGATGACTTTCAAATTATTGTTGAGTCGGATTTTTTGGTTAATATTGATGAAGAAAATATGTCTTTAAAATCCATAAGGGCAATTAGCGATAAGTATTTTAAAACAGCTACAGGTACTGAGCTGATAAAGAATATTTATTTTAGTTAAACTTTTAATTTTTTTTAGACAGAAAAGTTTTTGGTTACTTTGATTGCCGGGCTAGCTCTTTAGCTGCCTGTATTGCTTAGATATGGGAAAGCCCTCTATGATTTGAGGGCTTTCATCAATGGTTTATTACAAATACGCCTGAAATTGAAGCGACAGTTTTTGCTCTCCATCCATGTCTTTGCTGTCCCCAACTGGTATATCAAGCTGTATTGTGGCTTTTGCATGATGATCATCGATAAAATAGTTGCCGCCTAGGCTCAGTTTTGTGAAGGTAAAATCGTTACCGTCATCGGCACCCAAGGCACTTGAATAATTAAAACGTGCGAAAGCCTGAAAAACATTGGCGGCCAGCATAGCGGCTTGTGCATAAAACC
>DAOTGZ010000107.1:0-8896 GCA_035447445.1 Spirochaetota bacterium | reverse complement strand
AGAAGATGTTATCGATGTTATTTCGGCTTGGTCTGGGGTTAATATTGACAAATTGAGTATGAGTGAGAGTGAGCGTTTGCTTAATCTTGAAGATGAGATTCATAAAAAAATTGTTGGTCAGGATGAAGCAGTTCGAGCACTTTGTGGTGCAATTAGAAGATCGCGTACAGGGTTTCGCCGATCTAACAGACCAATTGGCGCTTTTGTACTTGCTGGTCCTACCGGAGTAGGCAAGACGGAGTTGGCCAAAGTCCTTGCTGAATATTTATTTGGAAATAAAAATTCACTGATTCGTCTGGACATGTCTGAATTTATGGAAAAACATTCTGTTTCAAGACTTGTTGGAGCGCCTCCAGGTTATGTTGGTTACGAAGAGGGGGGGCAGCTTACTGAAAAGGTAAAGAGGCGACCTTATTGTGTGATACTTCTTGATGAGATTGAAAAAGCTCATCCCGACTTTATGAATATTATGCTTCAGGTTCTAGATGAAGGAGAGCTTACCGATAATATGAGCGGTACAGTATCTTTCCGGGATACAATAATCATTATGACATCGAATCTCGGTAATTCACGCTTTGACAAGACAGCCAGGACAGGTTTTCTGGATAGTACCGAAACAGAGGGCACTTCGCAGGAAAAGGTTCGCGAGGCTGTTAAAGGAGCTTTTAATCCTGAATTTATAAACCGTATAGATGAGATTGTGTGTTTTCATCATCTGGAAGATTCGCATATACTTAAAATACTTGATCTTATGCTTTCTGAAATATCCGACCTTGTAAAAGACAAAGACGTGGAGCTCGTCTTTACGGCCGCGCTAAAAAAATATTTGGCAGAAAAAGGCATGTCGCACCAGTATGGAGCGCGTTATCTTCGCAAGGTTATTCAAGACGAGATAGAAGATGCTCTAGCCCTTGAGATTCTTCGTGGGGGGATCCCTGAGAAATCTAAGGTTACTGTCTCAACTAGAGCTGGCAAAGTTACCATAAAAACAAAAAAAAATAGTTTTTCAGAACAAAACAATTCACCTCTTATAAATAACGAAAAGGTAAACGGAGAACTTTCCGAATTGGAAAAAATTTGATGTTTGTAAAAAAGTTAATTATTAGAGGTTAACTAATTTTATGAAAAAGAAATCTGCAACATCGCAATATTGGATGCGGAACGCCCTTCCTTTATATCTAAAACAGATGAAAAAACTGAATATTGGCGGGTTTTCCAGCGGTAATCAGGTCGAGTTGATTGTTGACGGGGCAGAGTGTTATAAAAAATTTTATGATGCCATTGATAATGCTGTATCAAGTATAAATCTTGAAACATATATTTTTAGAAGTGACGAGGCGGGCTGGGAAATAGCGAACCGGCTTGCGGCAGCTGCCGATCGTGGTGTTGAAGTAAATCTTATATATGACGCTATTGGCTCAATAAAAACATCTCGTTCAATATTTAACTTTATGCGTTCGATGGGTGTAGAGGTTATTGAATACCATCCTATTTTTCCATGGAGAAAGTTCTGGAATATTACATTTCGTGATCATCGTAAAATTATGGTTATTGACGGAAAGTGCGCGTTTATAGGCGGACTGAATATCGGTAACGAATACGCGGGAAATCTTTATACTGATGAGTATCAACGTGATACTCATGCTCGAATAACCGGGCCTGCTGTAAGGGAAATTCAATTCTTTTTTATGGAAAATTGGTTCCGAAACGGTGGATCTGTTGTAGATTACTCACGTCATTTTCCTGATGTTAAAAAAAGCGGAAAAAAAATGGTGATGATTTTGTGTACAAAATCAAGACGAAATGTGCGTCCTATTCATTTTTCTTATCTTTCCGCTATTGATAGCGCAAGAGAATCTATTTCAATTGCAAACGCCTATTTTATTCCAGACCAGAAGATTTACAGATCGTTGTGTGCAGCAGCTAAACGGGGGGTTTCTGTAAAAATCATATTACCATCACGTTACGCAATGCCAGTTGTAAAGAACGCTGTACGTTATCTTTATCGCAGGTATTTGAGACACGGCATAGAAATTTACGAATACCAGAATAATGTTCTTCATGTCAAAAGTGCTGTTATTGACAGTGTCTGGTCCATGGTTGGATCATCTAATCTGGATCGTCTTAGCTACCGAATCAATCTTGAGTTAAACGCTGTAGTTCTTGATGAAGATTTCGGTGAAAAAATGGAGAAAGTGTTTCACGATGATTTAAAATATTGTCAGAAAATTAAAATAGAAAATATTGAAAAACGTTCTTTATGGCGTCTGTTTGTAGAATGGCTCTGTTACAGATTCAGAAATATTTTATAAGAATCAGTTTAATTCCAGATTGTCAAACCAGTCGAAAATACGTTCGAATTCGCCATCTGGAACAAAGTGATGACCGGGATGTTCATTTGCAACAATATTCCAGCCGTGATTAAGAAGATATTCGGACACCTCTTTGCCTGGAACTCCTGGTTCCTTTATGCCCCAATAGATATATCCTGGAGTTTTGGGATTTGGTGTTCTGTTTTTTCCCATCATGATGCCAAGCTCGTAGCCTGCACCACCGCCTCCAGCCGCGAATGCGGTAAAAAGAGTTTCTGAGGTAAAAAATCTACGGTTATAAAGCAGCATTGTTAATGTGAAGTGACCACCCGAAGAAAAACCGGTTAACAGTATTCTTTTCTTGTTAATTGGGAGTTTGGTTTTGATTACAGATGCCATTTTTAAAATTGTGCCACTATCGGGTTCCTCTTCCCATACGAGTTTTGTTGCCCTGACAGCAAGCAGAATATAACCGCGTTTATCGGCATAATCAGTAAGGTTATTGCTGTATATAAAAGTTTCTTCCCCTGTTGACATGGGATGTAAGGTTATTACCAGTGGGTACTGTTTCTTACTATTATAACCTTTCGGCAAATAAAAGCAGCCATGTTTCATTCGCATTAGTTTTCCGGATTCAATTTTATCAGGAAACTCGTAATCATAAATATCGTTTAGTTGCGTAGCCGAAAAAACAATACCTGTAAGAATCAATACAATATATAGAATAAAAAACGCTATATTTGCTTTGCTCACGGTTATGACCTCTTTGGGTGATAAAGTTTTCTTCGTGATTTTTAAATCTTGTCGATATAGCGTTTGGTTAGTTCTGTGTAGTCATCAATGCGTCTATCCCTGAAAAATGGCCATGTTTGTCGTACAATTTCGGAATTCGCAAGATTTATGGGTACTATCATATTCTCCTCATTGCTGCTTGATGCCTGAGCCAGAATTTCACCTTGCGGGCCTGCTACAAAACTGCTTCCCCAGAAATCAATACCAGCTTCGCCTTCGAGAGACTCGTTACCAACACGATTAACAGCAATAACGGGAACTCCGTTTGCGATTGCATGTGACCGCTGGATTGTTATCCAGGCGCTCTGCTGACGTTTTTTCTCATCAGCACTGTCGGGGGGATACCATCCTATAGCGGTGGGGTAAATCAACAATTCTGCACCTGCCAGCGCCATAAGACGGGCGGCTTCAGGATACCATTGATCCCAGCAAACAAGTACGCCGATTTTGCCAATTGAAGTTTCTATTGGTACAAAACCTTTGTCGCCTGGTGCAAAATAGAATTTCTCATAAAATCCGGGATCATCAGGAATATGCATCTTGCGATATGTTCCAGCAATGGAGCCATCTTTGTCAAAAACAACAGCCGTATTGTGATAGAGACCGGGAGCTCTTTTTTCAAAAAGTGATGTTACCAAAACAACATTTAGCTCTTTAGCGAGCGTGCCATAGTACTCGGTTGATGGCCCTGGAATAGGCTCCGCAAGCTCAAACATCGCTATATCTTCTGCCTGACAGAAGTATAATGAATTGTGAAGCTCCTGAAAGATAATTATATTTGCTCCCATCTGTGCAAGTTGCTCGGCGTTTGTTCTTAGTAATTTTTTGTTACTATCTATATTAGAGGTGCATTTTTGTTGTATCAGTCCTGCCATGAGTATATTTTTATTGGATTTCTTTTCTATCATTACAAAATCTCCTGTTAAGCTTAATATTCTCCGGAAACTGCATTGTAACACAGTGCAGTGATCCATGTTGTCTTATTAATACCGAGCAATCAATGATGTAAACTTCACGACCTGGAAAAAGTTTTCGAAGTATAGCTTGTGCTTTAATATCAAGAGATGTTCCGTATCCCGGCATAAGTATTGCGTTGTTGATAATAAGAAAATTGGCATAGGTCGCGGGAAGTCTTTCATCGTTGTAGTATTCCGCATTTGCCATCGGAAGAGCAACAAGATTGTATGGTATGCCCTTTGGTGTGGTAAATTCTTGTAGTTCTTTCTCCATCTCTTTTAGCGAATGATAGTGAGGATCACTTTTGTCATCACATTTTACATATGCGATCGTATCTGTGGAACAGAATCTGGCAAGTGTGTCAATATGGCTATCCGTATCATCGCCGGACAAGTATCCGGAATTGAGCATAAGTACACGTTTCGCGCCAAAAAATTTTCTTAGAGCATCTTCTATTTCCTGACAAGAAAAACCACCGTTACGGTTCGGCGAAAGCAAACAGTCAGACGTGGTCATGATCGTTCCAATACCATCTGATTCGATGGAACCGCCTTCGAGTACAAAACCAAGCATGTTAACATATTTGGCATTAATAAAAAGCCCCTGTGCATATAGGTGGTTGTTTATCATATTGTCGTAATTAGAGGCAAATTTAAGCCCCCAACCGTTAAACTTGAAATCATAAAGGCATGGTTTACCTTTGTCTAAAACAGTAATAAATCCATAATCACGGCACCAGGTATCGTTTGACCTAGCTTTGATGGTATAAACCCGAGGAGTGTTTGCAATAACGGATATGTTGTCGTCGATACTGGTGGTGTTTTGTACAACTATGACATCTTGGTATTTCGCTATTGTGTTAATAATTTGGGAAAAGCATTTTTTTGCTTCATCAAGGTATTGAGCCCAGTCGCTGTCACTGTGTGGCCATGCGAGCATCACAGCGCTTTGCTGTTCCCATTCGGCAGGAAGACGGATTTCCATAGGGTAAGCCTCATAACAAGGTATAATATAGTCGGTTAAAAATATTGGTTGCAATTTAATAAAACACATGCATATTTACAAACAGTTTTCTTGAACTTTTTTAAATAAAAATGACAACCATGGAGCTTCGAAAAATTACCTTTTTCGGAAACATCAACTTTTAAGTGCCTATTCTATTAGAATTTTTCGCAAGTTTCTTGTTGAAAAGTTAATTAATAGAGGTTCCAATCTACTTTGTCAATCGGGGTATACATGAAGTTTAACAAAATATTTTCCCAAAATCAGGTAGGTTTTATTGCAGAGATTGTTGAGCCAGTTCATCACTCTTTCAATATTGATTATGTGAAAAATGAATTTTTAAAAGATCCCGAATTGAGTGCTCTTCCTGTTGAAACTGAATCGGGTATAAGCGGATTCATCGAGAGGGACGCTGTTTTAAAAGATCAAAAAAAACTCGATTCCATTTTACATAAGAGTATCAAAAATTTTGTAGTAAGCAACACACTATTTCTTAAAGCTCGCGAAAATATCGAGAAGGCGCTTAAAGATATATTTTTGTCATCAAAAACACAGATAAATAACTGCATGGTTTATCATAATGGAGATTTTTGCGGTATTGTTAATACACGTAAACTTGTGGCACATATACTTAAACTTCGTAACAACGAGTTAAAAAGAGCTCGTGAAGTACAGAAAAAGATACTTGGTCATAACAAAATGGATAACTCGCTATTCAAATCAGAAGTGGTAATAGAAATGGCTCACGAGGTTGGTGGTGATTTTTTTCTTATGAAAAATCTTGGGGATCATAAATACATAATTTCATGCATGGATGTTAGTGGCAAGGATGTCTCGGCTTCGCTTATTACTGGGGTTGTAGGGGGCTATTTCGCTTCCCTTGAATATTTCACGAACCTATCATCGCTAAGTGGTACCGAAATAATAACGGCTCTTCATAATATTATACGGGCACGTACTCCGGAGGGATATTTTTTGGCAGGAGTTGTGGTTGTAATTGATAGTGAAAAAAAGGAGATTGAAATTTTTAATATGGGATATTCTCCACTCTGTATGGTTTATAAAAATACCGGTGAAAACCGGATAGTTATTAAAAACCCGACACTTCCCCCCATAGGGTTGCCCAATTTCAAAATAAGTGATGATCTTGTTATTCGTGAAAATATTAAAAAAGGGTTTTCACTTTTTGGCTTTTCAGACGGTTTAACCGACGCGCAAAACTCTCATGGCATAGCGCTTGGCGATAAAGCTGTTTACGAATTGCTGAAACAGAGCCTGAAGAAAAACGATCAGGATGCGCTTAACAGCGTTGTTAAAGAGGTTAAAAATTACATAGGTACTGCTCCTTTTGCCGATGATATAACCGCATTTATGGTCAATTTCAAATAGTTATGTTTCAGATGATCGATACATTGTAATAAATGTTCTTGAATAATTAGGGGTGTTTATTATATTGTCACAATATAACACGTGTTAGAGTGATGCGCCAAAAAATAACTTATATAAGAGGATATTATGGAAAATTTTGATTTTTATAACAAGACCAAAATAGTTTTCGGTAAAGATGTTGAAAACAAAGCCGGAGAAGAGTGTAAGGCTATCGGTTCTAAAGTGCTTCTGCATTATGGCGGTGGTAGCATAAAAAAGAGCGGGCTTTACGACAGGGTCGTTAAGTCACTTAAAGATGCCGGTGTCGATTATGTCGAGCTTGCAGGTGTTAAGCCTAATCCACGATTGTCTCTTGTTAAAGAGGGTATACAGATATGCCGGAAAGAGAATATCGACCTTATTTTGGCTGTAGGCGGAGGAAGTGTAATCGATTCCGCAAAGGCAATTGGTGTCGGTGTGCATTATGAGGGTGATGTCTGGGATTTTTATATGGGGAAGGCCTCACCGGAAAAAATGTTACCGTTAGGAGTTGTTCTTACCATTCCTGCGGCTGGAAGTGAGGCAAGCCCAAGTTCTGTTATCTCAAATGAAGAGGTTCAGCTTAAAAAGGGACTTACAAATATTTGCTTAAGACCAGAATTTTCTCTATTGAACCCTGAGCTGACTTATACCCTTCCTGATTATCAGACTGCCTGTGGAATTACCGATATGTTTGCGCATGTAATGGAACGATATTTTACAACAACCAAAGGAGTGGAACTTTCGGACAGACTTTGTGAATCTGTAATGAAAACCGTAGTTCACCAGGCTTATCGTGTTTTAAAAGATCCCAAGGATTATACAGCAAGATCAGAGATTATGTGGGCCGGAACAATAGCACACAACGACATGATCGGTTGTGGCCGTTCGCAAGACTGGAGTTCGCATGGTATTGAACACGAAATAAGCGCCATTTATGATGTGGCTCATGGCGCCGGACTTGCTGTGGTTTTCCCCGCATGGATGAAACATGTTTACACAAATAATATTGGGCGATTTGCTCGATTTGCTCACGAAGTGTTTAATGTCGATTATGATTTTGAAAAACCAGAAAGAACAGCTCTTGAGGGCATTGCGGCTCTTGAAAGATTTTTTAAAGACATAGGCATGCCCGTCAGATTATCAGAAATGGATATTGATGACAAGAATATTGAAACGATGGCTTCAAAAGTTACCGGAAACGGAGCTCATAGTATTGGTGGTTTTAAAGAGCTAAGCAAAGATGATGTGAAGGCGATATTGAAACTTGCACTATGATTTTTAAAGGAGCAGTTATTAAATGATTGATATAAGAGATAAGTGGGCTCTTGTTACAGGAGCAAGCCGCGGAGTAGGGTTTAGAGTCGCAAGGGCTCTTTCAAAAAAAGGCGCAAATGTAATACTGCACTCACGTAAACTGGAAGGAACAGCAGTTCTTTATGATGAGCTAAAATCAGAAGGTAGTGTCGTTAAACAGGTAGAAGGTGAACTCGGTGATCCGTTTGCTCTTCAAAACATAATTACAGAAGTTAGTAAGCTAGCGTCTGCTGGTCTTGATATTCTTTATAACAATGCTGCTATAATGACTACTTATCGTAACATATATGAAGTTACAGTCGATGAGTATATGCAGAGTTTTATGGTAAACTGCGTCGCTCCTGCTAAATTATGTGATGCTTTTTTACCGGGTATGCTTAAGAAAAACTTTGGTAGAATTGTTAATGTAACAAGTGGTATTGCGGATCAGCCTCAGCTTATGGCGTACAGCTGTTCAAAGGCTGCACTGGATCGATATGTACGTGATATGTTGCCAACGCTTGATAAAACAAATGTGCTGATGAATCTGATGGATCCAGGTTGGCTAAGTACCGATCTTGGTGGAGACAAGGCTCCTAATCACCCTGATACGGTGCTTCCGGGTGCTTTGGTGCCAGTTCTGCTGGAACAAAGCGAAGGTAGTGGTAAACTATATTGTGCTCAGGATTACAGAGAGGATATAAAGTGATTGGTCAGGTAATCGAGCAGTCCTCGCTTGTCTGGGAGAATATTTGACTATAGTAACTTCAATGATTACAATGTTCTAGAGATCTACATTGTTTCGGTGATATTATCAGAGGTTACTATAATCTTTTGAAATTATTAAAGGGGTGGAGCATATTGTGCTTATCCCTTTTTTTATTGAAATTACGAATAGCAAGTGTCGTTGGCAGGCAAAGTTTTATTTAAAGATCGAAATAGTGTTGCTATAATAGTATATTCTCATATTGTTGCTCGTTCGGAATTCACATGTGATTTGCAAACAGTAATTTTATAAAGGTTTTAGTTTCAAATTTTTATCTTAAGCACAAAGGCTTTTTGTAGGCGATGTAAATTTTTTGGTTATTTCTTATTTTATGGATGGTTATTTGATGAAAAAAAATATAATC
>DAOTGZ010000106.1:0-8914 GCA_035447445.1 Spirochaetota bacterium | reverse complement strand
TAAAGGTTTTATGATTTTTGATGAGGATAGTGGAAATTGGAGTTATTTAGGTAATAGTCAAAACTATAATGCTCCACAAGGAGCCGGTATTCAAGCGGCCGGAACTGTTCTTGATGCTGGTGTTTCGGTTTTGATAAGCGGGCATGTAGGCCCAAAAGCCTTTTCGGTATTAAAGGCTGCCGATGTTACCATGTATACAGGTGCCGAAGGTACGGTTGAAAATGCTCTTCAGATGTACCGTGATGGTAAACTTGTATTGGCTTCAGAAGCGGACGTGGAAGGCCACTGGTAGTGAAAATATCGGTTATACTCGATAACTGTACGTATCGGAACGGACTTTTGGCCGAGCATGGTCTCTCGTATTTGTTAGAGGGGCAAAAAAGTCTGATTCTTGATGCCGGCGCCACTAACGCTGCTAGTTTAAATTATAAAAAAATGAAAAATGCCGGGGTATCTATTAATGCTCTGGTATTGTCGCATTGTCATTATGATCATACTGGCGGATTAATTCCTTTGATCAATGCTATAGGTGAATCACAAAGTAATCCTACTGTTGTTGGTTCAAACCGGTTATTCAGGGAGGCGTTCTCTTCTTCGACAGGAGAATACCGTTCTATTGGTATGAAACATAGTAAAATGGAGTATGAAAAAAACGGAATCAATTTTAACTTAATAGAGGAACCATTAGTTGTGGGTGAATGCACTGTGTTGCCGCTTGGTAAAAGCGTTCCGGGAGCATTGAATAATCACAAGCTTTGGGTAAAAGATGGTGAAGAATATAAGCCTGATTATTTTGAAGATGAATCGGTGCTACTTGTAAACGGTGATCTTGGATACTCTGTTGTTACCTCTTGTGCTCACAAAGGTCTCGGATCAATATTAACCTATGTATCAGAACAATTCTCAATAAGACGTTTCCATACAGTAATGGGAGGGTTCCATTTAAAAGGGGCATCCATTGAGCAAATTGAGTCTTGTGCGGCAGCTGTGAATCATTTTGGTGTATCAAGACTGATCTGTGGTCACTGTACCGGTGTTGACGGGTACCATGATTTAAAGAGCAGGGTTACAGCGGATTGTATATATGGAGCTGCCGGAGACAGTTTCGTTTTATAAGAAGTCTTTGTAATTACAAAATTTGTAACTAAATCGATGCTTTATTAGCTCTGTTAAAGCAAACCGAAACATTTAATTGTTTCGGTTGAAAGGCATGAGTATCTGAAAAGCTATAAAGGGAGAAAATAAAATATGAGAATTGTTGTAGTAAGCGGAAAAGGAGGGGCGGGTAAAACCACATTTTCGGTAATACTGTCCCTTCTGCTAAGCAACGAGGTTGATATCGAACTAATTGATTCTGATGTCGAAGAGCCAAATTCGAACCTTTTTCTTGGAGTTAATCTGGAATCAAAAAGTGTTTATCGAAAGATACCCCGTCTAAATAGTGAAATATGCACAGGATGTGGCAAATGTGCAGATATTTGTGCGTATAATGCAGTGGTTATGGTGAAACAGAAACCGCTCATTTTTACTGATCTTTGCCACTCATGTGGCGGTTGTGTTGAGGTGTGCCCTGTTGATGCACTTACCGAAGTTGATGATAAATATGGTGAAATTGGTAGCGGTAACTCTGAAAATATTGAATTTAAAGAGGGAAGAATAGATGTCGGAAAAATTCAGTCCCCAATGCTGATAAAAGAACTTTTGGCTGATAAGAGTAGTGACAGGGTTCAGATTGTAGATGCGCCTCCCGGAACAGCTTGTAATACAGTACAGGCACTTTACGGGGCAGATTTTGCGCTAATAGTTGCTGAACCAACACCTTTTGGAACAAGTGATTTCAAATTGATTCACGAACTTACCAAGGTAATGAATATTGATAGTGCTGTTGTTGTTAACAAGGACGAGGGGTATTCAGAAAATTTTTATAAATTATGTAAGAGCCTTGATGTGCCTGTTTTGGCCACAGTACCTTTTGACGAAAAACTGTCGCGATACTATTCGATAGGTGATTTGAAAGGATATCTGAAAAATGAAGATATTTCTCATTACAAGGGTGCTGTAGATGGTTTGAAAAGTCTGATAATGTCGGAGAAGGAAAATGGTTGATACAATTGCTGTTATAAGCGGGAAAGGAGGTACCGGAAAATCTTCTTTAACCCGTGCTTTTTTTGAACTTGAAAAAAATGCCTATGCGGCTGACTGTGATGTTGACGGAGCCAACCTGTTTGTTTCGCTAGATCACGATATAGTAGAGAGCGAAGACTTTATTGCTGGCTTTGATTATGAAATTGATGCGGAAAAGTGCGTGCATTGCTCGAAATGCGAAAAACTTTGCCGGTTTGGTGCAATAAAAGATTTTAAAATTGACTCATTTTTGTGTGAAGGTTGTAACGTATGTTACTATGTTTGTGGAAGTGAAGCTGTAAGAAAAAGCCCAAAAAATTGTGGCATGATCCATCGTGCAAAAAGCAATGCCGGTTTCTTTGTTTATGGAAGGCTAATAGCTGGTGAAGAAAATTCTGGCAAGATGGTTAGCCGAGTCAGGGAAATTGCTAAAAAACATGCTGAAGAGATTGAATCTTCAATGCTGATTATTGATGGACCTCCAGGAGTAGGTTGCCCGGTAATTGCTTCGGTTACAGCTACAACGGGAGTTGTTATAGTAACCGAACCGACACTCTCTGGTTTGAGTGATCTTAAACGGGCGGCCGGCCTTGTAACAGGTATGAATATCCCCGTTACAATTGTAATAAACCGGGCAGATATTAATATTGAAATATGTGAGCAAATTGAGAAATTTGCCGCGGATAATGATCTTTCATTTGCTGGCCGTATAAACTATTCAACGATATTCAATGAATCACAGCGTGACAGGCGCTCAGTTGTGAGTTATGAAGGGAGTAGCGCTGCAGATGAGGTGAAAAAAGTATGGGAAAAAATTCGAAAGGATTTGTTAAAACAGGAGAGTTAAGGTGATTGATGAAAAACTAAAAGAAAACATGAGCGGTGTTGATCATAAGATTATTGTTATGTCGGGCAAAGGCGGTGTTGGCAAAAGTACTGTGGCTGTGAATCTGGCATTGTCTCTTGCCCAGAAAGGTTTTAAAACGGGGCTTTTGGATGTCGATCTTCATGGCCCCTCGGTACCAACCTTGCTGGGTATGGAAGGTGAACATCATACGCAGGATGAATCGGGCAAGATTAGACCCATAGATTACAATGAAAACCTCAAAGCTGTGTCTATTGGTTTTCTGATCGATAGCCGGTCTGATGCCATGATTTGGCGAGGGCCAATGAAGCACAACGTAATCAAACAGTTTTTGACAGATGTAAGTTGGGGGGATCTGGATTTTCTTATTATTGATTCGCCTCCCGGAACAGGTGATGAGGTATTGGCGGTTTGTCAGCTTATTGAAAATCCTGATGGAGCGGTAATCGTAACCACACCTCAGGATTTGGCGCTGGTAGATGTTGCAAAATCGGTAACTTTTTGTGAAAAACTCAATATTCCTCGATTGGGCGTAATTGAAAATATGAGTGGTTTCTGGTGCCCTCATTGTGGAAAAGTTTCTGATCTTTTTAAGAGAGGTGGCGGTAAAAAAATATCTGAGATAAGCTCTATACCTTTTCTTGGAGAAATCCCGATATCTCTGGTTGTATCTGATGGCGGGGATAGTGGAAAACCATTTTCAATTTCTGGAGATTCGTCTGACGAAGCAGCGGTGGGGTTTAAAAATGCTGTTGATAAATTAATGACAACACATTTTGCTGATATAAGATTTAACGCTGTTAATTAAAAGGCTTAATTGTAAGGTTAACTTATTTGGTTGATTTTCGAGAATAATTATATTTAAGGAGATATTTATGAAAATTGCAATACCTTGTGTAGAAGATAAACTGTCACTGCATTTTGGGCACTGCGCCTATTTCTCATTTGTTACTTTTGATGATACGACAAAGGAGATAACAGACGAAAAAAGAGAAGACGCTCCGCCTCATGAGCCGGGTCTTTTGCCGAAGTGGGTAAAAGAGCGTGAAGCCGATATGGTAATTTGCGGAGGGATGGGACAGAGGGCACAGCAGTTGTTTATTTCACAGGGAATCAAAGTTATGGTTGGTGCTCCATCCGAAACACCGAAACAGATTGTACAGTCATATCTTGACGGAACACTTGTAACAGGTGCTAACGGATGTGACCACTAGTTATTGTTGCGAATAAAAAAAGTTGTTTATTTATGCTTCACTAGATATAAAATTGAGTATGTGATTATATTTGTATTGCAGGTCTGTATTGCTGTTACATTTAATAATTACTGCAGTTTAAGAAGTTCCTCTAATAAAAAAGCAGTCCGGTTTTGCCGGACTGTTATTATTATCTACACGACTTTTCAAATAATGGGTAACAAGAGAGAGGGCAGAATAGCTGGGCGGCTATTCTGCCTTCTCTGCATGTTTGGACGCGCAGTGCAGGGAACAGTAATGTCTATCGGGAGGGATATTACAGACTGTTCCCTTCAATTATGTTCGGTATAGATAGGCAATACTTTAGCTTTTTTTAATTTTTTTTTAAAATTTAAAAATATTTTGCTCGTTAGATTCTGTGATTATTAGATCCTTATCAATAATCTTCAGTAAACTATCGGAATAAAACCCGAAGAGAAGAGAAATAGCATAAAAACTTATTGAAGTGATGAACCAGGGGATTATCGTGGAAAAAGTTTTAATTATGGATAATTAGAGGCTTTTCTCTTTTATTAAGGAAATAATATGAGTAATTCAAGTCAGGAAAATCTTGGAACCGGCATAATAAACAAAGTGTTTGGGCTATACTATACAGTCAATGACGGACAAAAAGATATTGCCTGCTTTTTAAAAGGGAAAATTCGTATAAATAAGGAGTTCAAAAAATTCACAAATCCGGTTGCGGTCGGTGATAATGTGAAATTTCAGTATAATGATGATGGAAGCGGTTCGATCATTGACCTGTTGCCGCGTAGTAATCTGTTTTCAAGACGTGACAAGGGACGAAATGCCCGTGAAGACGTAATAGCGGCCAATCTTGATGTCGTTCTTGTTATTCAATCTTTTCTGGATCCACCTGTTAATCCGCGATTTGTTGACAGACTCGCCGTAAGGGCAATCAAAGAAAATATTGAACCGGTTTTGTGCATGAACAAGGCAGATCTTGCTACCGAAGAGATGACAAATACAGTAATAGAATATTACAAGAATTCTGGTCTTAAGATTATAATCACAAGTGCTTTGAATATGCAGGGAATCGATAGCCTTAAAAAAATGTTAACCGGTAAAAGGACTTTATTGGCCGGTTATTCGGGAGTTGGTAAAAGCTCGCTAATAAATTCGATATATCAGGATCTTAATCTTGCTGTTTCAGATATTTCAGATAAGACTGGCAAAGGGCGCCATACTACAACGAATGTTATAATGTATAAGCAGAAAGATGGTACCGAGCTTATTGATTCGCCGGGTGTGCGAGAGTTTGGATTGGTAGACATAGAGCCGGAAGAGCTAGGAAATTTTTTTTATGAGTTTACTCAATACCGATCTGATTGCACCTTTTCAAATTGCACACACGAGCATGAACCCGGATGCGGTGTTAAAGATCGGGTTGAGTCGGGTATTGTATGCAGAGAACGTTATGTCTCTTATCTCAATATGCTGGAATCACTCTTAGAGTATCGGGAGCAGAAGTACCGATGATACATGTTAAAAATGTCGCGGTCTCTTTTGACGAAATAAAAGTTTTGGATAATATATCATTTGACGTGCCCGAAAAGGGTAATCTGGTAGTTCTTGGTAAAAATGGATCAGGCAAAAGTGTATTACTTAAGTCTATCGCTGGATTAATTAGTATTAATGAAGGGGATATACAAATTGATAATGTTAAAGTCGGACCAGCTCTTTATAGTAATGGCTCGAACGAACGATCCATAGTTGG
Source organism: Spirochaetota bacterium (assembly GCA_035447445.1). Lineage (GTDB taxonomy): Bacteria > Spirochaetota > UBA4802 > UBA4802 > JAFGJZ01 > JAFGRW01. Next base: position 2,955 of record DAOTGZ010000106.1, on the reverse strand, counting down.
TTATGTTTTTCAAAAGGGTGGTCTTTTCGATTCAATGACTGTTGCCGAAAATATCGCTTTCGGAATGTTACGAAAGAAATATGACAAAAGTGTTATAGATAATAAGATAAAAATAGTATTGGAAAGTGTCGGACTATCCGGTGCCGAAGAGAAATATCCTTCTGAGTTATCAGGTGGAATGCAAAAGAGGGTTTCTTTGGCACGATGTTTATGTCTTGAACCAAAAATTATGCTTTATGATGATCCGGCTGCGGGTCTTGATCCCGTGTTGACAGATTCAGTTGCTGACCTTATCTTGGGAATACGGGAGAGCGCGGCTATTACGTCTGTAACAGTAACTCATGATCTGAAATTTGCTAGAAAAATCGCAGATACCGTGATATTGCTTTATGGAGGCAAGATAGCATGTATGCTGGAAGTAGAAGATTTTTTTTCAAAAAATGATCCCTACGCTAAACAGTTTATTGAAGGTTCGGATGTTGGTCCGATTGATCTTTTTTAAAAAGAGTCTTGCGAATATTTCTTCTTGATAGTATTTGCATTAATGGAGAGTTAATTGTTAAACAAAGAACGAAGAGCGGGTGATCGTCATGATTGTAACGGCGACTATTTTTTCTCGCCAGATAGCCGCAATCAAAAATATAGTTGCTTATTGAAGAATGTTTCAGTTACAGGCGCCTGCATTTTAACTGAATTTCCGTTGAAAAATGATGATCAGATAACTCTACATGTTTGCCTCGGTAAGGATATTGAGTTAAAAAGCAGTGTAGTATGGAAAAAAAATGATTTATATGGACTTTTGTTTGAGCTTGAAACACCTGAAGCGTTTGACAATATTAGTTATCTGATTAATAATCGTCCTGTCTGACCTTTAGTATTGCTCTAAATCAGGCGTTATTAGCTTATCTTGCTTTTGTTAATGATTATTAAAAATCAATGCAGGTGCGCAGGTTGTAATATTATTTATGTTTATCATGAACCCAGGAGAAAACAATGAGTGTTGTTAAAGCCGACCTTGACTGGTCAAATTTACCTTTTATGTATGTAAAAACCGATAAAAATGTGAGATATCACTATAAAAATGGTAGTTGGGGAGCTCCAGAAATATGTGAAGAAGACATGTTGTCTATTAATATTGCTGCGCCGGCGCTTCATTATGGACAGCAAGGGTTTGAGGGACTTAAGGCTTTTGAAACCAGAGACGGCAGAGTTGTCTGTTTTCGCCCTGATGAAAACGCAAAGCGAATGAACCGGACAAACAGTCGTATAAATATGCCGGAGATTCCGGAAGAGATATTTATTTCAGCTGTAGAGACTGTAATACGAGAAAATATACGATTTGTTCCACCCTATGGAACAGGAGCCAGCCTCTATTTACGCCCGCTTATGATTGGCGTCGGACCAAAAGTAGGCCTTGGCCCAGCAGATGAATATATATTTCTGGTTTTTGCAACACCGGTAGGGCCATATTATAAAGGAGGCTTTAAACCTGTAGATGCCATTATTGTAGAAGGTTTTGACAGAGCTGCTCCTCATGGTGTTGGGGATTGTAAAGTTGGCGGTAACTATGCGGCTGGACTTCCCGGTAGCAAATTTGTGAAGGAGCAGGGATGTGCAGTAGGGCTTTATCTTGATCCACAACATAACAGATATATCGACGAGTTCAGCACATCTAATTTTATAGGTATCAAAGGCTCTTCGTATATTACTCCAAAGTCACCAAGTATTTTACCCAGCATTACAAACAAGAGTCTTGCAACAATTGCGCAAGATATGGGAATGCTCGTCGAGAGCCGACAGGTCGAGATCAGTGAAGTCGAAGGTTTCGATGAAGTAGGTGCAGTTGGGACCGCAGCGGTTATAACTCCTGTACATAGTATAAAGTATGGGGATAAGATTTTAACTTTTGGTGAAAAAGATAGTGCCGGACCTGTTTTGACAAAACTTTACGAAACTTTGACAAAGATCCAGACAGGTGAAATCGAGGATAAACATCGTTGGCTTTTAGAGATATTATAATTATAAATAAGGAATTTAGAAATGCGTTTATCACAGTATATATTACCTACACAAAAAGAGGATCCGTCTGACGCGCAGGTTTCCAGTCATCGACTTATGATTCGAGCAGGGCTTATTCGCAAAGAAGCAGCAGGTATGTACGCGTATCTTCCTGCTGGGTTAAGGGCATTGCGCAAGGTTACAGCAATTGTTAAAGAAGAGATGGATAAGGCCGGAGCGATGGAGTGTTTAATGCCCGAGCTTACAAGTGCAGATTTATGGAAAGAGTCTGGGCGTTGGGAAAGCATGGGACCTGAGATGTTTCGTATAAGAGATCGCAATTCAATGGAATACGCCTTGGGACCCACACACGAGGAGGCTTTTACGGCGCTGGTACGGTCGGTTGTTTCTTCGTATAAAGATTTGCCTGTTAATGTTTATCAGATAAATACCAAGTTTCGTGACGAGATACGTCCCCGCTTCGGAGTTATACGTAGTAAAGAGTTTATAATGAAAGATGCTTATTCTTTTGATGTAGATCAAAATGGATTAGATCTGTCTTATGATAAGATGGCATCGGCTTATAGAGCCATATTTGACCGTTGTGGGCTTGAGACAATTCCTGTTCAGGCTGATAGCGGAACAATGGGCGGTTCGGCTTCGGAAGAGTTCATGGTCGCTTCAGAAGTTGGCGAAGAGACTCTATTGATATGTCGAAAATGTGGATATAGTGCGAATCAGGAAAAGGCCGGTTTTAAACGTGAAGATAATGTTGCAGGTGAAGTTGCAGAGCTAAAGGAAGTCCACACTCCGAATATTAAGACAATAGATGATTTGGCTGCTTTTTTTAAATGTGAAAAAAAAGTATTTTTGAAAACCATAGTTTTTGTTGCTGATGGAGAACCTGTTGTTGCGGTTGTAACCGGAGATCGCGACATTAACGAAACAAAGTTAAAA
>DAOTGZ010000105.1:0-8936 GCA_035447445.1 Spirochaetota bacterium | reverse complement strand
TGACAAACTGCTTAAAGAGCTAATTGACCACTCTTATGATCTTGTATTTTCTTCTTTTACAAAAAAAGAGAAGCTTGCAATAACGAATATTCAGTAAAAGATGATCTTCCTCAATTAAGCTTGCAATCATTTAACATGATTTTTTAATTGCTTTAACACCTGCCGTTTTAAGATTAGTTATACAGACAGAAAGTCAAAGAACTATAAACTATTATTGTATGGATATTTCCGGAGAATCTTATGAAATTTAATGAACAAAGAGAACTTTACCGTCTTGAAGAACTTGCCGACACACTTCACGGTGAAAACGGCTGTCCCTGGGATCGCAAACAGACACACCAGAGCCTTAAGAAATACCTGATTGAAGAGACATACGAGGTAATAGACGCTATAGACAGCGGATCACCCGACAAATTAAAAGAGGAGCTTGGAGACCTTTTATACCAGGTTTACGCTCATTGCAGAGTGAGTAACTCTTTTAAAATTGATGATGTTGCCAAAATGATTATACAAAAACTTATTACACGCCACCCGCATGTGTTTGGAGAAGAGGTTGCAGATACCCCGGATGAAGTTGCCGACAAGTGGGAGCGGATAAAGAAAAAAGAGCGCACGGACAAGAAGATACTCGAGGGAGTTCCCGCTCATTTGCCGGCGTTACTTAAGGCATACAGGGTACAAGAAAAGGTGTCTCGTGTCGGTTTCGATTTCCCCGATATTTCTGATACTGTTATGAAACTTGAAGAAGAGCTTGAAGAACTCAAGGAGGCAGTAAAAAATGGAAACCGTGCCGAAGTTGAGGATGAATTCGGCGACATACTCTTTTCAATAGTTAACATAGCAAGATTCGCCTCTATTGATCCTGAACAGTCATTAAGAAACGCCGTTGCTAAATTTACATCTCGATTTAATGAAGTCGAAGATATGGTAGATAAATCGGGAAAGAGCTTCGATGATTATACTATGGAGCAATTAGACAAAATGTGGGAAAAAGCAAAAAAGCACCACCCTACATCATTTTAAATAGGCTACGATTTTCTTTTTTATGTCTAAGAGTAGATGAAAATCAAGTTCTCCACCGCCATATCTGCTGCTAACCATGTAATCACGTATCTTTGTCACATCTGCCATGCCTTCAGCTGGCAGATCTTTTTCACGCAAAATAAAATTTACAGCAGTAAGAAGCTCTTTAAAACAAAGAGAGGAGTCTTTGCCAGAAAACGCATTATCGATTCGCATAATATAAAGACCGGCCAACTCTTTTACATCCGGTAATGGAGCTATAGGGTTTTCATTGAGTCCTGGTTTTTTTTTCGGTTTTTCTCCACGGTGAATCCTGTTTCGCGATAACTCACGATAAAACACAAAGACAAGTGATGCGATTACACAAAGGATCAGAATAGCTATACCAATATACATTAATATACCGGGTTTGTTCTCTATTACTTGATTCTGCTCATCACCAGAAGCTATCATAGCTGGTGCAGGTTTGACCACAAACTCGAGTGGGTCGGTTTTAAGTTCTGTATATTGTCCACTATCAGGATCAAAAAAATTGAACGCAATTTCATCAAGGGTATAATTACCCTCACTGTTAGGTATCAATATATATTTAAAATTGACACTGCCCTCTTCTTGCCCGTTAACAAACCGATATTTATCGTCTCGTGAGTCAAATACGATACGGAATGCAGCGTTATCATTTATTGTTGGAGGGGATAGTTGTGACATTTCACCCCGGCCACTTACGCTAAAAATTATAATAGCCTCATTGCCAACAAAGGTCTCATTTTTATCAGAAACCAGATCAATATCGAACCTTCCAATATTACCAGAAAACTCTTGCGGCCGCCCTTCTAGCGGCAAAGGCAAAACGTCAAGTTCTTCGGCATTAAACGGTAATGACCCACGCATTCTTGGAGAAAATCGGGCGGCACCATCACTGTAAATAAATGAAATATTATCATTTGTTAGATTATAATTTCCGGATACGGTGGGTACTAATCGGTAACTAACAACATGATATCTTTTTAAATTTCGTCCCGAAAAATTATACGGTGTTTGGGGCAAGTTCTCATCAAAAGGTTTTAAAATAAAACCATCCCATCGATTATTAAAAACTGCCTCCGGTAAAACATCAATATCGTTTTCGGCAGCGATATAGTAACGAAGTATAACGGATTCTCCTGCATAAACGATATCACGAGAGATGCTTTTTTCGGCCATAATAAGTGGTTTGCGGCGTTCGGGTTCACGCAGATCTTCAAAAAACATATCGAAAGGATCACGAACAGGCGCCGAATTTTTTGCAGCCGGATTTGAACCTTTTAAAACTGTAAGTTTAAGCGGTTCTGATTCATAAACACCGTCACCTGTTTCGACTGTGATGGATGGAATGGTAAATACTCCGTTTGATAGGGGAACAATTCTGAAACGAAAAATCAGTGAAGAACTGCTGCCACCAGTTCCAAAACTGAAAGAACGGCTCTGCCCGGCAGGCTGAATTTCAATATCCTTGCTTGAGGGAATATTTGTAATGGAAGCATTTCGCTCGCCTTCGACTGCTATCTCTAAGATAGTAGCTTCATCCTCGTATATCTCTGGCCGTTGAAGTGAAGTTTCAATACTGGCACCATAGAGTAAACCATAAGAGAAAAGAATAAAGACAAACTTACCAGTTTTTTTCAAGAGCTCTTCCAGCACGGCCATCCCCTTTACCTTTTTGAACAGGTCTCTGTTTAAAATGATTTAGTATGTTGTCAATCTGTTCTTTCGAAAGTTTTTTCTCTATATGATCTCCCTTTTTATGGCCATCCATGTCACGCTTGTTTTTTTCACCCTTGTCGCGATCTGATGATTCATCGCCCTTTTGCTCGGACTCATCTGGTTTTTGGTCGTTTTGGTTTTCCTGATCGCTGTTTTCCTTTTTCTGATCGTTCTGCTGATCCTGTTTATCTTGTTGATTTTGTTCTTTTAATATTGCCTCAATATTCTGTTTTGGCTTTTGATACTCGGGATCAATTTTTAGGGCGTTCATGTAATGTTCCAGAGCACTTTTGATATCACCTTTTTTATAATAGCTATTACCCAGATTATAAAAAGCCCTTTTCTGAAGATCAGCATCGGAACTTTCAAGAGCTTTTTTAAAATAATCGACAGCACCCTCGTAGTTACCTGCTTTAAACTGTGCAGTACCGCGATTAAAATTGACATATGGCTTCTCTTTTTTAGATGGCATATATTCGAGTGCGCGGTTATAGGCTTCGTCCGCGTCGGTATATTTGTTATCGTTATATAAACGATTACCTTCATCCATCGAATCAAAATATGGGTCAAGAAGAGCGAGTTGTAACAGGGATATCCCTATTACAAGAGGACGGAGATTATAGATAAATTTTTTTAAATATTTATTTTTCACAAATGCTATCCTCTTTTATTCTGTTTTTTCCAACACACATTGAGCAGTAGCTCGACAATCATCAGAATAACAAGCATTACGGCAAAATATTGAAACTGATCATTCGGCTCTCTTACAAAGCGAGAACCTTGATCACTAGCGGTTTGAGAATTTAACGCGTCTATGACTCTTTTTAATCCACTAAAAGAAGCAGAAATATCGGTAAACGATCCACCAGTACGTGAAGCAATATCCTTTAAGGTTTTACGGTCAGGAACACTCTTTACAATGTTTCCACTGCTGTCTTTCAGGTACACACCCGCGTTATCAGAATCAACTACAGGCACAAGGTCACCGGCATCGGTTCCAATACCAACAGTGTACACCGTTACTTCATTATCCTGTAATCGTGAAAGAACAGGGCCAAGACTCTTTTCATGATCCTCTCCATCTGATAACAAAATAAGTACTTTATTGGTTAACTGCTTTTTTTCAAAAACCCTTTCTGCTTCATCAAGAGCCTTGCCAATATCAGTACCCTGAAGGGCAACGGAATTTGTATCGGTATAATCAAGAAACATTGAAAATGCAGCTTTGTCGGTAGTCAAAGGACATTGCAAGAAAGCTTCACCGGCAAAGACTATCAAACCGGATCTTCCCGGTACCGATTCAACGATATACCTTATGGCCTGCTTCGCCCGGGATAATCTGTCAGCAGCAACATCTCGGCTGTTCATGCTTCGGCTTACATCAAGCGCTACAAGCACATCGGTGCCTTTTACATTTTTTTCGCGCATATGAAACCCCCACTGGGGCCTTAATACGACAATCGCAAAGAGGGCTATTATCAGGATAATAACTGTAGAACGTATAAAATAGCTGATTTTGAAAAATCTTATATTCGATACTCTGGAAAAGAATGTTTTTAGTACGTAAAAACGGTAAAACATAAACGCCATTGCGAAAAGGGATAGCAACGTTCCAGAAATTATAATCCACAAAAGATAATCAATATTTTTAAAACTCATAGTACCTCACGGAACCTTTCTGAAAACAACTATACGTATCAATTGCTCAAATATAAAAATGAACGCGGCCAATAGCAGATACTTCATCCACTTACCGTCAAATTCATGATACTGCTTAACAGTAAATTTTGACTTCTCAAGACGGTTAATCTCTTCAATATATTCCATAAATTCGGTTTCGGTTGTTGCTCTAAAAAATTTGCCATCAGTTAATTCGGAGATTTTTTTCAAGCCCTCCTCATCATAATCACCAGAGGCACGGTAACGTCCTTTCTTTGGACCTCTAGGTATTATAATAGTATAATCACCTTTAGTGCCTATTCCAACAGTATAGATTTTGATACCCTTTTCGGCTGCAATTTGAGCTGCTGTATCCGGTTCGATTATTCCGCTATTATTAGAACCATCGGTAATTAATACCATGATTTTACTTGCGGTGTCAGAATCACTCATTCGGGCAACAGCAAGAGCTATGGCGTTACCAATAGCAGTTCCCTCTTCTGAAACCGAATCGAAGTCTACTTCGTCAATCAGCTCGTTAAAAATATTATAATCGGTTGTCATTGGGGACTGTACATAAGCTTCACCGGCAAACACGATCATACCCACCCGATCTGTTGTTCTATCTGACACAAAACTTTTTAATAAATTCTTTGATACCTCAAGGCGATTACCCGGTTGAAAGTCGGTACCCAACATTGATAGCGAGACATCCGTAACGATCATGATATCTACACCATAAGAACTGACTTCACTGTAACTTATATCGTTTCCAGGTCGTGCCGATGCAAAAATAATAAGAGCAACAGATAAAAACCTAAGTACAGGAATATACGGATAAAGTAATGCTCTAAAATTTCTTTTTTTTGAAACAATATCCGCGGACGAAAGAGGCAAAGAGTGTTCGCGAATATTTAATCTTTTTATCCAATACCATAAAGTGAATATAGCAAACGGAATAAACAGATACAGGTAATTGGGGGATTGAAAATCCATTACTGCCCTCCCCGATCAAGATCTTTTACAAGATCAAGAGTTTCGTTTGCATTACCTTCGACTATTTCGCGTGAAGGGCGCATTTCCGCGAACTTCGCGAGATCCCAAAGATACATCAGATGTTTTAACCGGTTCGCGTTTGTGCTATCAATATTCACTGAAGAACAAGCTCTGAAAATCTCGTCAGTTGTAAGATCAAGAGCTCCCATCTTGAAACGATCATCAAGAAATCTTCTGAAAATTATCGAAAGCTCGGTACAGTAATCTTCAATTTGATCATTTTCAAGTAGTTGTTTTTGTTGAAGCTTGTTATAAGATTCCATAAATTTTTCGACCGGAACAATTACTGGTATTGCCTTTGGTTTGTTTATTCGTTTTTTTACTATACGAACAATAAAATAGATGATCACAGCCAAAGCCAACAAGGCAAGAATCAAAAGAATGATTCGTTTATAGTTTCCAGACCTTGCGAAAGGTGGTTCTATATCGGCAAAAGAGTCTTCCTTAGATACAGGAGCAACCTCGATACGCGGAGCTGTAAAGTTTACAGGATTATCTTCACTATCATGGACAACAGGACGAGGCAGATCGTATGTACCTGTAATGAAATAGACAATTTTATAGGTAATTGTCCTAATAAAAACACCTTTTTCATTGTAATCCTTTACACCTGTATCAGTAATCATGTAAAGCGGCACAGTCTCGCTCTCTTCGGTATAGAAGGTGCTTTCGGGGTTTTTAACCTTAAAATCGGGAGATTCCGAGGTTATTTCGACAGTATAACTGTTTTCGATGCCAACATTTGTACTACTTCTCTGTACAGAGGTCGATACATTTATCTGCGCTGATAAAGAAATAGAAGTAAAAATTATTATTATAAGTAAAATTTTTTTCATAGTTAACCATGCAGGCGTTTTTTGTTACGTTTTTTAAAATATTCAAGAACATCGTGTTCAACCGAAGAGTCGGTCGAAAGCTTCAGCGGTTCCACTCCATACTGTTTTAGATTCACATCATTATAAGATGTTTCGGTAGCATAAATTACCTTATCGGTTTCCAGATCATAAAAAGACGCAAGGCCGAAAAACGAAAGACTTGACTCTTGCGGATCAGAGACAGAAACCGGAATAAAGTCATGCTTTCGAACAACCCTTTTAAGCTGGGTATCATAGGCATTATCGATAAAATCTGAAATCATAAAAACAACACTTCTTTTTCGTGTAACTTTTGACAAAAAGTCAAGGGCCTCGTTTATGCCTGTTTTTTTGTTTTTGGGCTTAAAGTGAATAATGTCGTTTAACACTTTTAGCACATAACGTCTGCACCTCTTGGCGCGGAAAAACCACTCGACCTCATCAGTAAAAAGAAGTACTGATACTCGATCATTGGTATATTCGGCCAAAAACAAAAGCAGAGCGGTAAACTCCATAAGGACATCTTTTTTAGTGCGGGTAGAACCGAAATCCATTGATCCCGACATATCGATCATTATTACTATATTTAGTTCGCGCTCTTCCTGATACTGCTTTACAAAAAGATTACGCATTCGTGCTGAAACCTTCCAGTCGATATTTTTGACATCATCACCCGGCTGGTATTCACGAATAGCATCGAATAAAAGCCCGTTACCACGAAAAGCCGAACGATACTGGCCGATAAAAGCAGTATTAATCTTTTTGGATATCGAAAACCTGATTTTTTTCAGATAAGACGACGAAGTCATTACGGAACCTCAACACTGTCAAATATCATTCGACATACATCTTCATTCGTTACATCTTCGGCTTCGGCCTCGTAAGAAAGAATTATGCGATGTCGCAGAACATCGTAACCAATCTCTTTAATATCTTCTGGAGTAACAAATCCACGACCATTGATAAATGCAACACAGCGAGAAGCTTTCATTAGCGCTATTGATGCCCTTGGGCTTGCTCCAAACTCTAGAAAACGTGCCACATCGGGATTAGTGGGTTTTCTTGTAAAGTTTACAATTGATACTATATAACGAAGCAACTTCTCGTCAATATATATGGATTGGATAAATTCGCGTTTCTTTACAAGCTCGGCACTGCTTATAACCGGCTTAATGGTATCAACCGAGATAGAGGAATAGCGATTAAGCACCTGAAACTCCTCCTCTTCTGTTGGATAGTGCACCAGACACTTCATAAAAAAACGGTCAAGCTGTGCCTCGGGAAGCGGATATGTACCCTCCTGTTCAATAGGGTTCTCTGTTGCAAGAACCATAAACGGAACCGAGAACGGGAAAGATTCATCACCAATAGTTACCTGACGTTCTTCCATTGCCTCCAGAAGTGCAGACTGAACCTTTGCCGGAGCACGGTTTATCTCATCGGCAAGCACTATGTTCGAAAATATTGGTCCCTTCTTAGTGGAAAATTCCATTGTCTTTGGATTGTATATCTGGGTGCCCAGAATATCCGCTGGTAAAAGATCCGGAGTGAACTGAATTCGCGCAAAGTCTGAATCTATTGTTTTGGCAAACGCTCGCACGGCCAAAGTTTTTGCCAAACCGGGAAGCCCTTCTAAAAGTATATGGCCATCACACAAAAAGGCAATTATTATACGGTCAATTAAGTAGTCTTGACCTACAATGACCTTACGTATCTCGTCACGCAACTGCTGAACCGCCGAGTTCTCTTTTTTTGCAAGCTCCGTAAGCTTTTCAATCTCGATATAATCCATAACTAACTCCTAAAAATCATAAATGATTTATTGCATTTATAAAAACCAATTAATATTACTGTTTAAAACAAAACCGCGAACGCGTATTTTTTAAAACAATCGGATAGTATGTGTCAAGTGCAAACAGCTGCACAACAAAAAAAATCCGGTTACGAAACAGTAAAAAGTAAATTGCTATTTCGAAATTACCGGTATTTTTAATCATATTCTGAAAAGAGCTTTCTACCCTCATTTTGTTACAAAGCAACCAGGGAATAAAAAATATTTTTTTAAAAAAAATTGGCAAAAAGAATATACCACATAGTCAAAACAGTTGCGCAGTCTTCAAGCGCGATTGTTTTTACGGATTCGGGCGATCAGCCCGAAAATGTTCCATGCATATCACCACTTTCGCGGAGTGCCAGCGACGCGAAGTGGTGAAACCAAATAATTGCGCAATCCTTAAGCGCGATTGTTTGGACGGTTTCGGGCGAACAGCCCGAAAATGCACCACGCATATCACCACTTTCGCGGAGTGACAACGACGCGAAGTGGTGAAACCAAATAATTGCGCAATCTTCACGCGCGATTATTTGGACGGTTTCGGGCGAACAGCCCGAAAATGTTCCATGCTTATCACCACTCTCGCGGAGTGACAGCGACGCGAAGTGGTGAAACCAAACATTTGCACAATCCTCAAGCGCGATTGTTTGGACGGTTTCGTTCTTCTCTCTCTTCCAGAGATGTAGTTTTTGCTTTAACAAAAGCAACAAATTTTCTGTCCTTTCTTTTTATGGCAAAAAGAAAGGACCAAAGAAAACGCCACAAGG
>DAOTGZ010000104.1:0-8953 GCA_035447445.1 Spirochaetota bacterium | reverse complement strand
AAAAATGTTATCGCATCTTTTGATAAAAAAGGAATTATTGTATCACTTTTTATCAAAAGATGCTATAACATTTTTAAGGTCATCTTTAAGAATTGACAGGTTGAGCCCACCCTCGGTTGTTAATTCTTCACGTTTTTCCGGTACTATGGTAACCATATAGGGATTTACTTCCAGTGCTATCTTTACAACATCGGGAGCGATGGCCATCTCCATATTCAATCGTGTTCTAATACTCTTTTTTAACTCATAAATATCCGAGTCTTGTATGTGGCGACGATCTTCACGTAAATGAGCAGTAATACAGAATATATCACTCTCCTCACAAATCTTTGCAGCATCAACAACATCGGGGTACCCTACCCCCCTAGCTTGCCTTAATGTCGCAACATGATCAATATTTACACCAAGAACCGGATATTTCATAATGCTGCAAACCTCATAAAAATTATTGTTCTTTCAATTTTCATTTTTAATACGTATTGTAACAACATCAGGTACGATATTGATAATCTGTACACTATCAGTACGATTATTGATAACGGCACGAACACGGCTTGTTACTCTAAGTGAAGAGATAATATTGCCATCAGATGTTATAAATTTCGAAGAGTCAATATTCGAAAGGTCCGTCCATACCCTTACGTCATTTATATCCAGTTGTGGAACAGAACCATCTTTACTTCTAATATATACTGTAATTTTTTTATCAGGATGTATCTCATATAAATAATTATCCATTTTTCCAAATAGATCAATTTCGCGCTCATACTTCACAACATTTTGGGCGCTAAAAACTTCGGCAGTTACAAGAGTTTTATCACTACTTATTTCAGTAAAACTGTATCCATCTGTATCAAGCAGAACTTCATTCGATACATTATCTGACGCATGTGCAACAGATAATGGCATGGTTTTTATTAAATCAATTTTTTGCACCTGTTCTGGAGACCCGTATACAACTACACGATCAGGTTGGGCTCTTACGTTACCTGCGAAATATCCCGATCTTACCTGACCGGCAATAACCGGTTCAATGAAAACAGTTTTCGAAACCTTCTTCTCCACAGTTGCAAAAATACTTTTGTCCATAAGTTTTATATCTATTCCCCGGGGAATATCAGGGGAACTCACAAGTTCTACATCGTATCGGTAGCGGTTATCAGGTACAGCATTTTTAAAATCGACAAAGACTCTAATATCGTTTTTATTAAAGGCATCCAGTTCATCTTCTCTACCGCTTATTTTTACATTAACATGTGTTTTCTGAATATCTGATACAACATATTCCGAAGAAAGATTCTTGTACTCCGCCTTAATTCTTAACGTAACATCAGAATTACCTTGGTTTCCGATATAACTCCACAAAATTACAGCCAGTATTAGGCAAACTATTTTGGCTATAAAATCCTTTGATTTTATAAAATCTATTATCATTTCCTTTTGAGATATCATTTTATTGAATACCTCTCTTCATAAGCAGTTTTGGGATTCATAAAGAAAAGAATAATATTTTTTAATTCTTCTCTTTTAATTCGCGGGAAAAGTTTGCTATTAACCATAATTGCAATTTGCCCTGTCTCTTCGGAGGTCAAAACAACAAGTGCGTCTGTTTCTTCAGCTATACCTAAGCCAGCCCTGTGACGTGCTCCATGATTTTTTCGCAACTGCCGTGAATCGCTTAGCGGCAAATAACATGCAGCAGATACAATTTTACCCTGTTGAATAATCAATGCACCGTCATGAAGTTCCGTATTCGGAAAAAATATCGTACGGATAAGCTCTTCTGTAATACCTGCATTAATCACAACACCCGAATCAGCATATGAACGCAATGAGTTATCCCTCTCAAAAACGATAAGAGATCCGATTCTAGCCTCCGCCATAGCTGCTACAGCGTTAACAAGCTCATCAAGATGCAATGAGTCTTCTGGATCAATATTTGCAAGCCATCCACTCTGACCAAATCTGCTTATTACCCGTCTAAGCTCAGGCTGAAAAAGTATAATGATAGCAATAAAAAAATATGAGGTCATGGCGGTAATCAACCAATAAAGTGTCTCAAAATGAAAAATTCTTGCAAGCAACCACAATACCGCGACAAATAAAAATCCTCTAAGCAGTTGAATTGCCTTTGTCTTTACAAGATAGGTGTAAATAATATAGAAAATAACCGCGACAAGAACAATATCAATGATATTACGCAAATAGTCCCAAATAATTGACAATATATAAACAAGGTTATAAAAAAAGAGCTCCATAATATCTACACCTTTTACAAACGAAGCATTTTTAGTGCGTCGAGAGCTAGTTTATGTTCTTTTACATCATGTACACGAATAATTGCCGCTCCCTTACTTAACGCCATAGTATTCAATGCAATTGTTGCTGGCAATCTATCTTCATCTTCTTTATATAGTTTTGCGATCAACGACTTTCTTGACAGTCCGATTAAAACAGGAAAATCTGTTGAGATAAACTCATCAAGTGATGATAATATATTATAATTACCCTCGATAGTTTTTCCAAAACCAATACCCGGATCAATTATTATTTTATTTTTTTCAATACCGCATTTTTGAGCATAATTAGCTCTTTCCAGTAAAAATGATTTAATATCGGCTACCAGATTATTATATTCTGTTTTGTGCATCATTACATCTGGTCTACCAGATGTATGCATAAGAACTACCCCAGCATTTTTTTCGGATATTACCCTAGCCATACCCTTATCAAAAGTCATCGCGCTTATATCATTTACAAGTGATGCACCGGCATTAAGAGCCGCTTCGGCTACCGAAGATTTATTCGTATCTACAGACAAGGTAACATCGCAAATTGCTGAAAGTCTCTCGATAAGCGGTATAACCCGTTCCATTTCTTCGCTTTCGCTAACAGGCGCAGCTCCAGGCCTTGTTGACTCTCCGCCTATATCCAGAATATCAGCGCCATCCCTTACAAGGCACATCGCATGATCAACTGCTTTAGAAAGATCATTATAGCGTCCACCATCATAAAAAGAGTCCGGTGTAACATTTACAATACCCATAATCTTAATATCGGAAAAAAAGCTCAATAATGGTACCCCTTATTTAAAACAGATAAGAAAAACTGACTGTATGATTATATCCCATATCGATATTGTCAACTGATACTGCGTAAGAAAAATCGGCGTCAAAAAAATTAATCATTGTCCCAGTTGTAAATAAAGATTCATTTACTCCAAGCATAAAAGCAAAATTACTCAACAAATAGTATCTGATACCCAATTTATAGTCACTACTTTTGTCTTCAAATTTTTTAATAATGCCTGCAGATACAACCATGTTTGCTGTTCTAGAGACAAGAGCGATATTAAACCGAAAAACGGGTTTGCCAAATTCATACTCATTTTTTACTTCATCATCCTTTTCAATAGGCATAAGACCAACACCAATATCCTGAACAACAACCCCTATCTGAACAAGAGGTATAAAATCAGTCTGAATGCCTGCATCGAAAGCTCCTCCTGCAAAATTTGTTCGGTCAATATTTTCGTAAAACGTTTTAGCCGTTACCCCTATAGAGACATATTCTGTTGGATAGGCAACTGATAAATAAGAAACTCCAGCCTGATAGGATGTATCACCAGTAAAAACCCCTTCATTCGAATATGTTGCAATTTTATCAGAATAGATACCAAGTACTCCCATACCTAGAACGGTATTACCAAGATTAAAAGCACCTGCAACAAAAGCAGCCTCTCGATCTTCCTGCAGTTTTGAAGCCGCCGCACCAAGTTGAAAAAAAAACTTAGGTGTATCATCTGAAAGTCGTTTCAAGTCACGCTCAGTTATTTTGTCTATTTGATTTTGCTGAAGTTTTGTACGGACATCTTCCCTTATACTTTTTTTCCGACTCCTAAGTTGAGTCAAACCGGCAGGATTCCAAAATACTGAAAAAACATCATCGGTAACAGCCTCTACGGCGCCCCCCATCGCAAGGTTATGCGCACCAGCTATACCTAATCTGGAAAATGCGGCACGAACACCAGTACTGTCTGCAAAAATCGAAAATGTAGAAATAATGAGCAAAAAACATATATGAACGTTTACCCACAAAAAATATCGCAAGCATACTTTTAACGATATTGCTATCTTCATTTTTTTACCAAAATTCTGATCACTTTTTTTTCAATTGATCCGGTTGAAAGATTCTCCACTGTAACTTTGACTATATATAACCCGTTAGATACTCGCTTACCACCGGAACTGTACCCCTTCCAGAGAACCGGAAATGAATTGTACGATCCATTGAAAATTTTATCGCCACATATATCAAAAATATCAATATTTATACGAATTGGCACACCGGTAAAACTAGATGATTTATCTGCTATGGTTAACGAGGTTGTTCCAGGATTAAAAGGTACAGGGTAAGCAATAATGGATTCCTCAGAAGCAGAAATCAACGATCCAAAACAGATGACAACCGCAATAATAGTTATAATCTTCATGACTTTTCCTTAAGCTCATCCCAGGCACACTTTACAATATCTTCTATTGATGAAAGATCGAAAGAACTATCCTCTACAAGTGAAAAATATAACAAAAATTCGATGTTTCCCTTCGGCCCTGTCACCGGTGAATGTGTTAAACCTGACAATGAACACCCTTGATCCGAAAGAATTGTTAAAACCCGTGTTAAAATATCTAAATGAACAGAAGAAGATTTTACAACCCCTTTTTTATGTTCACCCCGCTGTGCTTCAAACTGTGGTTTTATCAGGGCAACACCTTTTATATCTTTAAAGAGACCCCTTATTACCGGAAAAACCTTTGTAAAAGATATGAATGAAAGATCAGCGGAAACAAAAGTCGGGATTCCCTTTTCAAAATTTTCTATTGTAAGATTTCGGGCATTAGTTCGTTCCATCACCTCCACGCGTTTATCAATACGCAAAGAATAATCAAGCTGGCCATACCCCACATCAACAGCATAAACAAATGATGCGCCTCGCTTCAACATGCAATCTGAAAAGCCACCAGTAGAAGCGCCCAAATCAAGCACAGTTAATCCACTTACATCAATATTAAAATAATTCAGAGCTTTTTCAAGTTTATATCCACCACGGCTAACAAATAAACCTTTTGGGCGAGATACCGTAATGTTTTCTATTCCTTCGACCTTTCGAGAAACATCCAGACAGGTCTCTCCATTTATCTTAACCCATCCGGCAAGAATCTCCTTTTTTGCCTGTTCACGAGTACTACTCAAACCTGATTGAGCAAGATGTTTATCTATTCTTTCCATTAAAACCCTGATATATTGACTCGGCAATCTGAGAAGGAAGAAGCCCGTATTTGTTCTCGATTGTGTCTGATGTGCCATGACAGATAAATTCAGCTGGATATCCGAAATTCATCAAAAATTTCACTCTTAGTTCCGATTCCAGAACCGCTGTAACAGCTTCTGATAAACCGCCTGTAATATAGTGATCTTCTAAAACACAATAATTCCGGCAACGTACAATATTTTTGCTAATAATACCGGTGGCTATCGGAGCTATAGCATGAAGATTAAGAACAGTGCAGCCGATATTCTTTTTTGTAAGTATATTTGAAACTTCCAAAGCATATTTTCGTTTAAACCCGGCAGTAATAATTAAAATGTCGTCTCCACGATTATCGATATCAACACCAAATGGATCAAAAGAATCTGTCACCATTGTTGGATAGTTATCACTGGCACCACGAGGATACCTTATTGCTGAAGGACCATCCGGATTAACGACCACATATTCAATCAGCTTTTCAAGCTGTGTCTCATCGGCAGGAGTAAATATTCTTAGCCCAGGAATCCCCCGCATAAAACCAACATCAAATAGTCCATGGTGTGTTTCGCCATCGTCACCAACAATACCAGCTCTATCTACTAGCAGACAAACAGGCAGATGCATTAATGCAGCGTCATGCACAAGCTGATCATAAGAACGCTGTAAAAAAGTTGAGTATACAGCAAAAAAAGGCTTTAATCCGTTTTTTGCCATAGCCGTCGCGAATGTCACAGCATGCTGCTCTGCAATACCAACATCAAAAAAACGCCGGGGATATTTTTTCGAAAATTCATCAAGACCAGTTCCAGAGGTCATTGCCGCAGTAATAGCTACAATTGAATCATCTTTACCGGCAAGTTCACACAGTTTATGGCCTGCCACTTCTGAAAGTGACCTTGTCTTGAGTTTCAGAGGCTTGCCGGTTTCTCTGTTAAAAGGAGCAATGCCATGGTATTTTTCAGGGCAATTCTCTGCTGGGCAAAATCCTTTACCTTTTATTGTACGTACATGTATAATTTTAGGGCCATTATTTATCTGTTTTACCCTGTTAAATATTTCTATTAAATGTGTCAAGTTATGTCCGTCAACAGGCCCAAAGTAACGAATACCAAGATCTTCAAAAAGCTTTCCGGGTGTAATTATATCTTTTATGAATTTCTTAGTGGTTTGTGCCAATCTTTCCACAGCGCGTCCAATAAGAGGAATCGATCGAAAAAATCTATAAATCTGGCGCCTAGTGCGATTATAGAACTTTCCTGTTATGATATCGGTAAAATATTCGGATAAGGCTCCGACATTAGGAGATATAGAATGTTCATTGTCATTTAAAACGATGATAACATCACGCTTGATATGCCCTATGTGATTAAGTGCCTCAAAAGCCATGCCGCTTGTCATGGAACCATCACCGATTACAGGAACAACTGCATAATTCTCACCTTTTAAATCACGAGCACATATTTCTCCGGCCGCAAGCGATAAGGATGTACTACTATGTCCCACATTGTAACAATCATATTCGGATTCAGAAATTTTTGGGAAACCACTCATGCCCCCAAACTGTCTAAGAGTTGAAAATATATCACGTCTACCTGTTAAAAGCTTATGAGCATAAGACTGATGGCCAACATCCCAGATTACACGATCGACAGGAGTATCAAACACATAATGTAGAGCAATAGACAACTCTACCACTCCAAGAGATGAAGCGAGGTGGCCGCCATTTACCGATACAACATTGATTATCTCATCGCGAATTTCTTCTGCAAGTTTACAAAGCTGATCAGCTGAAAGCTTTTTTAGATCGTTTGGGGTGTTAATCTTTTCAAGAAGCACATATTTATCCATTACATCCGTATCACTTACAACGAAGAGATACAGATATTTTTAAAACAGTTAAGTTTACGTCTATTATATTTAAACTTATTATATTATTCCGATCAATATTTTTAATTATACATGCGCAAAGCGCATGCATAATTACAAGTATCTATTTAGCGTACTCAAGAACTCGAGTCTCGCGAATTACAATGACTCGCACAATACCCGGGTATTTAAGCTCTGATTCAATACGCGCAGCAATTTCACGCGCTAGAAACTCGGCTTTTTCATCATTTACAATATCGTTGGCAACAATAACTCGTATTTCTCGACCGGCCTGAATTGCAAAAGATTTATCTACACCAGTAAAGCTGTTTGCGATATTTTCAAGATCTTCCAGCCTCTTAAGATAATTGTCCAAAGACTCTCTGCGTGCACCTGGTCGAGATGCCGATATTGCATCCGCAATTTGAATAATATAAGCCTCGAACGAACCAGGCTCTTTATCATTATGATGTGAAGCAATAATATTCACAACCTTTTCGTTTTCACCGAATTTTTTTGCCATTTCTGAACCAACAATCGCATGAGCACCTTCTCCCTCAACAACACTTCCCTTTCCAATATCATGCAATAGACCAGCTCGTTTAGCAAGCTGTACATCAAGCTTAAGCTCACCTGCAATAATACCAGCTATATTGGCAACTTCAATACTATGACCTAATACGTTCTGACCATAACTACTTCTGTATTTCAGTTTTCCTATATGGTAAAGAGCATCACTGCTAAGACCTGGTATTCCAAGTTCGAAAGCAGCCTTTTCACCCTCTTCCATAATATTTTCTTCTATCTCTTTTGTTACCTTCTCAACGACTTCCTCTATGCGGGCAGGATGAATTCTTCCGTTAAGTATAAGTCGTTCAAGTGAGAATCTCGCAATCTCACGACGGATAGGATCATGCCCAGAAATAACAACAACCTCAGGAGTATCATCGATAATCATATCAACACCGGTAAGATTCTCAAGGGTACGAATATTACGACCCTCTCGTCCGATAATTCTTCCTTTCATATCATCAGAAGGCAGGGAAACAGTTGTAACAGTATTTTCCGAAGTGTATTCGGTAGCATTACGCTGAATCGCGGATACAACAATCTCTTTAGCCTTTTTATCAGCTGTGCGCCTTGCCTCTTCTTCAATTTTGTTGATGAGCTTTAATGACTCGAAACGAACTGTATCTTCTAGTTCTTTAAGCAGCATTGTTTTTGCCTGTTCCTGTGTCAGGTTGGCTATTTTTTCAAGCTCCTTACGATAACGTTCAAACTCATTCTGAAGTTCAGCCTCAATTTTCTGGTTTTCACTTTCACGGTGAGCAATTTCACGTTCTTTTTTTTCCAATTCAACAGTTTTTGTATCAATTAACTCCTCTTTTTGCATGATACGTTTTTCGACATTGGTAAGTTCCTGTCGTCGTTCCCGCATCTCACGTTCAAGAAGGTTTTTCTCCTGAATCAGTTGATCTTTTGCTTCAAGAAGCAGTTCTTTACGTTTAGACTCAGCATCTCGCTTTGCATCCTGCATTATACGCTGAGCTCTTGACTCTGCAGAATTAAGACTTAGTTTTCCTTTATACGAACGTATCAGATAACCGGATAATACACCTATAACCAAACCCGATACACAAAGGAGGATAGTAGTTAAAATTGTCATGGTTTCCCCCTGATATTATCAATTTAAGCTGTTCAGACAGCAACAATACTAGACCGAACAAAGCCTTTTCATTAATCGGGGAATAATACAATCGGGGACAAGAGAAGAGA
>DAOTGZ010000103.1:0-8997 GCA_035447445.1 Spirochaetota bacterium | reverse complement strand
ACCGGATCACCGTTATCACGCACAGTCAATACTATATGTATTGTATCGCCACTATTCGCGTCGGCAGGTACTGTTACTTTTACCGTGTCAGTGGTATTGTCTTCTATACTGACTGAACCTCTGTATGTGCCAGGTTCTTTATACTGCCACCATGAGTAGTTTAATGTATCAGAATCAGGGTCATAACTACTTCCTGCTTCAAGTGTTATAAAACGGTTTTTTTGCACTTTCACATGAAGTACACTTTTGGTCTCATCACCGTTAACTATAACAACAGGATTATGGTTAGCCTTGTTAAAACTATCCGATATGGTCCAGAGCATACGAGCTGCAAAATCGTTTTGATAGTCCTCTCTCCAGCGCCATAAACAAGCATAAACATCGTTTACCCCTTCAAAGCCATCCTTCACCGACTCATGCTCATCGGTATATACATAACCATCCCCATCATATTTATTATTATGTTTCGCCCCCCTTGAATACTCTCTGTTACGAGAGAATCTTCCAGCCCAAGATCCATAATGGGGCTTCATAGGATCACTTAATCCATTTTGAATCAGGTATAAAAACGATGGGGTGTCACCTTCATACAAACACCTATAGTCAGGATACTCTTTGCCAAAATCACCGAATTTACTATCTTGGACATTATCTCGAAACCAAGTATGATTCACAAAAGAGAGATCTCCCTTTTGTGAATCTTTTTCAGGTGCATTAAAATTATATTTCCATTTAGAAAAACTAAAAAACTGATGTGTTGAACGAACATAAAAAATATCGGGATAAGTTTTAGCAATTTCAGAACAACTATTGTCCTGTGCCGCTATATCAAAGATTCGAATCTTTTCTAACATACGAGCTTTTTCATCTTCTGAAATTGTTTCATCTTTAACCATTTTTTCAATTTTCCAGATAGCCTGCATCAATGTATTCATGCCCCCCCATCCAAGAAACCATATCGGTTCATTATTCTTATCTTTAAGTAAAGACAAAATATGGTTTGAACCAGCTGTATCTTTATCTTCACCGATACCAGCCATCCCAAATAGGTACGTTGCCCCTCAAACACAACTTTTCTTAAATTTTCGGCAGTTGGAAACCCCTTGGCGTGTTTATCCAGATTCGGTTTTATCTGCTCATAAAGATCAATTAAACCATAAAATGCTTCCGAATCACCTCTGTTCACTCCATAACGGCTGTTAGCACCGATAAGCCCTATAATTTCAAACTCGTTAGAATAGACTAAAAGTCTTATAAATGACTGAACATCATCAACCTCGTGTTTAGGCTCCTCACCTTCAGGTGGTAGAGGCATAATATCTGCCATTACAACAATTCTAGGCTTTTTAAGCAAAGACGGATTCTCAATAACAATTTCAACTGGATTTTCAGTAGGATTTTCTATAGGATCTTCGGCAGGATTATTGTTGGAATTAGTTCCGTTTTCTCCGGAATCATCATTATCCGGATTTGCATCATTATCAACACCACTTTCGGTCCCATTCTCCTTTCCTTCATTTTGTTGTACTGTTTTATCATCACTCTCTTTAGCATCTTCGCACGAAATAAATGATATCGAAATCATAATCATAAATAGTAAAATGAGCTTTTTCATTTATTTACCTCTTGCTACCCAATTTTTTAATATTTTCAAACTAATTTCCATATTTTTATTCCATAACGCTAAAAAAAACATCCGTACAAATACTTAATTTTACCAATTTTCATCGGTTTTTACGGATATTATACCATAATAATGTCAAAAACATGCAAATTACTCTGTTTTCAAAATCCGTACAGGTGGTCATGAATAAAAGCAAATAGGCTCGTATTTAATTCAATGCAATTTATAAAAAAACAGTTAATTTCGTTGACGTAAACAGGAGACAATCAAATATTTTTCATTAATTCCCCAAATTTTTTGCCTTTCTCGGAGATAGATATGGGTTTTGTACATCTTCACAATCACACCGACTATTCGGCTCTTGACGGTGCCATAACAGTTAAAAAACTTATAGAAAGAACTGCCGATTACGGAATGACGGCTGTTGCTATCTCTGATCACGGCAATATGTGTGGAGCCATAGATTTTTATGAGACAGCACGCAAAAAGGGAATTAAACCAATTATTGCACAGGAGTTTTATATAGCTCCCGATAGCCGTTTTAACCGTAAATACTCTAAAGGTGAAAATACGAACTATCACCTTATGCTTTATGCCAAAAACAATACAGGCTATCTTAATCTTCTGAAACTGTCTTCCATTGGCTATCTGGATGGTTTCTATTATAAACCACGTATCGATTTTGAGGTTCTCGAACAGTACAAAGAGGGACTTATCTGTTCTACCGCTTGTCTTGCTGGCGAAATTCCACAGAAAATACTCTCAAAAAATATGGATGCCGCCCGTGAGACGGCAAAGATATATCAAAAACTCTTTGGAGAAGATCATTTTTATCTTGAGATGCAGGATCACGGCCTGCCCGAACAGCAGATAGTTAACGAAGGTCTTGTTCAGTTATCCAAAGAGTTATCCCTGCCGCTTATTGCCACAAACGACTGTCACTATACCGACAAGGATGACGCCTACGCGCACGAAGTTCTGTTATGCATACAGACCGGTAAAACGATGGAAGACGAAAACCGGATGCGCTTTGGAACAAATGAGTTTTACTTCAAGAAACCCGAAGATATGGAAAGACTATTTAGCAACTATCCAGATGCGATACATAATACGCAAAAAATCGCTGATATGTGCGATGTAGAGCTTAAATTAAATAACCCTGTACTTCCTACTTTTACTGTACCTGATGGATTTACGCTTGATAGCTATATGCGCGAGCTAGTTTACAAAGGTGCCGCCGAGCGCTACGGCAAAGAACTTTCTGAAAAGGTAAAAGAGCAGATTGAGTATGAGCTAGGTGTAATAACAAATATGGGATTTTCAGGATACTTCTTGATTGTATGGGACTTTATTAACCATGCTCGAAAAAAGGGAATACCTGTTGGTCCTGGCCGAGGATCTGCTGCAGGATCAATCGTCTCTTACTGCATGGGGATAACCCAGCTTAATCCGTTAGATTATAATCTTCTTTTCGAGCGTTTTCTTAATCCGGATCGTAATGAGATGCCCGATATGGATATCGATTTTTGCGGTGTTCGACGCGAAGAGATAATCCAGTACGTAAGGGATAAATATGGTGATGATCATGTTTCACAGATTATGGCCTTCAATACCCTGAAGCCAAAAGCTGCTGTAAAGGATGTCGCTCGGGCATTGTCCGTCCCTTTTACTGAGGCGAACCGGATAACTAAATATATTAACGAAAAAACCATTATGGAGTCGGTGGAAAAATCACCCGAACTGAAAGAGTTTTACAATTCGAGCGCAAATTCACGTCAGGTTATAGATATTGCCGTTAAGCTCGAAGGTCTGATTCGATCATTTGGCAAACATGCAGCCGGGGTTGTTATTTCCAAGGAAGAGATAACCCATTATGTTCCACTTTACAAGGATTCAAAAGATGGAAGTATTTGCGCCCAGTTCGAGAAGAAAAACTCGGAAGCGGCCGGCCTTGTTAAAATGGATTTTCTTGGTCTGAAAAACCTTACAATCATAAATCACGCGCTTTGCCTTATCAAACAACATCAGGGAGTCGATCTGGATATTGAGACACTTCCTATTGATGATCAGAAAGTTTACAAGTTACTGCAAAACGCGGACACAAACGGAATTTTTCAGCTTGAAAGTTCCGGTATGCAAAACCTTTTAAGAAAACTGGGGCCAACTGTCTTTGACGATATTATTGCCGTTGGCGCACTGTACCGCCCGGGTCCCCTAAATTCGGGAATGGCCGATCAGTTTATAAAAAGAAAACGTGATCCAAAACTAATCGAATATCCACATGAGTGTCTTGAACCGGTTCTAAAGGATACCTTGGGTGTAATAATCTACCAAGAGCAAGTTATGAAGATCTCTCAGGTTATGGGCGGGTTTTCAATGAGCGAAGCTGACAAATTACGTAAGGCAATGGGCAAGAAGCTGGATCATATAGTAGAGCAGCTTCGAGGAAAATTTCTTGAAGGCGCCGAAAAACAGAAGATTGATCCTAAAATCGCGGAAACAGTATATGATGCGATGGCAAAATTTGCGGAATATGGTTTTAACAAATCGCATGCCGCAGCATACGGCCTTGTAACCTATCAGACCGCATATCTGAAGACCCACTACAGAGCCGAATATATGTGCGCCCTTTTAACTGCCGCAAAGGATAATCAAGATGACATTACCAAATATATCGCTGATTGCCGTACCGCAGGCATAACGGTGCTTCCACCCGACATAAACCAGAGTGATTACAGTTTTACAATCGAAGTAGACAAGATACGTTACGGATTTTGTGCCATCAAGGGATTAGGCGAACGTGCAATAGAAGAGATATTAAAAACCAGAGATAAAATTGGAGGTTTTTCTTCTTTACAACAGCTTATTGAAAACCTTGACCTCTCTGTTATCAACAAAGGGGTTCTTGAATCACTAATTAAATCAGGATCACTTATTTCACTTAACAAAAATCGCGCGCAACTTTTTGCAGGAATTGACACCATACTTGAAACCGCCCGCTTCTTGCAAAAGGATAAAAAAAGCGGACAGGGGAATCTTTTTGGAGGAGACGAGAATGATGATTCTGAAGAGATGATCAATTTGCCAGACTTACCAGATTGGCAAGACCATGTCGCTTTGAACTTTGAGAAAGAGACACTAGGACTCTATATTACGGGACATCCTCTTGCCCGTTATGAAAAAGAGCTCCGAGAATACTCTTCGTGTTCCATAATAAATATCGATGAGACATCTAATGGCAAGAGTAAAACTTATTCGATCGTGGGCATACTCGAAAATGTAAGAACTCATATCACAAAAAAGGGAGCAACTATGGCTTTTGCCATGCTTGAAGATATGGAAGGATCAATTGAAGTTGTGATTTTTCCCAGAACCTATAAGAAGTATCAGCATATGGTGTCACTTAACGAGCCGGTTATGCTTACTGGTGAAGTTGAAATATCTGAAGATGAAGATTCTGACTATAGATCAAAAAAGATGTTGGTCAGCGAAATACGTACTCTTGCCGAAGTACGCAATCGCTCCATTTCGGCTGTACATCTTAATATCAATACCATCGGTTTTGATGAAATGATAATGGAAAAGATACGTGACTTGGCACAGAGCAATCATGGTAGCTGTCCTCTGTTTTTTAATATTGAATTGGAAAACGGGCAAAACGCATTAATAAGAACTCATAACTGTTTTAATATTGAACCGACTGAAAACGTTATACACTCTTTAAAATCCATTCTTGGTGACGAATCGATACACTATGCTTTTAAGAACGTCTGTTAAGTATCATGATAAACCACGGCGGTAATTACCCGATGTTGTTTTTATTTCGCTCAATTCAAGATTGCGCAGTTTTCGTGACAAGGTATTAACTATTTTTTTTCGTATATCGTTTGAGTATCCGATAGATGGTATTTCTCTGATATCAACGCAAAAATCTATATTATCAATTTCCTTTATTGCCTCCGGTATCGAAAGATATGCACCATTATACATCTCTTGTGGCATAAATTGTCTTTTAACCAGATTGTATTTATCACCGTTTTGATTTTCTATCGCGATATTCTTTGAACAGGTTTTAAAACAAATGCTATCAACATACTGTTTTGAACAGCCTGCTGCTTGGCGAATAAGACATTGACGTGTAGACATCAGAAGAAGAGGACCGAAAATCATCATGTATAGTGGGTGATCCGTTTCATAAGCCAAATCGTTAATCTGTTCACGATTAAGCTCCATTGAAACGAAGCCCCCATCAAAGCAGCTGTCGTAGTTCGCAAAAAGCTCTAATGCCATACTGTTTGTAATATTAAAGTATGGACCCGCTATCCATTTTAATCCGCGTTTTCTTATATTAGAAACTAAAGAGCTACTGTTAATTACAACACGTGCATTATTTGGTAATGAATCGATCAGTGAAACATAGTCATTCATGTTTTTTTGACTAATAACAGAAGGGAACCAGGGGATAATATCATCGTTATTGTAGTACACTCCAGGATCGGTAACTTCAAAATAGATATTTCCAAAAGGCAAACCGCTTTCACGTATTATATCGTAATGATCATGACTGTTTATCAGATACGAAACATTACCTTCTCTGCGAATTTTATTTTTTTTATTTGGAATTTTTAAATCTAAACCGTTATACTCTTTATAACCAAGAAAAAAATTGAGAGCCTTCCTTCTAAGCATATTAAGCTGTGACAAGGCAATATATAACCCTGGATCCAAAGCCGAGACATCTATAATTTTAAGAACAAACCCACTATCTGATAGTTTTGAAAGTTGTTTTTGCAAAACCTCTTCACCAAGGGAAATACTCTTTGCCTCTTCCAGTATATCATCGGTAGCACAGTTAAATTCGCGCCCTTCACACAACCATTTTGCTTTAAGAACATCTCCTTTTTTTCCGGAAATAGTAACCGATAAATTTTTTAAGGGAGCCTCAAAAGAATTTATAATATTTAATACCTTTTCCCGTTCGGGTTGCCCCCCAGATATATAGACAAGCTGCCCTCTGTTAATCTTATCTTTAAGCTCGTTTTCTATGGTAAACCCATACGATAGGTCGCCAGTTTGATTTCCTATTATCCCTGTACATATAAAGCGGTTTTCAGAAGAATATAATAGAACCCGATCTCCTGATTTAATTTTACATCCTGATCTTTCAGAGCTAATAGTTATTATTTTCTTGTCGGCATGATAAGTTGTTACAGTTCCGGCAAATCTAAGTGATTGGTCAGCTTGTCTGTTAGTGAACATATCCGATGAAACTTCGCCCAAAAGATATCCGGCACTAAATCCACGATTAAATACAGAATGCAACCTGCGATCATCTTCTAAAAGTGGCTGCCCCTTTTCTATTTTATCAAGCTGCCCTCTCCAAGCAGATACCGTATTATAGACATACATAAAGCCCTTTATACGACCTTCTATCTTTAAAGAATCGACCCCGGCATCCGAAAGCTGTTTAGCGAAAGCAAAGGCACTGTTATCTTTTAAACTTAGTGGATAAATATTTTTTCTTTCTTCAGCAATTTGGTATGATCGGCGACATGGCTGAAAACAGATTCCCCTGTTTCCCGACTGCCCTCCCATAAACGAACTCATATAACATTGGCCAGAATAAGAGATACAGTATGCTCCGTGAACGAATACCTCGGTTTGCATACCCAGCGAGTGCGTAAATAAGGTCAGCTCTTCAATTGTATCTATATCAAGCTCACGTGAAAGATTAACCCGAGAAACCCCACATTCGGAGAGGAATTCTATTTGTCCCTTGTTTAAGGTTGTCATTTGAGTTGAAGCATGTATTACTGCATCAGGAAAGAGTGTTCTAACAATATATAACAGACCATAATCCTGTATTATAAGTCCATGAACCCCGGAATTAAGAGCATGCCCAATAAGTTCAATAATATCGTTAATCTCGTTTTGTACACAGAGGGTATTGATAGTCAGATATATATGCCGATCGGATCGTCTTGCCATCGATGCGAGTTTATTAAGTTGAGCAAGAGTAATATTTGACGCGCGTCGGCGCGCATTAAACCTGTCTACTCCACAGTAGACCTCATCCGCTCCGGCAACAAAGGCGGCAATTACAGCATCGTAGTCGCCGCCGGGAGCCAGCAGACACGGTATTTTCTTATCGTTACAGAACACATTTATCCATTTATAATTATCTTTTTACTGATACATTATTATACAAGGCTCGGGTTTTAGTTTTAAAACCTGCTCGGGAGTCATAAGTGGTTTATCAAAACCCGCGCCCTTGTATCCAGAATAGTAAAAAAGCTTAAATCCCTTGAAAGGCATATTCTTCGCGTAAGAGTTTTGTTGATAAGCGCTACGTTTTGCTCCTGGTGAGCCGAATCCGTCAGCATTATGAATTAATACAACAGGATCATAATTAGCCTTCACACTGTCTCTTTGCTTTATCATAACCGGTTTAAATTGATGTACAACAAGCATTCGATACCCTTTTATTCCATTTTCAAGCATATAATCACGCATCAGTTTCTGAGCATCGTTTAATTCATGAGCATAGATACTGCCAATCTCTTTCATGGGTTTTAACGTACGCCACTCCGGATCAATTGCCAGATGCACATTCGGGTATTTTAAAAAAGGTAGAAGTTTTTTAACTGCATAATCGACGCTGTATTTGCCAATCTGATGATCAAGAAATACAAGCATGCCATTTTCTTGAGCGAATTTTATATATTTTTCTACCAGGGCGTCGTTCATATGCCCAATTTCACCTTTGGGGTGACAAACACCATAAATAAGGTAAAAAGCAGTAACAACACCCTTGTTTCCGTTAGCGGCATCGTATTTTGAAGCTGTTTTGGTAAGTCGCTTTGCCAGCTCATCTATTGGATAGCGACCAAGGATTCCCATCATTTTCGAACGAGGATGGCCATAATAGGCTATAACGTGATTCTGGGTAAAAAAATCGGCGGATAATAGAATGGGTTCTCCCGGTTTTGGAAGAATACCTTTTTTAACAAGGACCGATTCAGATTCAGTTACCGGAGTAGTCTCTTCAATAGGTGCCGGAGGAGTAATACTTGCCTCGAGTTGCAATGTCGAAACATCACTGATCTCTTTCTCGGGAACATCAAGAAGTTCGGCTGTTTCGGACATTTCGCTTGAATCAGATGCCGGGGTTGTAAGACCTGCTTCAGGAAGGCCATCCGGGCTAGATGATGTAAATAAAAGCATTGCCACAGACACAAATGCGACAAGCAAAGACATTAATGATAGTTTAGTAATTGTTCTCATTTCATTCCGTTAATCATATAATTAATAAATTTTAGTACCAGTTTTTCAGGTTATCATATTATGAGTATCGTGCAATTTTGTTGTTACCT
>DAOTGZ010000102.1:0-9003 GCA_035447445.1 Spirochaetota bacterium | reverse complement strand
GATACTTGATACAATAATCCAGCAGACTTCTCTTTTCTCTCATAAGCTCAGAACTTTCGAGGACATATCCATGATTTGCATAAAACGCAACCAAGACTAGCAGTCGTTATCACTCAGCTTATATATCTCCATACGAACTTCTTCTTCGTTTAAAAGCTGAATCGCCCGTTTAGTAAGACCCGAAGCTTCTCTTACCAGTCCACTTTCGCTATCATCAAGGCATTTATTTTGCGATACAAGTTGCAAGTTTCTGTTAACAATCTCAAGGTCGGATATTATATTTCGGAGTTTGTTTTCTTCCATATTTCTTCCATTCGTAATTATTTTGATTCTACAATTATTTCACTACCACCAAAAGGCCTGCCGAATATCTCTTTTGAAAAATCAGATTCATGATTATAAGATGTGTTAACCCGGTAACTGTCATACGCAGTAACAGCAAAATAGTAAAGCACATTATTCTTTAAAAGTGGGTAAGAGAGCAAACCTTTATTGTCCTTAAGCCTATTCTCCTCCACAAGCCGGTTATCAATCTTAAGCTCAACAAAATCGCCGCTACCGTTAGTTATAGGTTTTGACCCATCAGATACAAGAACGCCCTCATACTTTCCGCTTTTAACCCCATAATAGACCTTATAACCAAAAAAATCATGATCCACATTTTTTTTCCATCTCAAAACAACATAACCGTCGCCCTGTTCTATACATTCGGGGAAAAGCGGAGCAATCGGCGGCGTATCAAGTTCATAGTTCATTTTTATCGATTGAAGCACAGGGGATCTTTCGCCATCAGGAGAAGATATCAGATGTGCCCGCCATTGAAAATATTTGCCTCGCAACCAGAGATTTGCTGTTTTCATCAAATAGATATTGCGCTGATTATTTGTTATTCTATACCAACGGGGATTCTGATGATACTGATCAAACTTGTCATCTGAAAGACGTATTTCAAACCAGATAAAAGTCTCCTTGTCAAGAACCTGATCCCATACAAAATTTTTTATCATGGTACCTGTATGCTGAAACTCATAAACTGGACTTGTTACAACTCCTTCGCTATTTACAGGAACTCTACCCGTTAAACCTACATCGATATGCTTCTTGTCGGCCAGAGCTGTCAATTTTTTAAGATCATCGAACGAACGGTAACTAAGACGAAATTCATCCAAATAACCAAAATAATTTTTGCCGAAGACAATATTGGGCATGTCGTTTTTAAAAAACGAAGGGGTATGTAAGGTTCCTGAAGATGTACCGTCATCAGTCGCATAAAACATAACCTGGCTTTTCCCGTCTATAAAAAGTTCTACCTTGCCGGTTAGCCTATCATACGAAAGAGCTGTGTAATACCACGTTTTATTTTGAAGCTTGGCTGCAGAAGCGAATTCATAAGTATAATGCTGACCTTTATCATCTATAAAAAGATCAAAAAATGAACAATGTATACGACGATCTTTAATCTGTATTAGAATTCCATTGCGTGTTCCCGAGTTGTAACCAACTCTTGAAAAGAGCTCCGCCTCATCGTTAAACGATGCAGGGTTTAGACGAAATTCAATAGTAAAAGAGCCCAAATCACCGTTATTTCCAAGCCATGAAGCCGAGCTATTACTAAATTCGAGTCGATGATTACGTTTGTAAAAATACCCTGCTCCATCACCGGCACTTCCCTCGGGCTTAAACCAGGAATAACTCGAAACCGATGTCCGGTATTTTCCGGAATCATCCATTGAGTGATAATTTTTTTTATTAAACGATACAGTCAGATCACTGATAAGATAGTCGGGGCGTTCGTAGGTTGTTTCTGAAATAATATATTCAAAACCTTTTTCTGTTTTGATTGGAGATACACGATGAAAATGAAGTCTTTCAGGAGTGAAATCATATATTCCTGTTACTCTCTTTGAAGAATAGAGAGTAACCATTGAAAAAAGAACAATTATTGTTGCAGTGAAGATAGCAAACCGTCGCAAAATCAATCTCCACCAATCTCGCGATTTTCAATAGCGGATACCTTATCAAGCCTACGCTGATGACGTCCGCCCTCGTATCCTGTGTTTAGCCATTTTTCCACAATATACAAGGCAACCTCTTCTCCCGTAACACGCGCTCCCAAAACCAAGACATTGGAGTCGTTGTGTTTACGGGTCATTTCGGCCATAAATCCGTTAAAACATAGAGAAGCCCGTATGCCGCGCACCTTGTTTGCCGTTATGCTTGCTCCTATGCCTGTTCCACAAATAGCAATGCCTCGTTCGCATTCCCCTTTCTGTACAGCTTTGGCGACCTTCTCGATATAATCAGGATAATCAACCGATTCCTTTGCTTCAGGGCCGAAATCCATAAAGTCGACATCATCAAAAGTTTTAATTATAAGAGCTTTAAGATCAACTCCTGTATGATCCGAACCTATTGCAATTTTCATATTTCCTCTAAAATTTAAGATTTTTTGGAGTACGTGCGAATGGAATAACATCTCTAATGTTTTCCATCCCGGTAACAAATTGAACCGCTCTTTCAAAACCAAGCCCAAAACCCGAATGAGGCACTGTACCAAAACGTCTTGTATCAATATACCAATCGTAATCCTCTTCATTAAGGTTCAGTTCTTTCATTCTGTCAAGTAGAAGATCAAGCCGATATTCACGTTCACTTCCACCTATTATCTCGCCAACACCCGGCACAAGAACATCCATTCCTCTTACTGTTTTATTGTCACTGTTGCAATACATGTAAAAAGGCTTCAATGTTCTCGGGTAATCAGTCAGAATAATCGGCGATCCTATCTTTTTTTCTACCAAAAAACGCTCATGCTCTGACTGAAGGTCACAACCCCACTCTACCTTGTAATTAAATTTCTCTTTTGAATCAATCAAAGTCTTTAATGCTTCTGTATAAGTCATTCTTTCAAACTTCGAAGAGACAATTTTCTCAAGATTCTTTATAAGCCCCGGCTTTATCCTCTTATCAAAAAAATCCATATCCTTGGGACATTCATCTAAAACCGATAAAATAATATGTTTTAAGAAATCTTCGGCAAGATCCATATTGTCATTAATGTCATTAAAAGCAGCTTCGGGCTCAACCATCCAGAATTCCGCGAGATGCCGCGATGTATTTGAATTCTCGGCCCTGAAGGTGGGGCCAAATGTATAAATCCGGTCAAGAGCTGTAGCAAAAAGTTCTCCTTCTAACTGTCCGCTTACCGTTAAAGATGCCTTCTTACCGAAAAAATCATCGCCATAGTCTTTATTCTGTTTAAGGGGGTCAAGGGTTGTTACATGAAAGAGTTCACCCGCTCCTTCGCAATCGTTAGCTGTAATTATTGGTGTGTTTACATAAAGAAACTCACGTTGCTGAAAAAAAGAGTGTACCGCATGGGCAAGGCTGTTTCGAACCCTAAAGACAGCGCCAAAGGTGTTTGTGCGCGGGCGTAAATGCGCGATCTCTCTCAAAAATTCAAAAGAATGCCTTTTTTTCTGCAAGGGATAGGAAGATGCATCAGTTAAGCCATAAATTTCTGCTTCTTCGGCATTAAGTTCAACTCTTTGTCCAGCGGCCGGCGATTCGACAAGCGTACCCGTCACACTCAAGGAGGATCCAGTTGTTAATTCGGAAAGTTGCTTATATTCTTCTATTTTTGGTTCGGCAACCACCTGCAATGATTCTATATCCGAGCCGTCATTTATCTCTATAAAAATCAGATCCTTTACCTTACGACAGGTACGCACCCATCCCTTGACAGTAATCCTTGAACCGACTTCTACAATTGACAAAACATGCTTTATTCTTTCCCGTTTCACAGACATCTCCTTTTGGCCGCGGTTGTGACAAATCGCGTATTATTTTGCGGCAGGGGCCTATATTCAGCAATTCTTTTTTCTGTAGAGAAACCAATACCAGAACAATACTGTTTCTTAAAAACCAGTGATTCGTCATGTAAACCCTGATTTACCTGGTAAAAAAGCCACACTAAGCGATATCGCTAATCATATAGTCGATATCCGGAACCTTGCTGTAATCATAATGCGTTCTTTCTTCTCCAACCGCAAGCCCCTTACCGTATAACATAATGGCAATAAAAGCGACACCCGTAATGCTAATTACATACTTACCATTGCCGTCAGTTTTATCAGTTTTAATGGCATCTGCATGTTTCAAAAGTCTTGCCGTATCGAAATCCACGTCATCACAGGCAGTTAATACAAATGACTCGAAGTCTAAAACCGTTTAGAACGAAATCCATATATTCAGAATTTCAGATTACGTTAAGTCACCACTTCGCGTCGCTGGCACTCCGCGACAGTGGTGTTTATCGAAAAAAAAACACGTACCAAAAGGCACGTGTTTTTGTATATTATTAATGCTTTTTTAAAATTTTAAAATTAATCTTTCTTGTTTTGCAAATACTCATGCATGGATGCTGCAGCCGTGCGTCCGGCTCCCATTGCCGTAATAACAGTGGCCGCACCCGTTACAATATCTCCACCAGCAAAAACTCCCGGCATTGTGGTCATACCTTTCTCATCCACCTTTATTGTTCCCCATTTTGTTGTCTCAATAAGCGGAGAAGTCATTGCAATTAGAGGATTCGGTGTCGAGCCTATCGAAACAACACAAACATCGGCTTCAATAAAGAAATTAGAACCCTCTACCAACACAGGGCGGCGGCGTCCAGATTCATCCGGCTCACCAAGCTCCATCTTGACACACTCTATCTTTTGAAGAAATCCGGCTTCATCGCCATGATAGGCCACTGGGTTTGTCAAAGCCAAAAGTTGAATACCCTCTTCCAAAGCATGCCGTACCTCTTCAAGACGCGCAGGCATCTCTTCCTGTGTACGTCGGTAAATCAGATACACATTTTCGCTTCCAAGACGCAAGGCAGTCCGCGCGACATCCAGTGCAACGTTTCCACCACCTATTACCGCGCAGTTTTTCCCATATTTTACAGGTGTATCATATTCAGGATAACGATGAGCTTTCATCAAGTTAACACGAGTTAAAAATTCATTAGCCGAATAGACATTATTCAGGTTTTCACCAGGCAGTTTCATAAACTGGGGCAGTCCGGCTCCAGAGCCTACAAATACGGCCTTATAACCTTCAGCCATAAGTTCATCTATAGTAAACGACCGTCCTGTCAAAACGTTTGTCACAAGTTTTACACCGGTCTGAACAAGTGAGCGAATCTCGACATCAACAATATCCTTTGGCAAACGGAATTCGGGAATACCATACACAAGCACACCGCCAGCCTTATGGAACGCCTCAAAAATTGTAA
Organism: Spirochaetota bacterium; assembly: GCA_035447445.1. Classification (GTDB taxonomy): domain Bacteria; phylum Spirochaetota; class UBA4802; order UBA4802; family JAFGJZ01; genus JAFGRW01. The sequence goes on along the minus strand of DAOTGZ010000102.1, from coordinate 3,719 downwards.
CGTCATAGCCGTATTTTCCAAGATCGGCAGCACAGGCAATACCGGCCGGACCCGACCCAATAACGGCTACTTTTGTCTTTCCGCTTATTTTTACCGGTTCGCCCTTAAGAGCCTCGCGTCTACGCTCAAGATCACGATCCGCGACGTAACGCTCAAGACTTCCTATTGATACGGCATCGCCTTTATTATTAAGAACGCATTTTGCCTGACATTGGCTCTCCTGAGGGCAAACACGTCCCGTCACACATGGCAAAATATCAGCTTCGTAAATCTTATTAACAGCTTTATCAAATTCTCGTTTTTGAATATGTCCAATAAACGAACGTATATCTATTGAAACGGGGCACCCTTCTATACAAGGTGCGTTTTTACACTGAAGGCAACGATTAGCCTCAAGAACCGCCTCCTCTTCCGTATAACCGCATGGAACTTCAAGAAAATTTTTCTTTCGCTCCTCAGCGGGCTGCTCTTTCATATGTATTGCTTTAAAACGATCACTCATTATCTTCTCCCTGGTATTCATCAAGCATATCTTTCTCTTCACTCTTATACATTCCCAACCGCTGCATCAGCTCTTCAAAATCAACTTTATGCGCGTCAAACTCAGGGCCATCCATGCATGTAAACTTGGTCTCGCCTCCAACAGTAACACGGCAGGCTCCGCACATTCCCATCCCGCAAACCATTAGCGAATTAAGACTAACCGTTGTAGCAATTCCATGAGGACGTGTAACATCGGCAACGGCCTTCATCATAATTGGAGGCCCAATCGCTATAACGCGGTCAATAGGCTTTTTGTCCTCGATCATCTGCTTAAGAACATCGGTAACAAAACCCTTATGGCCAACCGATCCGTCATTAGTGGTGATTATCATCTCATCTGAAACAGCCTTAAGCTTGTCGTCCCAGAATAGAAAATCCTTGCCCCTGTATCCGATTATGGATGTAACATGAACCCCATTTTCGTGAAACTTTCGTGCAATTGGATAAACCGGCGCGACACCGATACCGCCACCAATCATGACTATATGCTTTTCTCCCTCTATCTCGGTCGGGTTTCCTTGAGGTCCCAGCACAGCATGAAAAGAGTCTCCGGCCTTAAAGTCGGCAATCTTGTGAGTACCCTTACCCATTTTCTGAAATACAATCGATACCGACTCCTCTTCACGATCAAAATCGGCAATGGTTAGCGGAATTCTTTCGCTCTTTTCACACGCGACAACAATAAGAAACTGTCCCGGTTCTGCGTTTTTGGATATCATTGGAGCCTTGATTCTTGCGTACTCAATCTGAGGCGCAAGAGAATACTTTTCAATTATCTTATACATCATTTATTTCCTATCTTCTTTTATCATCAGACAACATTCAGGGTTTATAAAAACGCGACTCTGCATACCTATAAAGAGATATTATAACCTGCCGATCAATCTCGTTGACCATGCTCACGATATAATTCACCAAAAAATGTTAATCTGTTTTTTCAAAGTGATTTTTTCACACGTTTTGCGCAACCCTTTTTTTATCATAAAACAAGCACTTATCCAGCCATTTTTGCCTTCAACTGTTCCGGGTATTTCCATATTTTCACTATTAAATTTCTTTTTAATATGGAAACTTCGTAAATTTCAATGTTCCTGAGGGTAATATAGTAAATTTTACGATTACCATAAATAAAATTGATAAAAAAGCCCGTTTGGGCTTTTTTTGCTTGCTTTTTTTAATAATCGTGATATATTAATATTGGATTTCAAATTTATGGTTTTTCTTAAAACTTAATGTACTTTATTTCTAATTATTAAACCATAAGTTTGCATCTCTGATTTAAGGAGGAGACAATGAGAAGAATAAATTTACTTCTAACCGCAATTATATTATCAGCCGCAATGCTTTTTAATGTGAGCTGTGGCGATGGTAGCGGATCCACATCACCTAAAGACGGCGAACCTGAATCTTCACCAAACTCTTATGCGGACGAAGATCCTGTTAAAGAGCCGGCGAAAGGTTCGGATGTAACAACATCGACTCCATCCGATACCACATCTGACCCTATTATTACTGAAGAAATTGTAGTCGAGGAGATACAGACAATAGCCGAAACCGAGGCTTTACCTTCAAACGAAGAGAAAGCTGAATCTGATCAAAGTATAACTGATGATTCAGACAATAAATCCGAACAAATTGCGTCGGATATTACCGAAGATACCGATTCGTCAATTGACGAAACTCCTGCCGAAACAGAAATTACCTCTGGTTCCGATCCTGTAGCAGAGTCTGATTCGGAAAATACCGAGTCAACGGAGCCAGCTGTAGCCGTTAATGATTCGGATGATACAACCAATTCTGAAGCAGATGAAACTGACGAGACTGATATTCCTGAAATTCCCGCAGTTGCCGAAACACCTGCTCCAGCGCCTTCAGCCGACGAGATACTTGCCGAAGAGTTGCCTCTAATTGCAGCTGATGACGATGAACCCGTTACTGATGATACATCAATTACTGATGAAGCTGGAATCGTTTTGGAAGACGCGCAGGTAGTTGCCGAACCATCAGAAGGCAGCGAATGGTTTACCGTACCCGATCAACCGCTTGACAATCCTGAATACGCTGCACTTGCAGAAGAGCTCGAGCAGCTTGTTGAGAGAGCTGAACAGATAATCAAACTGATTGATAAAATGCCTAACGATAAAGCTCGCCAAGCACAGATAAAACGACTCGAAGATATCGAGCAGGCAATTGCAAGCATCCGAAATCAGATAGGTTACAGCGATGTCCAAAGTGGAATTTATACAGCAAGCGCCAATCAGCAGCTTGACCTTACCGTTTCGGGAATAACCGAACCGGGCTACTACAGCCTAAGTGTTGTTGCAAAAAACGTTTTTGGCACATTGCCAGACAGCTACGGCTACTTTAACCTCTCTGTTTCTGACAACAGCGGTTCTGCCGAAGGCAATATACTGGTACCAGCTTCAGATAATACATATCAGAAAGGTTCTGCGCTTGTCTATCTTAACCCAGGCACCAATAATCTAAAACTAAAATGGACCAATGACTATTATATCGAGGGTTCTTACGATGCTAATATCCAGATAAAAAACATAATGCTCAACAAAACTTCAGCAAGTGACCGTGCTCAACTAGCACCGTACAAGGATGACCTTACACGTTCGGCTTTACAGTATACTTCTTCATCTGATGGAGTATTCTGGACTAGGGACGGGGCCCTTATCTATCAATCAGGCAACTCAATCAGCTTCAACTATCCAATGCTCGATAAAGGTCGATACCAGATCGTAATCTGGGCCAGAAATCATGGCGAAATCAAATCAAAACCTCAATTCAAGAGATTTGAATTTGATGTTTATACTTCAACCGGTGAAAGCGAGCTTGTCTCTGTTAATGCTCATCACAAAAATTTCAAAGCCGGCAAGGGCAGCATAGATATTTCGGGTGGAGATACAACTATCGAGATAACCTGGATCAATGACGGTCCCGAAGATGTAATACTAGAACTCAAACAGATAGAACTTAAAAGAATCGGCGATTATCAGGGTTCGGCTCTTTCGGCCTACCTTTTAGGAACCGACTCCGGCAATCGTCTGCTCATCATAATATTACTTCTATTTTTCACCTCTATTGGAATTGCTCTTTCAATCTATCATAAGCGCCAATGCATACGAGTACGTAAATAATCTTCTTCCACGGCAACAGGGAGCATTCCC
>DAOTGZ010000101.1:0-9096 GCA_035447445.1 Spirochaetota bacterium | reverse complement strand
TCTGAGTTTATAGCTATGGCTTCGGAACTTTTGTATTACAAGTCTAAGATTCTATTGCCAACAGGTGAGATAGAAGACGAATTTTTTATTCCGCCACTTCCGCGTGAACTTGTAGCTAAATTGCTTGAATATAAACGTCATCAGAAAAGCGCTCTTGAAATAAAGAAATTATATGATAAGCAGTCCGAGAGCTTTACGAGGGAGAATGATTTCTCGAAAGTAAAGGATGATGATGAATATACTACAATGTCGCTTTTTGATCTGCTTAATGCATTTGTAGATGTAATGAGCGTATCTGCGCCTGTTGAAGAACGTGAAATAGTTTTCGATGAAATTCTTGTTAGTGACAGAATTGATTTTATTGTGAACCTTTTGCGTTCAAAAGAGCAGATAACATTTAAACAGCTTTTTCATTCTATACCTTCCGTGCCGGAGATTGTTTCTACTTTTTTAGCCTGTCTTGAGCTTGCCAAGATGCATAGTATTAAAGTTATGCAGCATAAACAATATGGAACAATTCATCTGTTTAGAAACTTTGATCCCGATACCTATCGCATAAACAACGACACAATGGAGCTTACACACGATTAAAGCCAATATAGAGACCAGATTACAATATTTTAATATCCGCAAAAAAAATTAATTTGTAATTAATATCAAATATAGTGGCATGGTTTAAGGATACGGGAGTCGCAGTCCGATAGATCTATAATGTGGTCAGTGATTATTATGTTGTTTTTTGACTTCGACTTAAAACGGTAATTATTCCGAAACTCCCTTGCAATTAAGTGAATACTATGGATGAAAACAAGAAAAGTGTTGTTAACAATGAAGAGAATGATGTAAATAGTGCCGAATCTGTTGTGGATCAGTCTGCAACAGAACATAATGGCGATGGTGTAGAAGAGATCGGTATCGATACATCTGCCGATACATCTGCCGATACATCTGCCGATACATCTGCCGATACATCTGTCGATACATCTGTCGATACATCTGCTGATACATCTGTCGATACATCTGTCGATACATCTGCTGATACATCTGCTGATACATCTGACGATACATCTGACGATACATCTGACGATACATCTGAAGATAATTATCATGCAGTTTTTGAGGCACTTTTGTTTCTATCTAATGAGCCTCTATCTCTGAATTTTTTTACCAAAAATTTCAAAATCGATAAAACTGATGTAAAAATTGTCCTTGATTCGCTGATCGATGAGTATGAAGAGCGGGACGGTGGTATAAAACTTGTAGAAATATCAAATGGTTATCAGTTTGTTACGAACCCTAATTATGCCCGTCAGATACGTCGAATTCTTGGTTTTAAGCGAAAAGAACCATTAACACGTGGTATGCTTGAAACCCTCTCAATAATTGCATATAAACAGCCTGTAATTCTTGCTGAGGTTGAAGAACTTAGAGGTGTATCTTCTCGAATGATGGTGGCAAACCTCATGAAACGAAACTTGATCAAGCCTGTTGGCAGAAAAGAGGTTCCTGGTAGGCCATTAGCTTATGGGACGACTGATGAGTTTTTACGGGTTTTTGGCTTGAACAAATTGTCGGACCTTCCAAAATTGTCAGAAATTAAGGAATTTTCTTACGAAACTGACTTTTCCGGAGAATAGAGTGAAAAAAATTACAGTTGCAGTTGATGGTCCAGCTGGATCGGGAAAAAGTAGCGTTTCTCGTCAGGTAGCGGCAATGCTTGGTATTACCTATATCGATTCAGGTGCAATTTACCGAGCCATAACATGGTTTTTTCTAGAGAAATACGGAGATATCGATTCTGAGACTCCTTTTGGCAATGGTATAAAAGGATTGGATATTCGACAGGAATATTATTCGGATCGAACTACCAAAACATTTGTTAATGGGCTTGATGTATCTCAATTGATCCGTTCGGAAGAAGTTGTTAAAAGTATTCAGTGGGTATCGTCAAACAAAGCTGTTAGGGATTTTGTTACCACTCTTTTGCGTGAGTGGGCGGGGGAGAAGTCGATCATTATGGATGGAAGGGATATCGGTTCGGTTGTTTTCCCAAATGCTGATTTAAAAATATATCTTGATGCCTCTGTCGAGACTCGAGCCAAAAGGCGCTATGATGAATATGTTGCCACAGGAAAAAATGTTGACTTAAAAGCCATAAAAAAACAGATTATACAGCGTGATTCTCAGGATACCGCCCGTGAATTTGGAGCTCTTAAAAGATGCGAAGATGCGGTATTTGTTGATACTTCCGATATGACACAGGATCAGGTTGTAAATAAGCTGACTGAACTGATTGAAAATCAGGATAGTGTCTGAAATAATAAAATTTATAATAACGGGTGCTTTTAAAATTAATATCGATTGTGACGTTTAAAAAGCGGTTTACAGGTAAAATAGCTGGCGTCCGGTTAGAGTAGTTTTTAAAAGTATTCGAATGTGGGAAAGTAGAGCATATGAACGATAAGATTGATCCGGATTTTGAAGACAGTATCTCTATGGATGAGTTGCTTGCAGAAAGCGAATTAGCCTTTGAAGGTGGAGTTCTTAAGGGAGAAGTTGTTTCTGTTGATAATGAATTTGCGTTTGTTAACACTGGTGGAAAAACTGAGGGAAGGGTTCTTTTATCGGAGTTTGATGTTAAGCCTAAACCGGGTGAAGTTGTTGATGTGGTCGTCGTTAACCGCCGAGGTAGTGACGGTATGTCTAAACTTTCACACAGACAGGCAAAACAGGCGGCCGAATGGGAATGCTTTGAAAAAAGCGGTTTATCTGTTGGTAACGATATAAAAGGAAAGATTGTTGAAGCCAGACAAAATGGTGCAATGGTCGAGTTTGACGGCTATCGTGGATTTATGCCGATGAGCCATGCTGCAGATATACGAGTGAAGGATGCGGTACAAAACAAAACTGAATTTGAACTTAGAATAATAAAAATTGACCCTAGAAAAAAAAGCATAATTGTCTCAAGACGAGCGCTCGTTGACGAAAAGAAAGATGAAAGTTGGAAAGAACTTCTTGCTTCGGTTTCCGAGGGAGATGTTGTCGAAGGAACTGTTGCTCGTATCGTTAACTTTGGGGCCTTTATTGATATAGGTGGCTTTGAAGCATTGTTGCATAATAATGATTTATCATGGAAAAAAGTTGCATACGTGAAGGATTTTTTAAAAATTGGGGATAAATCTAAATTTAAAGTTCTTTCTATTAATAAAAGTGACCGAAAAATATCTTTGGGTCTTAAACAACTCAAGGAAGATCCTTGGCTTTCAGTAAAAAATAGATTTTCTATAGGTACTGTTTACAATGGCACTGTAACGGGTGTTGCACATTTTGGAGTTTTTGTTGAACTTGAAGAGGGTGTAGAAGGGCTTGTTCCAGCTTCTGAAATCGATTGGACTAAAAAAAACCAGGGAGCCCGGAATCAGCCAGCCAAGGGAGATAATGTTAAAGTTAAGATTCTAAGTATTGACAGTGAAGAAAAAACAATATCTCTTAGTATACGTCAGACCATTGAAAATCCATGGAAAGCAATTGCCAAAAAATATCCGGTTGGTACTGTCGTAAAGGGTGTAATAAAAAATAAAATGGATTTTGGTCTTTTTATCCAAGTGGAAGAAGGTATAGATGCCTTTGTGCATGTATCGGAAATAAGCTGGGATGATAAAGTTAAAAATCCGCTTGAGCCGTACAAGGAAGGCGATACTGTTAGCTGTAAAATTCTATCTGTTAACGTTGATGAAATGAAAATCGCAGCGGGTATAAAGCAACTAGAGCGATCGCCATGGGAGGCTGTAAAAGAGAAGTTTCCTCCTCGTTCGATTGTTCAGGGAAAGATAACTTCTGTTAAGTCTTTTGGTGTTTTTGTTAAGCTTGACGAAAATGTTGAAGGTATGATTCATATATCTGAAGTTTCAAAAAATAAAGTTGATGATCTGTCAGAGCTTTTTAAAGAGGGAGATACAGTAGAGGCAGTTGTTCTAGATGTTGATGTTGCTAAAAAGAAAATTTCCCTTAGTATTAAAAATATTGAAATGCAGGCGGAAAAAGAGGAGCTGAGTAAGATCTTAAATGCTCAAAGTTCTAATACTGCGTCTATTGGCGATCTGATAAAATTAAAAGGTGAAGAAACAGAAAATGAGTAAAGTTAATGTAGAGCAGAATAAATTTGAAAAAATAGCTTTCAGTGTCTTTGGCTATATATCATCGCACAGAAAAATATTTATAGCCTCTTTTTCTCTAATTATTGTTGTGGTTTTGGCAATTATTGCTTTTGCTGTTTATTATGACAAGCACCAGAGTGAAATTGTAGTTCAATACGAAGCAATTCTTGATGAGTATAGTCGTTTGATAGAAGAAGAAAAAAAAGAGGAAGCTGTAAACTATGCTGTTAGCGAAATTGTAAAGCTTTCTGATAGTGCGAAATGGGGTTATATTAAAGATAATGGTTATTATCTTGCTGCCGGTATACTCTATCATAACAAACGCTACGAAGAAGCCCTTGAGTATTATAATAAATTTGTAGATAATAGCGGATCTTCGGAATTAATTCCATTAGCGCGAATACAGATTGCTGTAACGCTTGAGTGGCTAGAGCGCAACGATGAGGCATTTGAGATATACAAGAATCTGGAAGTTGATTTGGCTGATACCAAATTCATTGAACAGATAATATATGATCTAGGTCGTCATTATGAGCGTACAGGTGACGTCAAGAAGGCTAAGGAGTATTATAGCCGTCTTGTTTCTGAATATATAGGCTCTTTCTACGAAAAACAGGCTAAAAAACGGCTTATGCTTATGAGTTATAAGCCTGATGCTTCTTGAAAGCAGTTTAGGCTGATATGCTGGTTTTATGTGCTTGACAAATTGGGTGTTAAAAATATTTTGTTCCTCAATGCAAAATGAGAATGTTATTTATGGAGATATAAAGTGGCTGTTCCAAAGAGAAGAAAATCAAAATCAAAAGTGAGAATGCGTCGTGCAAATGTAAAGATTGCGTCTCCAAACTTGCGTCCTTGTCCAAAGTGTGGCGCGTTTGTTTTATCTCATAAGGTTTGTCCTGAGTGTAATACTTATAAAGGACGTGTTATTATAGAAAAAAAAGCGCCTGTTGTAGAAGCCTAGTTCTTTGACTAATGCGTTAGGTATTAAAATAACCGGGTGTCCTTTGACACCCTTTTATTTTTTCAGGATTTTTTATGCATGATTTTAAAAATCGCTCAAAAGATTTAAACCGCCTCCAAAAAATACTGAAGGTCAAGTTTACTAATCTGGATCTTCTTAACCGTTCCCTTACTCATCGTTCATACGCAAATGAACTTCCCTACCCTGTTAAAGAAAATGAACGTCTGGAATATCTTGGCGATTCGGTTTTAGGGCTTGTAATTAATGAATATCTTTACAAACGTTTCGAGTCTTATCATGAGGGAGACTTGGCAAAGATCAAGTCGACAGTTGTTTCCGAAGAGATGTTGGCCGCTGTAGCATTTGAGTTGAAAATAGGTCAGTTTATTCTGCTTGGAAAGGGCGAAGAGAATAGTGGTGGAAGGAGTCGTCATTCTATTCTTGCCAATACTGTTGAAGCGATAATCGGAGCCATGTATCTTGACCACGGTCTTAAGGCCAGTAAAAAGTTTATATTGTCTGTTTTTAAAAAATATATTGACCAAGTTGATAAAATACCTACCATGAGGGATCCTAAAACTTCTCTTCAAGAAATTGTACAAAAAAAATATAAAAAAAAGCCGGATTATATTTTATTAAAAGAAGAGGGGCCAGATCATGAGAAGCTGTTTACTGTTGCTTTAACGATAAATGGGCGTGTTGTTATTGAAGGTTCGGGTACCAGCAAACGTAGGGCAGAGGTTGACGCGGCCCGTAAAATTTTAAATAAGATTAAAAACGAGAGATTTGAAGTGTGAGTCTGCTTAACAATAAAAGAATCCGTATCCGTGTTGCTGGTATTCTTATTGAAAACGGTAACGTTTTAATGGTATGCCACCAAAAAAATGGAAAAAGTTACTGGCTTTTGCCGGGTGGGGGCGTCGATTATGGAGAGACACTTCCACAGGCTTTACGACGAGAGTTTGAAGAAGAGATAGGTATCAAGGTAGAAGTACATGATCTTCTTTTTAGTATTGATTCTATTTCGCCTTCGGGGAAGAGACATATTGTTAATCTTGTGTTTATTTGTAAGTATTCCAGCGGGGTTTACCGTTTGGGTTTGGATAAGCGTCTTTCCGATTTTAAATTTCTTTCTATTGAAGAACTCTCAAACGCTACAGTTTATCCGTCTTTGAAAAAACAGCTTATCGATTATGTCGCCGGAGAAATCGGGCAGAAGATCTATCTTGGTTCACACTGGAATAAATAGAGCAGTATAATTAATTTTAAAGATTACCATAATATTTTATAAGTGGGTTTAGATGGAATTTTCATATGTTGTTGAAGATTACGAATATTTCAAACTGATTAAATTAAGCGGTAATCTATCGGTTATCAGTGCTGAGGAGTTTGAAAGAGCTGTAAACAAAATAACTGCAACTCACAGTGTTATTATCGACTGCGCAAATATGGAAATATTAACATCTGCAGGTGTTGATTCCTTTGTAAATGTAAGTCTTAATGCCAGAGATACCGGTCACCGAGTAATGATTCTTCACCTTGATCCTGATTATTACCATTTAATAGAAACCTTAAATATTTTGGATTATCTGATTATTGTAGAAACTCTTGACGAAGGGCGTGTGAAGATAGAGTATTATACCTGATGATAAAAATGAAACTCAGGGGAACCATTTGCTATGTTATGGTTACAAATAATATCCATTCCAAATATTTCTCCCATTATTTGATCTGTGATTTTCTCTTTTTTATCCGAGAATAGAATCTGACCTTTACCAAGAGCAATGTAGTGTGTGCAGCACGAAAATATAAAATTTATATTATGTGAAGCAATAACAAATCTTACCCGTTTTTCAATACAAATATGATGAATCAGATTAATAAGCTGTATAAGTGATAAAGGGTCAAGGTGGGTATCAGGATTATCAAGAAACATTAGCGGTTTCAGGGTAATAAAAGATGCCGCAAGATATGATTTTTTTAATATTGCATCTGGAACTTCACCGCAATGAAATTGCAAGTACGGTGTTAAATGAAAGTATAAACAGACTGCATGGATAAAATCTTCAATTTGTGAGTAGGCTTCTCTCTTCTTGTAAAAATGTCTTGGGGTTCCAGAAAGGATAAGTTCCCTGATGGTCATATATGGTGAGTAATCAGTTTTACCGGGGAAAAGCATTGATATTTTTTTTCTTTTAGGTGCCGATAAAATTTCATTGTTTTGCAATATTCTTCCATCAGTGTGTTCCACTGCTCCGGCAAGAACGTTTAACAAAGCTGTTTTGCCTGATCCCGATCTCCCAATAAGTCCCGTTATCATGCCTTCCTTAAAATCGAATGATATATCGTCCAATATAGTCTTTTTTTTAATTTTATAGCAAAGAGATTCTATTTTCATTGTAAATGGTTCCTCCGGTATTCATGGAATAGATAAAAAACAGATAAGAGACAGCTAGAGGAATTATTATCCCTAATTGACTGAATGATAAGGCATAAACTGTTAAAATTGTTGTAATCAAAATAATTCTAATTTGCAAAATAATTGAATGTCGATTATGAATCGAAACAGCTGTATCAACAACAATAATACCTGTAATGAGTAGTAGTGCCGCGTCAGCGAAAAAATGAAAAACAAGTATTGATCTAGGGGATAAATTAGATACAATTATAAAAAACATAGTTATAATAATTATTAAAAAAACAGGATGATAAAAATTTGTATTAATAAAAATCATGAATGGTGTAAGGGCTTTAAAGGGATTGCCGGATTTTGTTAAAAGACAGAGCAGAGCAAGACAAAAAAATGAGAAGAGTAATCCTTTGATTATATAGTTACAAATATTGAAATCTTTTTGAAATTGTAAAAAGAGGAATATTGCAAAAAGAATAGGTGAAAGTGTTAAAGCAAATGGAATGCCGAAATTGAAAAAAATAAAAGCTATCACGGTTGCAAGTAATGTTCCACCACTAACTAATGAGTTATAAATATATTTTGTTTGGTGTAGTCTCGTCATGATTACAATACGTAAAAGTATCGAAAAGCTCAAGGCTGTTAAATCTTCAAAAGAGAGCGTCTTTGTAAAAGTCAAAAAATAAAAACCAGATAAGTAGAGAATAATTTCAGGAATCAGTAAAAGGCTCATAGTGCAATCTATCCTTATATTTATTTAATAAGGGAGCTTGGAATAATTACTTATTTTCGGAAATAAAATAGAGATAGTAACTAGCGATAGACTCTATTTTTTTGTTTCATCGGTTTTGACTTTTTCTTCAAGTTCACGCTTTTTTGCCGCAGCTTCTTCTGCTTTTCTGAGTTCTTCTTTTGCATCCATATCTTCCTGGATTATTTTTTTTGCCAGTGGTCCTAGGTCAGGGTCTTCGACAATGGCTTGTTTTGCAGAGGTATGCAAAACAATATATTCAATTGAATCACGAGCCTTTGATTCGTGGCCGGTTTTCAAATAGGCCTTTGCTAAAAGCAATTTCTCAGGTTGTGCAAGCGATATTGATTCAAAAAGTTCTATTGCTTCTTTGTAATTTTTGGTCTGAAAAAAACTATGGGCTGCCTGATTCTTATCTTTAAATTCGAGCATCTCCGCAGTGATGGCTTGATAAATATGCGTTGAGCGGTTATACTCTTTTTGAGAAAAATAGTGATTTGCTAGTAGCAGGTAAGCTTTGGAGTATTTTTTGGAAAGCGTTTTGTTTTTGTTAGTTAAATTGAAAAGTGCTCCGAAGGTTTTAACCCATTTATCATCAGAAGCTTTATAGTATAGTGAGCCAAGTTGATACTTGATGTCGGCATTTGAAGGTGATCGTTTATCAAGATCTGCAAGTATAATACTGGCTTCTTCAAAGCGGTTCTGCTTTATATAAACGGCAGAGAGCATCTTTTTTAGATTAATGCTCTCGCGAATTTGAAGAGCGTTTTGAATGTCCTGTTCAGCTTCTGTGTATCTGCCAGTCATAATATGG
>DAOTGZ010000100.1:0-9250 GCA_035447445.1 Spirochaetota bacterium | reverse complement strand
GTTCGGTAGGTGGTCAAGGAGGGATTCCTACTCAGGACGAGGTATTTCGGCTGTTGTATGATAACGGTTACACTTTTTTTAATCCTGAATGATTGTCTTTAAAGTGAAGATTGCTGTTTGCCGATCATTAATTGTTGATTGTTATTAATTTGTACTAATCTTTACGGGGAACGTAAAATGAATATCTCGTCGGCTGTTTCTGTTGTACAACTTTCGCCTTCGCAAAATAATCGTAGGATCTATATAAAAGCAGCTTATGATACCAAAAATCCAGTTTCGGCTGTTAAGCGTGTTGGTCCTCGGCGAACGCCGGTTCAGCCCGAGGGCGCTATAGGAAGAGGAGCGCTTAATCGAATGAATGAATATTTCAGGTCAAATCACCTTTATGGTTTACGTGGAGTTGTTTCATCGGGACCGGCCCTGGGACGAAACCTAGATATTTTTGCTTAAACCCCTATTTATTATACTCTTTAATAAAATCTATCACACCATCACCAACACTTTTTGCGATGCGATCCTGAAAATCCTTCTGTGTAAGCAGTTTTCGTTCTTTGCTGTTTGTTATGTATCCTGCTTCAACAAGTACAGCTGGCATTAGGGCACCTCTTAAAACAAAAAAATCGGCTTTTTTTACTCCACGAGAACGTGTTTCGCGAAGATTCTTTTTCATTCTGTCTTGAATATTGTCTGCCAACAGGGCGCTCTCTTTTTGTATCTGGGTTGTCAACATCAGGGCTTCAACGTATTCCACATCCTGATAAGGCTTGTGCTTCTTTGATTCGAGCACAACAACATTATTCTCAAGAGACGCGGTAGCACGGGATTCTTCATTTGTCGGATTTTGAGAAAGGTAATAGGTCTCATGACCGTTGCTGCGTGATGATATGGACGCATTAACGTGAACGCTGACAAAGAGACCATTTGTACCCTTTTTCAACTTGCGATTTGCCATTTCGGTGCGTTTGCCCAGCTCGATAAAATGATCCTTGTCACGGGTCATAAGAATTTGTACACCCTTCAGATTCTTTTTTAGATAATCCCTGATTTTTCTTGAAAGTTTAAGGGTAAGATCCTTTTCTCGAATCTTGCCGCCTATTGCTCCAGGATCACGTCCTCCGTGTCCCGGATCGATAAAGATAAAGGCGATTTTTTCTTTTGGTGGCGAATCTGGTGTTAAAAATGGTACCGGATCTTCAGTTTTCGTTTTTGTCTTTAGAGAGTAGTGATTATTGGCCAGCCTTACCTCTAATTCTGGAAAAAAGGCAGAGCACATCTCACGGAAAAAAAGTGAAGGTATAAATATCTCTCCGTTTTTTCGAATAACGGGATAATCGCTAAGGTAAACCCTTCCGTCAATCAGGTACGCTGCGTAACCCGCTTGAAAAACAGCTGAATGATGTTTGTGGTACAGTTTACCTCTTTGTGAAATAACGTCAAAGGTTTGATTTATGCCGGTTTTTGTTGCAATATCGTAAAGCGAAACATAGTTTTTTTTATTAAATGTATATTCTCTGATTGTAAATGATGTTACAGAACCGTTTAGCAGTGTCCAAACAGACAGATAAAGAGCTATAATCGTGAGGCGTCTCGTTATGGGAGCCGGTTTACTAATTATTTGGTCTCCATTGTTTCTTGTGGCGGTTTTAGTTGCGCCGATCTTTTTTTTTTCTGTTTTGAAAAAGTGCATTGTTTATTTGGACGGCTAAAGGTATTAATAGTCAAGTTTTTCTTGGGTTATTTTGTCAATATATGTTAAATTGATAATACTGGTATTGTAATTTTATGTATGATTGGAGAGAACCTGTGAACAATTTTGAAGTTGTTATCATAGGGTCAGGACCTGCTGGGCTTGGCGCGGCTTTTGGTCTGCTGGAAAAGGGATGCAGTTCGGTACTCATGATTGAAAAAAGATCAATTTCAAGTGGAGGATTGCGTAATGACTGTAAACAGAACTATACATATCCGGTGGGTTTTCCAGAGCTGCTTTGGACAAAGGATGAGGCCGAGAATGAACTGGTTACTGTTGAAAAATATCTGAATCCGCGTATAACTGAAAAAAAGAATCTTGAAGTATATAAGAAAAGGGCGGCTGCCCTCGGTGTCGATCTGCTTGATATACGCCAGGCGCATGTGGGGACAGATAAGGCTCCGGCTCTCATAGGCTCTCTTATACAGCAACTTGAAGAGGGTGGCATTACCGTATGGCGTGATACTGATGCGCTTGCGATAAATTATGAAGAGCGCTTGGTTTATCTGAAAAATGGTAAAAAGGTAGGCTTTAAATATGTAATAGCTGCACCCGGCCGCGCTGGTTTTGACTGGCTTCAAGATGTTATGAAAAAAAACGGGATTGGTTTTAGCGATAATTCGGTAGATATCGGAATCAGGGTAGAGTGTAGTAGCGAGAACTATCCCATAGTTAAGGATTATTATGACCCCAAATTTGTCTTTCCTTATAAAATCCGCAGTTTTTGCACAAATTCAGGAGCGGCACATGTTGTAAAAGAGAAATATGAGCACTACTATTCGGTAAACGGTCACTCACTGTCTCAGAAAAACAGACCGAATAACCTGGTAAATTTTGCGATGCTAAAGACTATCGAACTTACTGACCCTGTGGCAAGTGGACAGTATTTCGCACAGGTATTAGGACAGATGGCTATGCAGCTTGCCGGTGGTCAGCCCATGATGCAGAGGGTCGGCGATTTTAGATTGGGCAAGCGTTCTAACAGTAAAACCTTTAATGGCGATCTTTATGATTTTAAGCCTACGCTTGCGTCAGCCACACCAGGCGACCTGGCCTTGGCTGTGCCAGCCAAAATATTACGGCATATCTGGAGCTCCTTAAAAATGCTTGATACAATAATTCCCGGAGTTTTGCATCCTTCAACAATTCTTTATTACCCCGAAATAAAAACCTACGCAAACCGTCCGGTTTTTATTAACCGGTTTTTCGAAGTAAAAGAGAACATGTTTATGGTAGGAGATGGCGCGGGAACGAGTCGCGGCATAACAGCCGCATGGAGCTCGGGCGCCAAGGCCGCCAAAAGGATTACAAGATAACGCAAATATTTTAGGCTGTGGTTCTGTTTTTTGCTTTAAACTTCTGTTCTGAAAGACCGACATCCTCCAGTAACGAATCAAAAATATCTGTCGGATTGTAGTCAGCTGCTCTTTTTAATGCGGCTGATCTAAAAGATGCCCATCTCTTTGGTGACGATAGATAAGAGGCTGCGTAGTCGGCCATCTTGTTCCTGTTTGAGGCCAGAAAACCGCATTTCTCATGAATTATAATATCCTTTGGCCCCTTATTTGCGTATGATATAACCGGAGTTCCGCAGCTTAGAGCTTCAAGAATCACGCATCCAAAAGTATCAAAAATAGAGGGCAGAATCATAAGATCCGCGGATGAGTAAATTTTCGGAAGTTCGGTGTGGTCAACCCAGCCTAGAAAAAGAGCATCAGGTAATATTTTTTTCAGTTTTTCCTCTTCGGGACCGGTACCAGCCAGAACGAGTTTGACTCCCGGAATGACCTTATTTATCCGTTTATAGATTGCAGGAAGTTCAGTTGCACCCTTTTCGTGGCTTATTCGCCCGGTAAAAAGCATAACAGGTGTATCCTCTGAAACACCGAAAAGCTGTTTCTTGGATTTTCTTTGGGGCCTGTACTCCTTGTCTGTCCAGTGGGCGGTTAAATGAACGTTTTTATCGGGTATGCCCATGGCTTTTGACACAAGCCATTTTTGTTGATCACTGTTAAGCACAAAGATTTTATCAAACTGCTGATAAACCGCTCTGAGTAAACGTCGAACACGGCTTTGTGCCGAGGAGCTCAGGTTTAGCACTTTTTGTCCAAAGGTGGTCCAGTCTGTGTGCACATAAAAGAAGGCTGGAATCGAATAGGCATTTTTTAAAAAGAGAGTCGCTGCTCCCATAAAGCCTTCGGTTGAGCACATAAGGCGGTCGTATTCGTTATCTTTGACTATCTGATGTAGTTGTAATATATCGGGTATACGTAGGGGTTGATGTTGATAGAAGGGTAAAACAAATTCGGCTTTTGGTGGTACGACTATCAGGTTTTTACCTGGTTTTACGGTGGAGCTACAGGTTAATATATCAATCGGTAGGTCTCGACGTCGGATCTCTTCCAAAATAGACTTTAATACAATTGCAATACCGTTGCGATCTTCGAAGGTATCGGTTAACCATAGCATTCTTTTGGGATGAGGAGTTTTCCCTGTCGCCTCAGCAAATGCATTAAGAAGAGGACGGGTGTTGTAAAGAACACGTGCACTGGCAAAGGTCGCAGCGGTTATAACTGTTGATGCAAGCATTGGAAACGATAATCCGTCAAGAAACCTGTCTAATTTAAATGGATCAGATTTATCTGGTTTCTTTCGCAAAAAAGTAAATTTGCTACGTAGTGAATTGTCCTTTTCAAAAAGCAGTCGCAGTTGAGAAGGAATATCGAGTTCAACAATTGTTTTGCTCATATCTTCATCTTTTATTTGTGGCATGTTTTTGAGCTTGCCCTCGAGACGTTTAATAACAAGATCTGTAAGATGGCTATAAATGTTTTCGATTTTTTCTTTGTACAAAAGTGGCTGCTCTGCGTGAGGCATTTTTTTTACATCGGCAAGGCTTGTTGCAAGATCAAAAACGGGGCTATAGTCTTTAGGAATAATAAGCTTTGCAAGAGATCGAGGCGGTGCGCCTAAAAAGCATTTGTGAAAAGTTTTAATAAAACCGGTTGTTAATCGGTGGCGCTGCAGTTCAAGAAAACCGTTAGTCATAAACATGGCCAGCAACTTATCTTTTGTTTCACCCTTATGGAAAAGTATTCTTAAAAGTCCTGGATCTTCAAGGTTGAGCCCTATTTGGCAGAAGTAGTCTATAAAGGCAACTGTCATCTTTTCGCTGTCATGGGTGCTTCCGAAAAGTGCTGTGCGACCTTCGCGTATAGCTTCTAGAGCAAGCTTTGATGCGGTTTCAGTTTCAAGTCGCTTTTGCAGCCCAGGTATATGAAGAATTGTTCCAGTTTGTCCAGCAAAAAGCCCCATATGCGAATCTGAGCCTGCTGTACGTATTTTTGTGTAGGGATCTTCCTGAAAAGCGTTAACAGGCATTTTGTGTTTTTTTGCGAATTGGTCAATTATTTCTGGTGTGAGTGTGTCAAGCCACTGATTTACAAGCAGGTTTTGCCAAGTGTCCCTTTGACCGTTAACAGTTTCAAATCTTTGAAAAACAAGTGATAACTTCTCAAAAAGCCCCATGTCGGGTATGCTGTTTTTTTTATAATGAAATAGCGGGTGTGCCCAGACTGTGGGTATGTCGTGGCTTAAAGCATATTCCTGAAATTTGTAAAGATTTGAGCGTTTGCGATTGAGCACAGTTTCTTCTTCGGGTGTAAACCCATAAGCCAAAACATGGATTCGACTGTTAAAATCAGGTACTGTAACTGTAAATTCGGCACCGGTTAATACATCGTAACCTGCGTCTTGCAGCTGGTAGCAGCTACGGGCGTTGTTATGATTTGTTACTGTAAAGGCAGTTGATCCGTTTTTTTTGAGAATTTTAATCAATGATTTTGGAGGAAGCCATGTCTCCGGAATGTTCAGTATACGCCCAATTAGTTCATCAGGCTGGTCGCTGTTTTTATCGTGGCAGTGCATATCAAGACGTAATATCTCATCTTGAGGGTATTTATGACCTTCGGATTCAAAAATTTTGTCCATTTCGGTCTTAAGTTGCTGGTGAAAAGTTCCGCTCATCCGTCCTCCGACGTCCATATTTACGTTATGAGACGCTTTAATCAAGCACATGTTACCAATACCTCGCGGTTATGGTACAGGTTAATAAATAGTAAATACTGGTAAAGATAATATAAGAAAAATGTAAAGAGAAAGTCAAAAAAAGTACGTTTTCATTTTATGTATGTTCACAAAACAGCTTTAGATGATTTTTTACCTGGCTTTGCATATAAAAACTGGGTAGACCCATTTCCTCATACATTTCCTGAGGTTTTTTTAAATGGCAAGTGGGTGTCAATGGAGGCAACCTTTGATAAAGAGTTGCATGAAATTTGTATTCAAAGAAAACTGCAACCCATGATTTTTGCAAAGGCACAAAAAATTATGGATGAAAAAATAAGGGCTCATTGATTGCAGTAACAAGGCAAAATCTGTTTATCAGTTGGACAAGGGCATTAAAGATGCCGAGATACTTGCAAAGAAGTATCTTGTCTAAATATAAAGGAATAAAATGAGAATAATCAACAGCACCGGACATGATCTAAAGTATGATAATATTATTAGGGCGCAAAACTGCACTCTTTTTGACGACTCAGGTAATAGTTACCTTGATCTGGAGTCGGGTATCTGGTGTACGCCCCTTGGGCATTGTCATCCACGAATTACGCGAGTTATATCGGAACAGTCGGCAAAGATGATTCATTCGGGCTACTGCTATCTTAATCCGGTTATGGATGAGGCGGCGAGCCAAATTTTTGATATCACCGGAATAGTGGATGGCAAGTGCGTTTTTCTCTGTTCGGGAAGCGAAGCTGTTGAGTATTCTGTGAAACTTTGCAGAAGCATCTTTGATAAGCCATATTTCTTGACGATGAAAAACTGTTATCTGTCGGCATACGGGATTAGCGGAGAACGACCTGGCAATGAGTGGATCGAATATGATTGGCAAAACGATGATTCGATAGATAGAATTGATTTTTCTAAAATTGCTGCTTTTGTATTTGAACCGGGGAGCTCTCTTGGGCTTGTTAACTTTCCTCCAAAAGATCTGGTACTTCGGATAGTAGATAGAGTCAGGGATAACGGTGGCATCGTAATTGCAAATGAAGTTACAACCGGAATGGGGCGCACAGGAAAATGGTTTGGTTATCAGCATTATGATATTGTACCTGATATTGTAGCCATAGGCAAAGGGCTTGGCAATGGCTATCCGGTAAGTTGTGCAGCGGTTTCTGATAAGGTTTTGTCTCAGTTTGATCCGCATAAGTTTCACTACGCACAGTCACATCAAAATGACCCGTTAGGGGCAACTGTAGCAAACGAAGTAATCAGAATAATCAAAGAAGACAATTTACTTGACCGATGTGCGCAAACTGGGGTTTTGATATACAAAAGACTCTTGGATATCCAAGAGCGATATGGTGTGATAAAGGAGATTCGTGGTAGGGGGCTTATGCTTGCAATCGAATTTATGAGTTGCGACCGCTTTTCTGTTGCTGAAGTGGTAAACGATAAGCTTCTTGAAAAAAATATTATTTTGACAAAACGTCCCGGTCATGAGGTATTAAGATTTGATCCGGCGTTAACTATTGAATTGTCTGATATCGATTATTATCTGGATAATTTGGAAAATATAATAAGGGATATTTCAAGAAGTGCTAATCTTTAAACTTAGTTTATCAGAACTGAGTTTAAAGATCTATGTAGGGGTAAACTGTTAGATGTTTTCGATCATATCTTGTTTGGTTTTGGAGTTTAATAATGAAAAAAACGTTAAGGGTTGGCAAAAGCCTGATACACGGAAAAGGGCTTTTTGCAACAGAAAAAATATGTAAGGGTGATGTGATAGGTTATTGTGATGCTGTTCCTAGTCGTAAACAGACAGACTATACCCTTCATGTCGAAGATGGAGCGGTTGATGTTGTCTGTTGCCTTAAGTACATAAACCATAATAATCGACCTAATGTCGTATATTATGATGACTTATCAGTTGTAGCATTGCGCGATATCAAGCCAGGCGAAGAACTTACACATCATTATGGTGACGATTGGAAATAAAAGGAACCAATAACAGTATTTAAGGGTCAAACCGGCAATTGAATAAAATCATTATTGTTTTAAGGAGAGATTATGAAGATTTTAAAAATTGCCGTTTTGTTTCTTTTTGTTGCCGTCTCGTCTTCAATTGTATTGGCTCAGGATAGACCTTCAAAATCGGGTCTAAGCAGGCGCAGTTCAGGTAGCCGAATAGAGTGCATGCGTGAAGAACTTGATCTGACTGATGCGCAGGCCGAGCAAATAGAGGCTATAAAAAAACGTTTTTTTGAAGAACGAGAGAAATTCAGGGGAGATCGTGAAAAGATGCGTGAGCTTGCTGACGCGCATAGATTGGAGATATACGCTCTGTTAAGTGAAGAACAGCGGGAGAAATTTGACAAGATGGGTCGGCGTGGTTTCCGTTTTCGTAAAAAAGATGGTCGTTAACGAACACTTACCTTTTTATTCATAATTAACAAATTGTTGTTGAATTTATTGACAACAGAGCTGATTTTAAAAATCCGGTAAGTGCCGGATTTTTAAAATGGGGTAAGTGTATTAAAACCAGGATCAAATTTTTCTTTTTGTTGGCGCTTATGCTTGCGTTTTTACCATCCGCAATGGTGATAAACAGTGATGTGGGAAGTGCTGTGCCACGGCATGCTTCTGGATTTGACGAGCTTTATAAAAATCGTGATTATAAGGAGCTGCTTTCTACACAAAACGGTATTTTTTATTCGTATATTGTGCTGTTATTTAACGACAATCCTCATTTTATCAATATAATTATGGATCTTCAAATAGATTCTGATTCAAACGTATCTTACGAAAAACTTTATAAACTTTATCTTTCTCGTGGCAAGGATTTACCTTTTTACAAACTAGCAGTTAAACTTTACAAATACTATAAAAAACCTGCTACTTTTGACGAGGCTACGCAGCGGGAAGTTGAGAAAGAGCTTGAGTCATTCGATATAGTTTTGCGATTTGTTTCTAAACCTGACTCGATGATGCTGGATTACTGTATTTATGGACGAAAAAAACCGATTGAGGAGAGTCATCCTTTTCTTGAGAAAACCAGGCGAATATATAATATAATTCCTCTAATTTTCTATGATGAATTTTTCAGCAGTAACTCCACCTTCTATTCTGATCTTATTTATATTGATGATAACGAAGTCACTAACGATTACAATATTGCTGTTCTTGTGCGAGAGCATGCTTCTACAAAAGGTCTCTATTACATAGGTTCCGAGGTTACCAACGATATAAAATTTTGTCTTATTAAGGCATCCGAAGAAACAGCTGATTTGCAAGACCGCATTAAGCGCGTCTTTATCGTACACGAGCTTACTCACAAAATAATAAACAATGATTACAACTATTACAATTCAATAATTGAGGAAGAGCTCGCCATCGCTAGTACTGTATATGCCGATCCTTATCTGGGGCTTACGGCAG
>DAOTGZ010000099.1:0-9289 GCA_035447445.1 Spirochaetota bacterium | reverse complement strand
CAGATAATTATATTTATTTCAAGATGTCTAATATTCGTCTACAACAGTATTCTCTTTTTGAAGTTCGGTAATTGCATCAACTTTTAGATCGTTTTTTTGTGCTAAAAAATCAGAGTACAATTTTGGTTGGGTCTCTTTAAAATAATTCTCAAATTCAGTAAAGTATAGTTCAGTAGCTGGCAAATATTCAAGATTTACAGTATTAAAATCACGCCATTTTTTTTGCATGGACATGACTTTTTTATAATAGAGAGTTCTTTCATATAAGTAATAGACCTTAACGAGCAAATAAAATTGTTCCTGAACTGTATATTGTGACAAGCTTTTTCTAAAAGCTTCTATATTTGGTTGAGCATCCGGAGTTTCCTCTGGTTTTCCCTGAGTATTATCCTTTGTAGCGCTTAAACCACGATTAAAAACTCCAATTTTTTCAGAACCGTACTTCATTTTATAAAAATAATTTAGATCAATACGTGAATCATAACCGAAACTCATTCCAAGATGATTTGAACTTTGTTCAAGTATTTTTGCTTCATCTTTTGTGTAATAATTATTGCTTCTAACCATAAAATAGGAGCATGATGATAACAACAAAATAGTAATAAGCGCTTTTTTCATTTAGAACTCCAGTATTGTTCAGAAAATTTATTGGATTATTTCCGCTAATTGTATCAATATGTTTATAAACAATTCAATTATCACTCAATATCTTCAGGATAAAGAGGCATATCTGAACTAATATTTTTTGTTAATTTTTTCCCGATAACATCATAATACAAAGAGGCACAAATTCCAGCAAATGGACGTTTACACTTCAACATATCACCCGTTAATACCGTACCTTTTTTTAAATCAGTAGAGATAAAAAGAGAGCGTCTTGACGCCTTTGCTACAGCCTTTTCATCTGTGGATATCAGATCATTTCCACAACCATCAATTTCCAACAGATACCCTATATTGTCAACCATTGAACGGAATTTTTGGCTATCATACGAAACTTCTTTATCGGGACAGTCATCTCTATACTCATCAGTAAAATGTCGTTCAACCATGGATATGCCTTTAAAGACAGCTCCTGCAAGTACGACCTCTTCATTGCTATGATCTGAAAGCCCAACCTTGCATTTATGCATAGACTTAAGCACATCAATACGTCTAAGGTTCATGTTTATAGGCTCAACAGGATAAAGAGATACACAGTGCAAAAGAATAAAATCGTTGCCAGCAGATTTTATAATTCGTACTGCCTGTTTAATCTGATTGTCTGACGACATTCCTGTTGAAAGAATAATTGGTTTTCTTTTGGAAGATATATGCTTAATTAATTTATGATTTGTTACATCACAAGAAGCAATTTTGTAAAGACTTGCCCCACAGTCTTCTAACATATCGACTGTATCATTGTCAAATGGTGTTGAAAAAAGTTCAATATTTTCAGAACGAGCATGTTTAAAAAGCAGCCTATGCTCCTCTTCATTTAAATAAAACTTTTTAAAAAAATCAATTATTGACTCATCTTTATTATATTTCTTATCACCATTAGAAATGGATTTACTATAAGTTGAATAGAGCTCAGAAGCATCTATTGACTGAATTTTTGCCGCATGTGCTCCAGACTTAGCGGCTGCAGTAATCATTTTTTTAGCAAGATCGACATTTCCATTATGGTTTATGCCTATTTCTGCTACACAAATTACAGGCACATCCCCAAAAATTTCAGATAATTTCTTCATATTACCTGATTAGTTACGATATACTATTTGTAAAGAATTATTCTAACGTAGATACGTGGCAGAACCGGCAAAAACCTTCTTCCAGTACGGATTAGATAATTTATCGATACGTACATTCTTTCCTTTTGAAGGAGCATGTACAAATGATCCATTACCTATAAATATGCCAACATGCGAGATAGTACTTCTGTTGGTTTTAAAAAAAAGCAGGTCACCCGGCTTTGCTTGAGATAGGGTAATTCGTTTCCCGGATTTAAACTGTGATTTTGCACTACGAGGTAAAGATACTCCTGCGGGCTGATAAGAATATAAAACAAGACCGGAACAGTCAAAACCGCGCCTATCGGTTCCACCATAACGGTAAGGTACCCCAATACAGCTCTTCGCGCGCCTTACAATCGCATTTGTCTCTCCACTAACAAACTTACCATCTTGTCTTTGAGATACAAAGTGATCAGAAATACTACTCTTAGAATATGACCGGTCCCGAACCTTCTGTACTCCAGAAAAACGCGTACCTGGAGGTGGGGTACATCCGGTCAAAATTACAAAGATAATAAATAGCAGAACAAGATTATAATTTTTTGTTTTCTTCTTCATACTATTATAAATCGGAAAACAAAAAGTGATAATTAAGGACGTTCTGCTACTTTTCTTTCGGGCAACCGCTTACAAGCTGTTGATCATTATCTCCGACAACTATAGGAAGTTCATTGCGATCAATATTGTAACCACACATAATAAAATTTTTCATTACACAAATGTGAAAATTGCACATCGTACATTCGCTTACAAGCATTGGATATTACCTCAATTAATAATGATAAACAATCATTCCATGCGACATAATTTGTCAAGCTGTTCTTTCCCAATTTATCAGGTTTTAAATATCCACTGTTTTTTTAAGAAACAGTAAACTTACTGTTTACAAAAATATCATAATTTAAAAAATGATATAGATATCTCACAAAATTGCGGAGCAATAAATGAAATTAAACAGGTTGGAGCAGAGAATATCACGAATCAATCAAGAAAACTATGATAATGAAGCTGAATTGCGGGGAGACACTCCTATAAGCTATTCAGAGCATCTAGGTGAATTACGTATCCGGCTTTTTTTTGTACTTATTTTT
The DNA here is from genome assembly GCA_035447445.1 of Spirochaetota bacterium. Lineage (GTDB taxonomy): Bacteria > Spirochaetota > UBA4802 > UBA4802 > JAFGJZ01 > JAFGRW01. The sequence goes on along the minus strand of DAOTGZ010000099.1, from coordinate 6,423 downwards.
ATTGTCATTTTTTTTGCACTTGGGCTTTATCTCAATAATTACATTCATGACTTTTTAATAGAACCTGTAAAAGCTTATAAAAACCTGTTTCTGCTTAAATACGACATTATGGGAGAAAGCATAATAATTCAACTCAAGCTTGCCCTGGGTTTTTCATTATCAGTGTGCATTCCCATTGCAGTATTTCAATTCTGGCGCTTCATTCGTCCCGCCATATCACCCCAAAACAGAATGTTTATCCGTTTGTCACTTCTTTTTGCAGTAGCTCTTTTTTACACAGGTGCTGTTTTCTGTTTTATTGTAATTATTCCTTTTACAATCGATATGATAATTAAATTTGCGCATATTTATGTGCAAACAAATATCAATATGTCCAGCTATTTCGGATTTTTAATTCTACTGTCAGCTTCGGTAGGTATTGTATTTGAACTGCCAGTTGCTGTATCAATACTTACAAAACTTGGTATAATTAGCCCAACCCTTTTAGTCAGCAAAAGAAAATATGCAATTGTCTCAATATGGATTTTTTCGGCACTCGTAACCCCACAAGACATACTTACACAGGCAATTCTTGCAATTCCGTTAATGTTACTTTATGAGTTTTCGATTTTCGTATCATTTCTTATTTTCAGAAAAAGAAGACAAACCATTAATAAGTAAAATTATAAAACCCAGTTATCATTACGTTATTTTTCAATTTAATCAATTATCTATTAGAAATCTATCAATTTGCTTTTTTCAACAGTATTTTCTGTTACAAGTCGATTAAAGCTTTTACTTTTACTATAATCTCTATATCTATTGTTAAACTTCGACTTAGCCTTTTCGTAGTGTTCCTCAGACGAATAAACTTTAAATCTCTGCATAAATCCAGACCTAACTACATCTATCGTCATTGCATAATTTATTACGCCAGGCACAGCCCCCTTAAAGGTAGCCGGTTTTTTCAATAATAATTTATTACTACCAAAACGCACTTCCTGTATAGAATATGTTCTTCCGGGTATCAGAAACATTGGAACAACTGTATCACCATTACGCACTTTTGTTTTAATTTCACTATTTTTTTCATCCAAAACTACAATATCTGCATCCGTAATTCCCTCAAGAGTAACATGAAAAAAAACCAAAGCAGTGCCAACCGGAGCTTCCTGCAACGATGAAGAAGAGCAACAAAAAAACATAAAGCAAAAGAAAAACATAATAATTTTAAAAATAGAATTAATAGTATTCATATAAACACCTTTTTAATTAATATCCAGTAATCCTAACAACAATAAACAAAATAATTGTCACTAATAAAAAAGTGTTCCTATTATCAAGAACACTTTTTTTTATTGATACTCAATCTATCAAAAAAATAAGATTCTATTGAATCTTTACAGAAGTTAACAAGTCTTCAGCCTTTTTATACTCACCATTAAAAATATAGAGCATAGATAGCTTGCTATACTCGTGCAATGAAGGTTTTGTATCTTTTTGCATTATTCTAGATTCTAACTCTTTTATTTTTTGTTTTATATCACCCAACTCTTTTATTTTATTCTCGTAGGTTAAAGAAGAAAGATAATCTTTAAATCTGGAATAGGCGGGATTTTCTTTTAAGGCTACCTGCAAATATTGAACAGCCTTGTCGTAATTGCCCAAGTGATACATACAAAAACCGTAATAACGATTCACAAACTGTTTATCGTCTGCAATATCTAAAATACGTTCAAGACACTTAACAGCATTTTGATACTGTTTCCAATCGTAATAAATATAAGAAAGAAGATAATTTGCTTTTAAATGACGCTCATCGAAACTAATTACTTTTTGAAAGTGAGTTACAGCCGAATTATAGTCTTCTTTATTAAAATATGCCATAGCAGCATAGAAATGACTTTCTAAAAAATCAGGGTTAAGCGAAATTGATTTTTTGAAATACTCTAGCGCCTTATCGTGTTCTTTCTGATTATAATATTCTACTCCAATATTGAGCAGAACCCTGTCGTTCAGCGATATTGAAAGAGCTTCACGATACACATCAATCGCTCTCGAAGTATCGCCCAATTTAGAGTAAATTTCGCCCATATTATTATAAGCTTCCAGAAATTGAGGATATATCGATATTGCCTTTTTATATTCAGTTAAAGCTATTGAATAATCCCCTTTATTAGAAAAATTCAAAGCCTTATTATATACATCAATAGCTTCTGATGGAACCGAAAGTGACTGTCTCATAGGCTGACCTCTATTTGCTCGATCATTTTTTTTACTCATAGCACATACCTAATATCGGTTATTTTTTGAATTTCCTCAACTATTTACTCTATAGGCAATCTCTAATAATTAACATTTCAACAAGGAACTTGCGAAAAATTCCTTTATACATGGGCTTTAAACGGCATAGCCGTTCTAGAAATGGTAATTTTTCGAAGTTCCCTATAGATAATATATTACTATTTTTCTTTCATGTGCAAAAGACCCAGCTTCTGCCCCATTCTAACGTGATCGCCTTTCCGTAATTGCGCCGGAGCAAACATGTCTTTTTCGAAAAGCAATATTACAGTAGACCCCATATTGAAACGGGCTACTTCATCTCCACGATGAACAAGAGGCGCCATATTACCATAAACCTTCCGAGCACCACGGCGAAACATTGACCTGTTTGTTTCAATTGTATCAAAATTAACAGCTATTCTTCCCACGTTCATAGCGCCTATTTTGCAAACAGCACATCTTCCAAATTCATTTTCAATAAGTGATATCATGCGCTCGTTTCTGGCAAAAACTCTAGAAATAGAACGTGTAATAATCTCTTTTACAGGAAAAAGCTTTCCTGGAGCGTAAATCAACTCATTTATTTTGCCGTTAATAGGTGAATGTATTCTATGATAATCAGCAGGTGAAAGATATAATGTTATAAAAAATCCATCGATAAACAGATGATGACAATCCGAAGGAATAAGGTCAGAAACAAGATAATCCAGGTTTTTTGCCTGCATGATACGCGTACCAGTTATAATTCCAAACTCATCAATTCGACCATCAACCGGTGAAACTACACAGTTTTTCTCTTTATCAATGGAATGAACTCCATTTTTAAGTGTTCGTGTAAAAAAGTGGTTAAAAGAGGTAAATCCCTTTTCAGGATATTCAATTTCTTCTGTATTAACCCCATATTTTTTTACAAACCAATCTATAAAAAGTTTTGAAAAACGTGTTAATGTCAACCGGCCAACCAGACGAGAAATCATAGCCTTTGGCAATAATTTGAATAGAAAAACAGACATTAAATGCCCTCCATGAACCCAACTATTATTTATAAGACAAAGATAACAGATACTTTAATCGAGGCTTCTGTCAAACCCCTTTTTTATTTTTTTCTTTACAAAGTAACTCCATATAATTATCGTAATTACCTACCGCATCCAAATAGACCGCGGACGGAACTATATAATGAAAATTGAACTATGGGGTGTACGGGGGTCACTTCCGACTCCTTTAACCAACAACGAATATCAGCTACGTGTACGCTCGATAATTGAGGCTACATTAAAAAATGGCAGCTCTGACGCTACTATTGATGACATTATCGGTTTGCTTCCTCCTCATGTTTCAACTTTGTACGGCGGTAATACTACTTGTGTAACAGTTACATCAAAAAAAGGAAATCTTGTAATACTTGATGCCGGTACCGGTTTACTGCCTCTTGGTGACAAACTTATTACCAGAGAAGCCGGTGAAGGCAGGCTTACAGCTAATTTTTTCTTTACTCATACACATTGGGATCATATCCAGGGACTTCCATTTTTCAAACCCCTTTACATCAAAGGAAACAGGTTTATATTTAACAGTCCCATAAAAGATCTTCAGGAAAGATTAAACTATCAGCAAAAATTCAAGTTTTTCCCACGTGAATTCGATGACACGGACAGTATAAAAGAGTTTAATCAACTAAAGGCTAATGAGTCCTATAAAGTAGATGATTCTCTCATTGTCGATTTTATTCCGCTCAGACATCCCGGCGGCAGTTTTGCTTATAGATTCCGGGAAGGTGAAAAAAACTTTATATTTTCTACCGATGTCGAGTTCAGGGGCAATGCTGTTGAGTCTTTTACTCCTGATCACGGCGATTTTTTTTGTGCAGCTGACTTACTGATACTCGATTCACAATACACACTTGATGAAGCTTTTGCAAAATTTGACTGGGGTCATACTTCTTACTCTATGGCAGTTAACTGCGGTATAAACTGGAAAGTTAAAAAGTTAGTACTTACTCACCATGAACCGTCTTACTCTGATGAAAAGCTTGCATCAATTTATCATGACGCCAAAGAACATATGGACGCTAGCGCAAAAGCCGCTCAAATTGAAGTACCTGAATTATTTCTTGCTACTGAGGGTATGGTTTTTGATATCTGACACACTTCCCTTTACTTCACCTATTGTTTTAGCCCCGATTGCCGGTTATACTGATTACCCTTTCCGCCTCCTTTGCAAGGAGCAGGGAGCCGGTATGGTATATACAGAACTGATAAGCGCTGAGGCATTATGCCGCAATAGCAAAAAAACCTGCCAACTTGCAGCGCTGTTTCCCGATGAATTTCCTGCTGCCGTACAACTTTTCGGAAGTTCCCCGGATCGTATGGCTGAAGCTGCAGAAATAATTTGCAAGATGCTCCCCAAACCAGCTTTGATTGACATTAATTCTGGCTGCTGTGCTCGTAAAATTTGCAATAACAACTCGGGTGCCGCATTAATGAAAGACCCGAATCTTATTTTTAATATTGTCTCACAAATAAAATCTGTATCTGACGTACCGGTTACATTGAAAATTAGATTGGGATTTACTCAAAATACAAAAAATTACGCTTTGGTAATTGAAAAAGCCGCTTTGGCAGGCGCCTCTGCAGTCACAATTCACGGCCGTACTTCGGACCAACAGTATTCCGGAGAAGCGAACTGGAACGAAATCGAAAAAGCTGCACAATTAAGCCCGATACCTGTAATCGGTAATGGAGATATTTCTTCATACAAAAATGCAATAGATCGACTTGAATCAACTTCCTGCAGCGGAATCATGATTGCTCGAGGCGCAATTGGTAATCCATGGATATTTTCCGGGTTTGAGCCATCTGATAAAGAGCGCTTTGAAACTGCTGCCAGACACGCACAAATGATGTTCAATCACTATGGTGACCATGGAATCATCATGGCAAGAAAACACATGGTTAAATACTTTCATCATAAAGAAAATTCATCGCAGCTGCGACAAAAACTTGTTACTGCTAATACAATTGATGAGCTTATGCATATTCTTAACCCGTAACCCCGTTGATTATTCATTTTGCGCGTTTTCTGATATTTTATTAGGAAACTGCGATAGGGCTATATGAGGTTCTGCTTTTATCCCTATATTTTTCTCTAACAATCTGGATCTGGTTACTAACCAAATTGATGTGTCTGTATATGTTCACAAAACAAAACCGGGATCTTCCAATACATAAAAGATCCCGGCTTTAAGTTTAATAGGAGTGAAAAAGAAAAGGCTTTGTTTACGTCACTTTTTTATCTTTTTTCGAAATAACATCAAATACAACAGCCGCAAGCACAACCAGACCTTTTACAGTTTTTTGCCAGTTGGCATCAAGACCAAGATAAGACATACCGTTATTTAATACACCCATGAACATTGCTCCAATAACAGCTCCACCTACAGTACCTGTTCCCCCGTAAGCTGAAGCTCCACCGATAAAACATGCCCCAATGGCATCCAATTCATAAAGATTACCGGCGGCAGGATTGGCCGAATTAAAACGTCCTGCTACAACAAGTCCGGCAACTGCGGATAAGAATCCCATATTTGTGTATGCAAAAAACATAATCTTCTTTGTATCAATACCTGAAAGACGTGTTGCTTTTTCATTTCCGCCAAGGGCGTAAAAATGTCGTCCTGGTACCATCTTGGTAGTAAAATAGCTGTAACTAAGTACAATTACGGCCAAAAGAATCAATACAACAGGAATACCCTTATGATTAGCCAGCAACCATGAAGCGTACATAACACCACCGCCGATAATTGCAATCTTTGCCCCGATTGCCATCCAACTATCCACATCGTATCCTTTTTTTGTCTTTGTTTTCCTGTCAAATATCAGATATGCAACAAATAACAAACATATAATCGCGCCAACCGCAATTGTAACCATCTTGACAAATTCCGCCTCTTCTGGAGACAAAAGAACCTCTTTGGAGGTAGGTAAAAAACTGGTAAAATATTTAAGATAGTTATCAGGAAACGGTGAAATGGTTAAACCGTTAAGAATAAGATGAGCAAAACCTCTCCAGTATAAAAAGCCGGCAAGAGTGGTAATAAAAGGTGGAATACCCACATATGCTATCCAGAATCCTTGCCACGCGCCGATAGCAACACCGGCA
>DAOTGZ010000098.1:0-9320 GCA_035447445.1 Spirochaetota bacterium | reverse complement strand
TCTTCAAGCAGAGCTACGGCACCCTCGTTCGTATCGGAAATCTTCACAAATTCAGTTATGCCGACTATATCCATAACTTTTTGAAAGTGGGTGGTTAATCCTGCAAACACAACCCGACCCTCCACCTTTTCCATCTCCTGAATTACATTGATCAGAGTAGCAAGACCGGCCGAATTTATATAATTGGTTTCTGAAAAATTGAAGATCACCTTTGCAACACCGGCTTTTGCCTTTATCTCTCTAAAAATCTTCACAACGGCACTATCAGCATCCGAAGTCATATCTCCCGAGATATAAATAACCGGCACATCACCTATCATTTCGAAACGAACATCATAGTTTCCACTCATTATATTTTTCCTAAAGCACTGGTCTTCGACATTATAAAAATAGTCACAGACAGCTTAGAATTTGAAACGCATAAAAAACGCTATACTCATCGACTTGATAATACTTTTTTTATATCGTCAAGCGAAATAATAGGCAAAATACATTATTCTGATAACTAAAAAACTTCGATAAGAACAAAAAAAATCAAAACCTGTTTAATTTATGAAAATTATTGTTGCTCATTTTACCTCATAATTCAACTATTGTTTTGAAATATGCCTTTCTGCTAAAAACATACTGTATTTTAGCAAATATTCCACAGGAAGGAGGAACGATGAGAACTTACGAACTTACCACAATAGTACGCTCAAACCGGCTTGAAGAGGGTAAAGAAGCTTTTGCCGCTATACTTGCCAAACACGGCGTAACTATCAAATCTGATGAAGACTGGGGTCAAAAAAAACTGGCCTACGCGATTGACGATCAAAAAGAAGCCTACTACATCTTCAAGATTGTTCAGACCGAGCCCGAAACAGTCGAAAAAGTAACAAACGAAATCAGATTGAACGATGTTTTTCTAAGATCTATGTTTGTTGTAGTCGACGAAAAACAGGCTTCATAAAATAATCATGATCATTACAACCTCTGACTATCAGCTTTTTATATAATAAAAACCTGATATCATGCTGGTTATCAAACAAATATGCAAATGAGGGGTTTCTATGGCATCATCTGATATTAATAGGGTTAATCTAATCGGAAGACTTACCCGTGATCCGGAAATTCGCCAGATACCAAGCGGCACATCAATTACAACATTTTCCATAGCTAATAACCGGATTTATGTTGTTAACAACGAACGCAGAGAGGAAGTTTCATATTTCAATTGCTTGATCTGGGGAAAAGCGGCCGAAGCCCTAGCTAAATATGCCAAAAAGGGTCAAAGAATAGCAGTCGATGGAAGAATCCAACAACGAAGATGGCAGGACAACGAAGGCAACAACCGTTCTGTTGTTGAAGTAGTTGCGGAAAACTTCCAGTTTTTATCCTCTAGTCAGGATAATCAAGGTTCTGATAGCTATTCGGGACCAGAGGCAAATCAGGGAGCCGGTCAATACCCTCAAAACGATGGAGCATCCGAAACATTCTTAAGTGATGACGATATTCCGTTTTAAACAACTTACTGCGGCGTATTCGCCCATTATTGCGGGTCTGACCCGTGTTTAGCAGAACAAGGAGAAAAAAATGTCCGAAGAGATAAAAAATAACGAAGAGACTTCAAGCGAGACCGAGGCAGTTGCCACTTCAGCACCCACTACTGCCAATACTGAAGACAGCGAAAGCAGTGAATCAAGACCATCGGCTGCAAGAAATGATCAACGTGGAGACAGGTCGGCACAGGGAGATCGCAAACAACGCCGAGTTCCTCGATTCAGAAAAAAAGTGTGCAAATTTTGTCACAACAAAGAGATCGCCATCGACTACAAGAAGCCTGATGTTCTTGAGCGCTTCCTTACAGAACGCGGAAAAATTTTGCCAAGACGAATCACGGGAACCTGTGCAAAACACCAGCGCCGTATCGCAACCGAAGTAAAGCGTGCGCGAATGATAGCACTTTTACCTTTCGTCGAGCTATAAGTCGGTATAATGTTAAGCGGATTTGTAATAATTATAGGAACCATGCTGATTGCGGGTCTCTCGTTTCCTGTTTACAAATGGGGATACAAGACTCTGTTTATCATTGCTGCTCTTTGTATTGCCTCGGTAATTGCGTTTGCCGACTCGTTTGTCAACTTGTCGACTGCACTTACACTTTTAACCATTGCTGCAGCGGCAGGGATTACGTTTAGGTACAAATTTTCTGTGCAATTTTACATTATAACAGCCTCTGTTTCGCTTGCTGTTATGCTTAGCATTCACTACTACTTTTTAAGGTTTTACAGCGGAAGAGATGTTTTTACCGAGCTTATCAAACAGATAACAATAAGCATGTCCCAGGTCGAGGATGAAATTTTACAGGCCAACATCAAAGCGGCAACAACTGTTTTCACAAGTATTAAGGATTATCATATAGAACCCTATTATTTCTTTGTTAACAGTTTTATAATGACTCTTTTGTCCTATTTTTTCTTACGGATTATATATACCTTCTATATTATCCGAAATATAATAATAAAAGGGGTCGAGTTTTTCAAGCTAGACGAGCGAATTGTTTTGCCGCTGATTGCGTTTTTTGCCGGTTTTTTATTTGTTAAACCTGGAACATCCGAAGCGGTTTACACCATTTCCGTAAATGGTCTGTTAATACTAGCTACTCTCTATTTTATTCAGTCTATAGGGATAATCAGGCATTTCTTGATAAGAAAGAAGTTGCCGCTGATCATTCTTCCTTTGGGACTAGGGTTAACCATTATGTTCAATCCTCTCTATTTCCCGGTTGTAGCACTTATACTATCAGGGCTTGGATTACTTGACGTATGGACCGATTTCAGAGGATTTAACAGACAAACTGAAGAAAAATAGATTATTGTTTTAAAAATGTTTTGTGGTGTATAAGCATTATACACCCTTTTAAATACCTAATAATTTTAGGCAGGAGAAAAAAATGAAAGTAATACTTCAAAAGGATGTTGCAAACCTTGGCGATGCCGGAGACGTTAAGATTGTCGCTGATGGATACGCCCGCAACTTTCTTATACCAAAAAAAATGGTAATAAAGTTCAATGAATCCAGCAAAGCTGCTATTGAACAGCAGAAACACCTGATTAAAGTAAAAAAAGAAAAAAGAAAAAAAATTAGTGCCTCTGTTTCAGATAAGCTTAAAGAGCTTTCTCTGGTATTTAAAGCCAAGGTTGGCGAAGAGGACAAACTTTTCGGAGCAGTAACATCTCTTGATATTGCCAAGAAACTATCTGAAGCCGGTTTCGAAATAGATAAACGCAAAATCGAGTTGGAACATCCGATTCGCAAAACCGGAGAACATACGGTATCCATCAAACTTGACGAGGGTATCACCTCTGAAGTTAAAGTTCTAGTGGAAAAAGAGTAATTTTTTATGCAGCAGGTACCTCCTCATGATCTGGAAGCCGAAGCGTCGTGTATCGCTGCGATAACAATCAGCAGGGATGCGTTGGTCAAGGTTCTTGACCTTCTCTCCCCTGATGATTTTTACCTGGAACGGCACAAGATAATTTTCGAAGCCGTTACCGACCTTGATCGTTCTAACAGCCCGGTTGATCTTCTTACCGTAAAACAGAGACTACAAGATACATCTCTTTTCGATCGCGCCGGCGGAGACGCCTATCTTGCAGAACTTTATCAGACGGTTTCGACTTCGGCCAATGCCGAATATTATGCCAAACGCATCAAAGAGCTGTCACTAAGAAGAATGCTAATAACAGTATCTCGTGATGTAGCGGTTCGTTGCCACGACATGACAATAGACACTCCAACCATGCTTGACGAGGCAGAACGTGATATCTTCAGAGTAACCGAAAGACGCATCACCTCCGATATCGAAACCATAGACGAAATAGTCAGACAAACTCTTGACCAGATTAACCTTCTGCATCAAAACAAACGAGCTGTAACAGGGATATCTTGCGGTTTTACCGATATAGACAAAATGCTTACCGGATTTCACGAATCAGAGCTAATAATACTTGCAGCACGACCATCAATGGGAAAAACAGCGCTGGCATTAAATTTTATGAATCATATAGTACTCGAACAGAAAAAACCGGTTTTTTTCTTCTCTCTCGAGATGCCTTCTACCCATCTTTTGCAGCGTCTAATCTGTATCGAAGGTCTTATCGATGCTCAACGTCTAAGAACCGGTCATCTTAATAATGACGAGATGAGAACCATAAACCAGGTAGCCGAAAAATACCGAAATGCACCAATTCTTATTGATGATACTCCGGGTGTTACCATAGCCGATATACGCGCCAAAGCCCGAAGAGCAACTCAAAAGCAGTCCCTCGGAATGATAATCATAGACTATATTCAGCTTATCACCTCGACTTCACGCGTCGACAGACAACAGCAGGTTGCCGAAATATCCCGGGGATTGAAACTTCTAGCGCGGGAACTGAACTGCCCTATTATAGCCTTGTCGCAGTTATCGCGCGCAGTTGAGTCTCGTACCGATCAAAAGCCGATACTTTCGGATCTTCGTGAATCGGGATCAATAGAGCAGGACGCCGACGTTGTTATGTTTATATTCCGTGAAGACCGGGTAAAACGCGATTCTGAAAGAACCGGGCGTGCCGATATTATAGTCGCGAAACAGCGTAATGGTCCAATCGGCGATGTAGAGCTACTCTTCTGGGACAAATTTACCAAGTTTAACGATGTTGACATTGTTCATACATATCCGGATTAAGAATCATCTTTTTATCTATCGCAATACAACGATAAAAACGATAAACAGGAAATTACTTTTTATCCATCATAGCCTGTCACAACTCATTTTTAGTCCTAGGTCACAACCTTTTTTATTCTTGAAATATCTCGATCATTATCAAGAAATAACCCTATTTAGTATCGAACGGTTTGTAGCTTTTGGGTTATTGGCTTGATCGCCAAAATCAAACTATCAGCTACACCTAACATAATATACGAGGTTATCGCGTGATCTTATCCTTTATAAGAAAAAGTAACCAGTTTTTTGAAGGGTTCGGCAACTATGCCATATTCTTCAAAGAAACTGTAAGATGGATATTTAAACCTCCGTTTGATTTCAAAAATCTTATACAGAACCTTCTCGAAATAGGATACAAATCCATTCCAGTTACATCCATAACGATTTTTTTTACGGGGATGGTTATGGCTCTTCAAATTGGTAACGCTATGGAAGCCCAGATGCCCGGATCTTCAATCTATATCGGTTCAGCTGTAACAATTGCCATGTTTCGTGAACTTGCCCCTGTACTTACAGCCCTACTTCTGGCCGGCCGTGTAGGCTCGGCAATTGCCGCGCAGATAGGCACAATGAAAGTGACAGAACAGATTGACGCATTAATTACTTTATCCGCAAACCCCATACAATATCTTTCTGTACCCCGCTTTATTTCATGTGTCATAATGACTCCATCCCTGACTGTTATATCCGGATTTATCGGTGTTCTTGGTGGAGGAGTAATTGGTTATTTTGGACTGGGCATTTCTCCCGAGCAGTACTTCTCAAATGTTGTTAAATATACAACTGCAATGGACTTTCTTTCAGGTATAATAAAATCTGTTTTTTTTGGTATCGAGATATCCATAATTTCAACTTATGAAGGCTTCAAAACAACTGGTGGCGCAGAAGGCGTCGGCCAATCTACAATAACTGCTGTGGTTAAGTCTTCAATGGTAATACTCATTTCCGACTATTTTTTAACCTATCTTTTACAGCTGGTCGGTTAAAATGGCAAAAGCTATTATTCCCACAAAAGCTCTTCTTTTTGCTGGAGTGTTAACATCTTCTGATCAGCTTGTTTTGTCGACACTTAAGGAGATGGGCGCCCGTTATGGAAAAATTGATACTATAACTCAAAAGATTCCCTTCGACCTTTCTTCATATTACAACAGTATAGGTGAAAACCTGTACAAAATATTCTTCTCGTTTACCGAGCTGGTTGATCGAAACATGATCGCCGAAATCAAGATATTCACCAACAACCTTGAAGAAAAACTTTCATCGTCTCATGAAACACGCAAAATAAACATTGATCCTGGATACTTAACCCTTTCGAATGTTTTTCTTGCAAGTTGCAAGGAGTATTATCATAGGATGTATGTAGACAGGGGCGTTTATCTGGAAAACGAGTACTATTTCACCAAAGGGAAATTTGAATTTTTTGACTGGACCTACCCCGACTATAAAAAAGACGATTATCTTGACTATTTCATGATGCTTAGAAAGAAATACCGCCTTATGTTCTCATAAGGCGGTATTCTTTTTACCATACAATTCCGCTATCTGTAGTTGCCGAGCGAGGCTTGTCTCGCGTCAGTCCATATTGAACACCTGCATGAATAACTACACCACTCATGTCTATTTGGACGTTATCATCATTAGTAAGTTTCGAACCTCGATATCCAAACTCTGCAAAGAACCTAAAATTTGGTATATCAGGAACCCTAAACTGACATCCAACAGCTGCTGTCCATGTAGCGCCACCAAACATCTCGGAATCGGCATCCGAATAGGTCAACGGCATAAAAGTATATCCGCCTCCCCCTTTTAGATAAGGAGTCACAGTGTCACTTAGAGGAAACTGAACTTTAGCTACGATATGAAGAGGTATAAGGTATGCGTTTGCCTGTTCAACAATCGGATACTCATCTACAACTCCACCAACCTCTTTTTCCTGATATATTTTGTCACCGTTATTATCAGTAACATACTTGTCCCACTGAAACCAGACAAACTGAGGATTAAAGCCCAATGCAAACATATAGTTTAGCTCATTCCACCATGCCGCACTCACATTAAGCCCCCAATCGTCACCTACTGCGTCTGCCTGTGTTGCCCCCATTGAAAGTTCTGTAACATTTCCCGCAAGGGCGTTCACCGAAAACCCAGAAAAAACTGACATCATAGCTATAAAATAGATAATTTTCTTCATAAAATCTCCTTAGGATCCATTTAGGATCACGAAATCAAAAAACGATCAATATTCTAGTCATTTAATCTTCTTTTGCCATATAACCGCTTTCCATAATGTTTTGCACAAAAAAATGTACAATATTACCCCCTTTGTCAAACAGATTTACTTTTTAAGTTTTATCCACTCTATTTAACACTTATAAGGTATTAATCGACCCAAAAAGATGCAATAATAAATCTTCTTAAGCAAATTATAAACTTTACACATCTCCAGTAATGAATTAGTTGCAATTTCTTGACGTGTTTATTATCTTATACCTGTTTGTTAAAATATCAATTATGGGCTATACGAGGTGTACCTCTGAAAACCAGACAAAACGCAGACGATCTTGTTTTTTTTGACGATAGTCAGGAAGAAATTTACGAAAAAAAGCTCCGTGAAACATGGAAGATTCTTATTGTAGATGACGAGCAGGATGTTCACAAGGTTACAAAACTTGTTCTGTCAGATCTGGAATTTTCCGGACGATCGGTCGAGTTTTTAAGTGCCTATTCGGATGCCGAGGCACGTCAGATTCTTAACGAAAGGGACGATATTGCGGTTATTCTGCTCGATGTTGTTATGGAACAAGAAAATTCCGGACTCCTTTTAACACAATATATCAGGGAAGAGCTTCAAAACAGCCTTATCAGAATAATTTTACGGACTGGTCAACCGGGTCAGGCACCTGAAAAACGTGTAATTGTTGAATACGATATAAACGACTATAAATCAAAAACAGAACTTACTACAGAACGACTTTTCAGCACTATAATCACCGCCTTAAGATCATACAGAGACATCATAACAATTGAAAAAAGCAAGCGTGCCCTTGAAAAAATAATTGATGCTACAGCACATATTTTTGAGGTTCAATCCTTAAAAAACTTCGTTTCTGGCATACTTGATCAGTTCACATCTATACTACGATACAGCAATAACGCGTTTTATTGCCAGACCTCCGGCCTAACCGCTATAAATGTGGACGGACACCCCGTTATTTTGGCCGCAACCGGAAAATACCAGAATAGTCGACCAAATACAAGAGCCAAAGATGTTCTGCCAGCTGAAGAGTATCAACTTCTAGAGATAGCTTTTAACGAAAAACGCAATGTCTTTGATGATTACCACTACATAGCCTATTTCAAGACTCAGAACAACAGCGAAAATATCATATATCTGGAACGGGATGAGGCTCTTCAAGAGTGGGAGCGCGATATGATCGACATATTCTGCTCCAATGTGTCCATAGCCTTTGAAAACATCTACCTTAATCAAGAGCTCGAAAACCTTGTGGAAAACCGTACACAACAGCTAAAACACGCAAATTATGAGCTAAATATTAAAAACAGCACATTCGAACGCGAACTTCAAATGGCTCGCTCTGTTCAACAGATAATAATTCCAAAAAAGTTTCCCGAATCACAGTTTTTCCAAATTGGAGGGCGATACCACCCTATGCAAAATCTGGGTGGAGACTATTACGATGTGTTTCCTTTTACCGAAAACTCAATGGGTATCGCGATAGTAGATGTCAGCGGACACGGTATTTCTGCTGCCCTGATTACCACCATGGCTAAAATGTCCTTTGCCAGCCTTGCTAAACCGCATAATCCCCCTTTTTATGTTCTCGATGAGATAAACAGCTCTCTATTAAAAACTGTCGGCGGTGCTGGCATGTTTCTAACCGCTTTTTACGGAATAATCGACCTCTCGATCAATGAGTTGATCTATTCGAATGGTGGCCACAACGAAGTACTACTAATGCACAAGGACGGCTCCTTTGCCGAACTCGGTTCATTGAACCCTATAGTGGGCATGTTCCCTGAAGAGGAGTATGTATCAAGCTCTTGCCCGATTCATTCCGGTGATATTCTTGTTTTGTACACTGATGGAATAGTTGAATCAAAAAACAGTGAAGATGAATTTCTCGGAAAATCTCGTCTAATGGAAATACTGCGTCAAAACAGCGAACTCAATCCGGATGAACTTTCAGAACTGGTTCTTCAAAAAGTATACCAGTTTACAGGGAGCAAAGAACCTGAAGACGATCTTTCAATTCTGATAACTCGCATAATTTAGCATTCACATGTCTGATGTCTCGAACTGAACATCCGGATCCATGTTCTTAAAAGCCTGAACCTTCTCTTTTTTATCCGGTGACTTTGATGACTTTTCGGTAAAATCATCAAAAAGCTTATGATACGATCTTACCCCTGCGAATCTTGCGCTCCATCTGGAATCTTTAACCAGCCTTTCAATACGCACATAAGCACCTTCTCCCGGCATATGCACAAACTTATCCTTGCCAAGATATATACCTACATGATTAACAGTCGAACCGGTAACCGGATC
>DAOTGZ010000097.1:0-9434 GCA_035447445.1 Spirochaetota bacterium | reverse complement strand
TCGGTTGCTGACATTAACACACTATTCTGCCCTGTTACACCACCATTGAACCCCATCTGTATCTGTACATACTGTCCAGAAAAATCACCCGACAAGGAAGATCCATCTTTTGACTCAATATAAGCATTACCTATAGACAAATCATTTTGCAGATATCCGCTTAAACCCGGAGCTACCGCGGCCATAACAGAGTTCATCATGTCGGTCAATGCCCCTTTCTGAGCGGCCGAAAGCGACCCACCTCCAGCACTGCCGGCACCAGAGGACACAGAAGACTGATCCGATTGCTGTGGTGCAACATCATCAGTACCTTTTAACAGAGCATCTATTTCGTCTTGAGAAAGGGAACCATCACCCATGACAAACCTCTCACTTGAGTATCGTATGGTAACTCTCTAAGGGAAGAGCCACCTCATTAACATAAAACATCAGTTTACTACAAATTCTCTAAAATAAACTTCTTTTATTTTACCTGAAATCAAAATCACATTCACATGCGCCTTTATCTCTTCGGCAAGCGCCACCGTATCTTCCACAGAATCAAGATCCTCGTACCTTTTGCCTCTCAGAATAATGTTCACAAGGTGCTGTATCTGAACAGTACGCCTTATCAGCTCGGTATTGAGCTCTACATTATCTTCGTAGCCCAAGGATATAGAAATCTTGGCGAAATGAGGTTCAGCATCCTTGGTCGTTACCGCAAAATCAGGCAGACTAAAATGAGACAACGGAGGAGGAGGCGGAGCAACAACTATATCTTGTTCTCGCTGATACGCCCTCTCTTGAACATACTTTGATACTGTATACGAAATTAAAATTATTACAAAGATACCAGCGATTGCCCCAACAACAAACATCAGGATTTTGATAAGCTTGGAGGCACCCGCGGAACCCGCTTCCTCGACGGACTCTTCACCGGAGTCTATATCATCGTTCAGATCTTCATCACCCATAAAATCCTCTCAACAGACATACAACACCGAAATAATGTTGTATAACATATTATTTTCGCTTTATCGACCGAAGCCAGATTGATATCCGGGTACACTTTCATGCGACATAATAATACAGATAATTCTCCTGTCAATTAATTTAACATATTCAGGTACTTGATTATTAACGCCACTCTTCACCCGGAAGAGGTCTTTCAATACCAGGCTTATCTGATTCCTGATATATCTGGTCTCTTAAAATTACTATATCCACCCTTCGGTTAAATGCTCTACCTTCAGGAGTATTATTGTCATCAACAGGTCGATACTGAGCAAAACCAACAGCCGAAAGCCTTTTAGGCTCTGCTTCCTCTACTTCTGTCAAATAACGGATAATGTTAACACTTCTTGCCGACGAAAGCTCCCAGTTTGTTTCATAGCGAGCCTCGGTTGTGCCAGGACTGATCGGATTGTTATCCGTATGTCCTTCAATACGCACAAAATTGGGAATTGCCCCCATAATTGAAGTGACCTTACGCAAAACAGGCCTTATCTCTTCTTTTAACGCCGCCGACCCCGGATCAAAATAGGCGTCACTCGCTAATGTAATTATTAACCCTCTCTCATCTTCGCTAATACGCACTTTTTTAGACTGAATCTCGGGCTTAAATGCTTCGAGAGCCTTTTTTAACTGTTGAGCAAGAGAACGCTTTTTAGCATCAGACGGAAGAGTGTTAATATTTAGCCCCATCTCTTCCAACCTGCCCTTTGAAAGCGTATGACCACCTTCAAACATGCCAAGTGAACCGCGAAAAGATGATAAGATAAGAAAGAAATCTTTTCCATCAATATCCGCAGTCGAAAACATCAATATAAAGAAAGTTAGAAGAAGTGTTGTCAAATCCGACCAGGACGTCAGCCATGACGGTGCCGGTGGTGGACATTTCTTTTTTTTCTTCATTAACCCTCAACCTCATTGGATATGGCTTCTCTTTCGGCTGGCTCAAGATAGGCGATAAGCTTGTCTTTTACCAGACGCGGGTTATCACCAGCCTGTATGGAAATTGTTCCCTCTATCATCACCAGTTTCATTAACACCTCTTCGTTGGCACGAGCCTCCATCTTGTTAGCAACAGGTATAGAAAGCCAGTTAGCAATTATCGCACCATACAGGGTTGTAATAAGAGCGGCAGACATACCGGGACCGATGGCAGACTTGTCTTCTATGTTTACAAGCATAAGAACAAGTCCAATCAGTGTACCAATCATACCAAAACCTGGAGCTAACGAAGCCCAGTCATCAAATATCTTTTTCATTGCGTCGTGACGATCAATCATCTGTTCGATTTCGGTCTCCATAATACGCCTAACCATTTCCGGGTCAGTTCCATCGACAACCAACTGAATACCTTTTTTCAAAAATTCGTCTGGCAATTCATCCAGGTCATCCTCGAGCGCAAGAAGTCCCTCACGCCTTGCTTTTTCAGAAAATGATATAAGCGTCAAAATCATATCATTTGGGCTATTGTTAGGCGCAAAAAAAGCGACCTTGATTGCCCTTCCGATATTTAAAAAGCGCTGAAGCGGATTTGATGCCAAAAGAGCCGATAACGAACCACCGATTGTAATAAGAATCGATGCCTCATCCCAAAAAAGCCCCAGATCACCCTTGGCAGCAATAATACCAATCAACAGGCAGACCATACCGGCGATCAAACCGCCTATAGTAGCTATATCCATAACAAACTCCGTTTATCATAACAGCTGTAGCGGAACAGAAGTCCGAAAGACATGAACAGCAATAGATTCCTTGCAAATAACCCGTAATTGGTGTCCATTACTTAAATTTTCGACATGATTTGTAAAAAAAAGTAGTCTAATATTATGATTATTGAACGATTATGCCCGCATATACTGAAATTTTTCCATATATTAGCTAATTATTTGGAGTTATAAAGATGAGCATAATTATTCCAGAAATTGACCTTCATTTAACCCCTAAAGACTGTACACATGATATTTTGACAGATTTTATTGAAACAGCGGTTAATAACGGAGCTGATACGATCAGAATTATTCACGGGAAAGGCAACTCATCAAAAAAACTGGAAGTATATAAAATACTGGAGCAAAACAGATCTGTATACGGTTACGATGATGATGGCTCTAATTGGGGTGCTACAGTTGTGCATCTTGAAGCTAAAGAAAAGTAAAAGTGACAATTTGGCATTTTTCTTGACAGAAAAGCCCTGCTTTTTCATAGTCAATCTTATCAATAGGCGCATGGCCCAATTGGTAGGGTTGCGGTCTCCAAAACCGTCGGTTGGGGGTTCGAGTCCCTCTGCGCCTGCATTAAAAGCAACGGTATATACCGTTGCTTTTTTTAAACAATAACTACTCTTTCATCGAGATAGCATCAACAGGACAAACAGCCACGCAAGCTCCGCAATCAATGCAATTCTCATCAATTGTATATTGATCATCACCTTCGTGAATAGCGTCAACCGGGCACTCACTCTTACAAGCACCGCAAGTTATACACTCACTACTTATTACATGCATAAAATCCTCCCGTAATTAAAAATATATTTTACAAAATCTTCCAAAAAGATAAATGCTAACAAAGAAAAAACAGATATCTTTTAGTAAATAGCATTATTAAATAAATTTCCATATATTTATTTTAAAGAATATGTTTTTTTCCCAAATTGCAGATCAACAATATCCTCTTTTTCATCATTTACTACCTGTAATTTTACTCTAGACCGACCAATAGGAATATAATCTGATGAGAAGCTTTTATCTACAAGAGCCACAGAGTAACAAATCTCATCTTTATCTAGACCAAACAGATAATTGTTACTTATTGCCTTTTTTAAACTAAGCGTGACGGAATCCTCGTTTTTATTACTTATTATTGCATCAATTATGTATACTTTTGAACCCTTTTTCTTTTCTGCTTTGACGTTTTTTATTTCAAGATCCACATTCTCCAGTTTTTCCAGATAATCCTTGTCCCAGTTGTTCCAAATATCAGCTGTTGTGTATCTGATGGAACGCGATGTCAAATCGGCTGAAACCTTCAGAACCTTGTCTACAGACTCATCCGCGACTTCGACTATTTTCTCCTTGTTACTATATGCAAATTGCACTGCCAGATATATATCAAGCACAACAAGCAAACCACAAACAAACAGTGAAACAAGAAGCCCGGCAAGATATGGCATCATTGATCTGTTGTCTTTTTTTTTGCTAAATATCATCAAAGCTGTAAAAAACAACATGAATACGAAAGCTAGGAAGGCAAATATGGATACAATCACAATAGGCAACATAAGACTCTCCTCAATACTGTAAATATAACGATAATAAAATTAAAACAAGATATTTTAAATTACAATAACTCACAATTGTCAATAATCTTTTGATATATTAAAACAAATCGCATTGTATCTGATATTTATGGTTACAACCACTCCACCATTCTTACAATTCCAAATAAATACCCTCTCGACATTCATCAAGAGGGTATTACAAAACACAGAATCCAAATCAACGAATTATTTTACAATTGCCGCTATAGCCGCATCAATATCTGACAAATCAGTAATATTCTTCAATATTTCACCTTTTTCCATAATGATCAAGGATGGCGATTTTGTAAACTGAAGACGACAGGCAATTCTATCAGATTTATAGATATCAATTCGTCGAAGTTTAATTTTGTCACTATACTTTTTTTGAATCTCTTCAACCCTTACAAGATATTCACGATCAAGAGCCTCAGATGCATTATAGATATAGGCCATAATCAGTCCTTCAGCATCAAAAATTTCTTTCTGAATATAGTTTTCTTCTTCAATAAACTTCTCTACCATAAAACCTGCAATCGCGCCGTCACCAACAGCGGTTGCCACCTGACGAAGAATCTTGTCACGGCAATCTCCAACAGCGTAAATACCTGGAATATTTGTCTCCATGGATTCATTGGTCTGGATATAGCCGCGCTCATTCAAATTGATCAACCCCTTAAAAACCGAAGTGTTCGGGATGTAACCGATGAATAAAAAACAGGCATCTGTCTCGACAGGAATCAAATCACCTGTTTTTATGTTCTTTAAAATCACACGGTGCAAACCACTATCATCACCCTCAAAAGAATTTACCACAGTATTCCAGACGAACTTCATCTTGTTATTTGACAAAGCCTTTTCCTGAGCAACCTTGTTGGCATCCATTATACCTTCATCGTGCATAACAGAAACGGTCACCTGGCTGGCAAACTTTGTTAAAAACATCCCCTCTTCGATCGCGGCATCCCCAGAACCGATTATCATAACCTTTTTATCAGTGTTACGCGCTGCATCACAGGTCGCACAAAAAGATATTCCCTTATCATTCAAAAACTGATCTTCGTTTTGAGCACCGGTAAGTCGGGGTTTATTACCTGTTGCGATAATTACGGCTTTAGCATAATAATCTGTTCGAAATGTAGTTACTATACGATCACTACAGGAAACAGCGACACTCTTAACATCGGTAAGTTTCACATCAACTCCAAAACGTCTAAATTGTTTGTCGAAGAGTTTCATTAACTCAATACCATCGATTGGATCAACAAAACCAGGATAGTTCTCAATCTCGCTTGTATAAGTGGCCATTCCACCGATTAAAGATTTTTCAATTAACAATGTTTTAAGCCGAGCTCTTCCACTGTACAGAGCTGCGGTCATGCCGGCAGGTCCTCCACCGATAACAACTACATCATAATACTCTTTCTTTTTCTCCACAAGCTACCTGCCTCCAGCTTTTTTACGTCCCCATATATCAGCAACTATATAGAGAATTAGCAGAAGAGAAAACTGGACAAAGGCGGCAAGTGCCCATCCACCAAACAGTTGTGGTAAAAAAACAACCGGCGCGCTTTTAAACTGAACGATAGGTGCCGCGACACCACCAATCATTGAACCAATAATGAAAAAGATTACGACCACCCATTGCTGAAGAAAACCTTCCCCCATACGCATAAATGTTCCCGAAGCGCAACCGCCAGCAATAACAGCGCCAATACCAAACAGAAATGCTCCAAGAGCAGTATGAAATCCGACTGGTCTGATATATCCAGCAGCTTTGGAAAAATCTACAGAGTCTAAAGATATTCCAAATTTTGTTATATTAATTGCCATTAAAAGAAATGAATAAAGAGCAAAAGTAATAATCATAGCCTTTGTCAGATTAGTTCCACCAGTTAAAAAGGGATCGCGCAACGCAGCTGTAAAGCAAAATCTGCTGCGCTGCAAAGCGTAACCTAATAGAGTACCTATTATCACTATATATGCACCTTTAGGATTTGTCTGATTGGCAACGAAAGCCATAACTATTATAACTGCTATAAGAGCTGCCCCGGTAATTATCTGGACAGCTTTTCGTCTTTTTCGTTGTGCATCACTCATCTGGGTTCTTCGACCTGATGATCGTGCGATTCGACCTATATTTTCACTCATATAATGACCTCCTTATTATTTGTTACATGAACCATTTTTTTAGCATGCTGCTTTCGACCATGGCTCCAATGAAAATAAATAGAAAGAAGACCCAGCCATGCAGTGAAAAAGACGATAACCCTGAAAAAAGAGCCCCAATATTACATCCCATGGCCATACGAGCTCCGACTCCCATTAAAATTCCACCCAGTATTGCAGCAATAACCTGTTTATATGATTTTATTTTTTTGATTTTAAACGAAGCAGCCAAAAGCGCTGAAAGCAACGCACCGAGAACTATACCAACGTTAGTTATACTTGGAATACTTTTCCAAAAATTAAATTTTCCCAAAGCTCCATTATAGATAGACCATGTATCAGCGTTAACACCTATCAATTCCAGAAACTTTCCACCCCAGAGGTGCAAGATGCCTGTTACGCCCCAGGACTTTCCAGTAACGATTACAAGAGCAGTTGCCAGCACAACAATTACAACAGCCCCTGTTACATACGACCATTCATTCTTAAAAAGAATTTTCCAATAATCAACTTTCTGTTTGTTAGCATTAATTTTTTCTTCAGACATAAACCATTCTCCTTAATTAATAATAATTTAAGGAGTGGAACCACATGTTCAGCATTTTTCGATTACTATATCCCACTCACCTTCACCAACTTCATCGATCTCTACGTTGTGACCCGCTTCCCGTGCCCAATCAGGGATATTTTTCATTGCACAACTGTGGTCAATGTTTACAATCAAAACATCACCTTTTTGCATCTTCTCAAGCTCCTTTTGAGCCTTAACAAGAGGTACTGGACAAGCTTCCCCAAGACAATCCAATGTTTTTTCTGCCATAACAATTCTCCTTTGTTTAAAAATTTATGGGCTACTCATCACGAAACAAAACATGATTTTTTTTGTTCCGATCAGACACCTTACATTCATACCGGTAACAAAGCACAAGAACACACACAAAACCAAAGTTCTGAAAATTTTTTCCCATAACAGTAATAAAGATCATAAACATATAAATATGGCGGGGTTCTCAATTTGCAGGCACTTACAGACGAGCTATAACTTAACCCTTTTTATGTTATACTCATATTAAGAATATTCACAAATTATTAAGTCGCAA
This sequence comes from Spirochaetota bacterium, assembly GCA_035447445.1. GTDB lineage: Bacteria > Spirochaetota > UBA4802 > UBA4802 > JAFGJZ01 > JAFGRW01. The sequence continues at coordinate 1,880 of DAOTGZ010000097.1, read as the reverse complement.
AACTTATAATAACAAACTAAATATAATTTTCATCTAAAAATATCATTTTTTTTAAAATGTTCAAAAGATTTGCACAATTTCTTGACAAAATAGATATAACTATACTATAATAAATAATTGTTATGTAAAACTTGTTATCCTCCCACTTCTACGAAAACCCAAGCTGTTTGTAGTTTGCTGATCAAGTTTATCTACAAACAGGTTTTATAGGTGATCTAAAAATATGTGGATTACACCTGCCCTTGTAGTCATCGCTTCAGCCACGAAACAAGGAGAAAAACCATGACCGCTAACGATCTTTTAAAAAGACAGACTGGGGGATTATTCTCTGTATCCGCTAACACATCTGTACATGAATGCGCTGCTTTAATGTCTGAAAAACATGTCGGAGCTCTTGTTGTTCTGGATGCAAAAGGTAATCTAGTCGGCATCGTGTCAGAACGTGATATCATTCGTATTCTTTCAAAAAAACAGATTTCCGATTCAACTACAGTTAAAGAAATCATGGTTCCGTCTGAAAAAATTATTAGTTCTCAGAAAACAGACTCTATCACTGATGTTATGGAAAAAATGAATGAAAACTACATAAGACATATTGTTATTAAGGATGGAGACAGGTTGTTAGGGCTTGGATCAATACGTGACGTTGTAAGAATGGTATTAGACAGTACACTTCTTGAAAATCAACAACTCAAGGACTATGTCTATCAGGCGAAATAAAAGCCTATCGAGATATTGTGCTTATTACATGCCGTAAATCTCTATATTATTTATTTCAGGCACTATCTAAAAAGTTGTGCCTGGATTTTTATTTCAAGTATTCGGATAAATTATCTTTAAGACTTTTATCGCTAAAATAAAAGTTAGTTAATCTTTTTTATTTTTACTCATGATCTTCCCCAACAGGTATGGCTATTTCAATTTTTAACGATGATGGTTTAAAGAACTTACCACCTACTGTATAGATTTCTTCAAACGGGCCTGTAATTTTTAAATCCTTTTTGTCAATGTAACTTAGAACTTTATTATATGATTCGGCTAACATACTCATACTGCCGCGATGGATTAGTTTACAAAATTGCTTTGATGGGATTACTTTTATCAGACCACAATCTTCAGAGTTCTCTTCGACCGGAACATAAATTTCCATATCATGATCTTCCGCTTCAAGATCCTTTGGTTCATGATACACAATGGTATGCGGACCGGTTATTTCTATATGCTTAACAGCAGCTGTTTCAAAGATTCGGCTTAGCATAGAACTGATAGTTGAATGATCTCCCCTCTCTCGAACAGAAATAACCTTCAACGAATCACGTTTTTGAACGACTATTTCTTCAGCTTCACTATTTTGGTAAGCAGAAAAAATTTTTTCAAATTTTGAGCGGCTGTACTCGAGCTCTTTGAGCCTATCGTCAAGAGTGTTCAAATGCCCTTTAAGAACTGTTACAATGTCCTCACTGCTTTCATTCTTATCAATTATTTTACCAATCGATTTTAGAGACATACCGCACTCCCTGAATATCAGTATCTGCCGTGCGATTAAAAGAGATTTCTCATTATAATACCGATAACCGTTGTCTTCATCAACCAGTGCCGGTTTTAAAAGATCGATGGAATCGTAAAACCTGAGTGTACGTGCTGGTAGTTTTGTAACGGCCGCAAACTGTCCTATTGTGTACATGATATGCCTCCTTTTACGTTTGCTAAAAAATAAGGCTTTCAGTAAGTGGAAGGTCAAAGATTTTTTACAGTGTACCCGCGTAAAATTCCTTTATGTTAACAGTAAAATATTTTTACCGGAACTCACTACGAAATCGGTAAACTCTTCACTACTCAGCACCGTTATATCAAAACCATGAAGATCTGCTATGCGCTTG
>DAOTGZ010000096.1:0-9457 GCA_035447445.1 Spirochaetota bacterium | reverse complement strand
CCGCCAACGCGTCCTAAGTTAACACTATTATTCCATATCCAACATGCAATCGACGCAGTCCAACTAATAAAAAATACTGTAATCCATATACCGGATAACGACACAAACTGCAACAACCACTCATTATCGGCCTGTAAATAATGAGAAAAACCCGAAAGCCCATTAAAAAAGTTTACTTTGGATAAAATAAAATATACAGAAGTAGTAAAAATCGGGAAGGAAAAAGTATGAGCAAAGCCACTATTTTTATGATAAACAAGTCGGGTCAACCAATACGGCAAAGCAATCCCCGCAGCAATTATAAAATTCTTTAATACCCCCGAATACAACCAGTTTACACCTTCATAATCGGAAAACGGTAGAGTTGACAACTGCACAGCCAACACAAATCCGATGAAAGAGAAAATCCATGCTTCAAAAAGTTCTTGTTTTTCAAGAAGATGCAATATAAATATAGGTGCGAAAAAAATCATCATTGGTAAAAAAGTATAAATTCCGGTAAAGAAATATAACCCATAACCAAGAAAAAACCAAACTAATACCAACTCACCTCTTACAGACATTTTCATAAAAGCATCCTTCACTATAGTTAACCACTGTATAAAACAATCAAAGTGATCTAATAAACAAATCAATACTTAATCAGCCAATAGTCCTTAACAATTAATATCAAGTAAAATTTAATATCTAAAAATCATAGAGAATTGACTATTTACTTAATATCCATAAGTACCGATACTATAATACAACTATTTCTCATTTTTAGGGATACAGCCAAAATGCATAAAAGGTTTTCAATCATATTATTATTAGTTACATTGCTACTAACTCCCTACTTTCTTTTTGTTTACATGTATCATTCTCAATACGATCTTATTTCAAGTGATTTGGAATATACAACGAATCTCCCAACTACGTTATTTGATTCTAATGGTACAATAATTGCAGAACTATACGACGAAAAAAGATCTCCTGTTAAATTCGAGCAAATACCCGATACCGTTATCACAGCATTTACTTCAGCAGAAGATAAAAATTTTTTTAAACATAGAGGTCTGGATTTTGTAGGAATAATGAGAGCTTTAATTGTCGACATTAAACAGGGATCTATAAAACAGGGTGGGTCAACAATAACTCAACAGCTCATCAAGCAACTTTATACTCATAAAAAAAGAACAATTGAACGGAAAATTATTGAAATTCTGCTTATCAAGAAAATAGAAGAAAATTTCACAAAAAATCAAATACTTGAAATGTATTTAAATCAGATATATTTCGGGCATGGTGTTTATGGAATCAAATCTGCAGCAGACTTTTTCTTTGGAAAAGAATTAAAAAATATAGATATATACGAAGCTTCTCTACTTGCTCTTATCCCCCCTGCTCCGAACAGATATTCACCACTTCGCAACCCGCGCATAACATTCAGTAAACACAAACAAATTATTGTTAATCTTGTCCAAAATGGTCATATATCAAAAAAAGATGCACTTTATAATTTTGAAAAATTCTGGTCACGATATCTTGAGCAAATCATCGACAGATCCCCAAACGAAATAGCTCGAAACAAAAATGATGACAAGGCGCCATATCTAACCGACTATATTCGCCAGCAGCTTATAGAAAAATATGGAGAAGATATAGTCTACAAAGGTGGACTAAAGGTTTACACAACTTTTGATTTAAAAATGCAGCAAATCGCGCAAGAACTACTTACAGAAAGAATAACACAACAACAGAAAATTTCATCAAAATATAACGATAGAGAACTAGCAATTCTCGAAAATGATTTTTATATCTCAAAAGAGCAAAAAATATCAATAAATGAAATAACAGCACTTAAGGACATACGCAGTCAAATTTCCGATGAAACATCATTTTTAGCTCTTATATGTGGTGCTGATAAAATTACTGATATTTTCTCTAATTACAGCAGATTCTACCGACAACAACGTCAACTCGCTAACGTTGAAGGCGCTTTCACTGCAATTGAACCTGATTCAGGAAAAATCAAGGTTCTTGTGGGTGGAAAGAAATTCAGCTATGAGAATCAACTTAACCGCGGGGTTAATTCACGACGCCAGCCCGGTTCTGCGTTTAAACCGTTTGTTTACGCATCAGGAATAGAAGACAAAATCATTACAGCAGCTACTCAATTCCAGGATTTGCCTATGGTTTTTAATGAAAGAACGAAAACATGGGCTCCTTCTAATGCTTCTGATAAGTTTTCAGGACCTGTCCTAGTCAGAAAAGCAATTACACGGTCAATAAATACTATTGCGGTATTGGCATACGAAAAAATTGGGGGGGATCGAATCGCCTCTTATGCGTCTCGCTCGATACATATCGGTAAAAACCGATTCACTATTGATCCAACCCTTGGATTAGGCTCATCAGAGCTTACACCACTCGAACTAACAACAGGATTTGCATGTATCGCGAATCAAGGAATACCGGTAAAGCCTTATGCAATACAAAAAATCCTTGATAATCACAATAAAGAAATCTATGTTCACGAGCCAAAAACACAAAAGGCGGTTTTTTCACGCGGAACAGCCTTTATTATGAACTCCATATTACAAGCGGTTATTACAAACGGAACTGCAACCTCCACAATTCGTAACAGATGCGGTTTCACATCCCCCGCCGCTGGCAAAACAGGTACTAACAGTGATTATCGAGATGCATGGTTTGCGGGTTACACTCCAGATCTTGCAGCCGCTGTCTGGATCGGATGTGATTCGCAAAAATTTACGCTTGGGCCGGGGCAATATGGCGCAAATGTAGCAGCTCCTGTGTGGGCAAATTTCATGAAGGAAACAGCCTCAATACGTCGTAAACTTGCTTTTCCACCAAAACCTCCCGAAATTATTCAAATATCAGTTTGCGAGCATTCAGGCGATCTGCCTTCGGAGGGTTGTCCTGTTATTCAAGAGTATTTTCTCGAGGGAACAGCACCAAAAAAACGCTGTTCAAGCAAACATGAATCGATGAAAAGTATATATGATCTATTTTAATTATAGCGACTGGAGATAAATCATGCAAACTTCTGCAAAGTCTGTTGTGAAACACAAAATTATTTCAACTCAATGCCAGTCATGCGGACATACATTTAACCTCTCATCTGAGAAAATTAATAGTTTTCAAAATGGTATGACTCATTGCCCTTCTTGCTCAAATCCGATCAAAATAACTTTTTGTCCTGAATGCAACATATCCTACTCTATTTCGACAGCAAATCTAAAACCTAACAGATATGCAACAAAATGCAAACAATGCGGATATGGATTCTACATTGATATTCCCGAGGATCCTGAGCAAAAACACAAAATGCCTTTTATTACGCGAGTCACAGAACCGATAGAGAAAGCACCAGTTTTACAAAAACCTGTTTCAACATCAAAACCCGAAACTAAAAAAACCGAATCTGTTAATTCAAGCGAAGTTATAAAGAAAATAGAGCCTCCCCGACAACAAAATTTGCAAGAAACTTCTTTATCAGAAGTTTTTAAACTCATCTCAAAAGCATTTACTCTTCGAAATTTTTCACTATCATTTATATCCATAATTTCAATGATTTCTATATTCTTTATAAGTACAAATATAATTACTTTTTTAACACCCCCACCTCAAGCATCCGGTAATTATCTTTTGTCATTTTTAAATATAATTCCGCCTCTACTGGTTTTCGCTGTATATACCGCTTTTGCCTCCGTTTCCGCAAAAAGACTACTTATTACTAATGGATTTCAGCTTTTCAACAACACAGCGGGACTAAAATTATTTGCAAATTCCCTTCTTGCATCACTTTTCGGAGGTGCTCCAGCCCTAATAGCTATACAAACATTACTGGTATTCATTACTCGAATCCCGGATGGAGGCACTCTAATTTTTGCTTTAACTTTCTTACCGATATATATCGGTGCTCTTTTAACGGTTTTAACACTTACAATCGGTTTCTGGTTTTTGCCATCAATTTATGCTGCGAAAAAAAGAACTGTGCTAGGCTATCTGCATGAATTTATATATTTTTTACGCAAACATAATATAAATCTGATAATTAATGTTTTAACTCTTTTCATGCTAGCAGGTGCTCTTTCAGCCGCGATATTTTTCGCTCATGCTACAGCTCTTTCCCTTGCCGAAACCATAATGTCCGGTGTCGGTAATTCCAATATAACACAGACACTTTCAAATATTCCGGTATTGTTCACATCCTTTGCAAAATTTTCATTCTTCGGAGAAAACAGTTCTTTTCTAAACTATCTGACTGCCCAAACATCACTATTTTCAACTACCGGTGGTTTTATCATTGGTATTTGCTTTACTTTAATAACATTAGTGCTTTACAGTTTAATCCTTACCGTATTAACTGCATCCGGTACAGCAATTTACTCACAACTGGAACATCCATCTTCCGGCTCAAATTTAATTCCCGGAAAAGGAATTATGATAATGCTCATTCTATTTTATTTTGCAGTTTTAGCCATGAAGGCTATTTTTTAAATGATTATCTTTAAGAATGACTAGTAACAGATTAAAACCCTGCAAGGACGGTTTTTATGCGAACAGGCTCGTTTATTATTTTTCTATCAATCTTTTTTTCAATTTATTCATTATCTAATATCTTTATCTATTTTGTAATTCGTAAACTTTTCAACTTAAAAGGTATAAAAAGACTCATTTTAAAAATATCACATATTTTAATCGCTTCACTATATATCTCCTCCAGATTTATCGAAAACTATTGGCGAAACAGCCTAACAGAATCTCTTGCAGCTATTGGCTCTTTTTATTTAGCGGTTATGCTTTATCTTTTTCTACTATCTTTAACGGGTGTCATAATCTGGTTTATTTTAAAAAGATTTTCAAACGCTGCGATATTAACCAACAAACATAAAGACAAAACTTTGAAATATGCTGGTATATTTATGGTTATGTTTGTATCAGTAATTACTATTTACGGTTATCATCATGCATGCTCACCACAGGTTAAATATCATAAAATTTCAATTTCAAAATCACAATTTTCATCACCTTTAAGAATTGCGTTTGTATCTGATATTCACTTGGGTACAATTATAAAAAACAAACGCCTTAATAAAATGGTAACTAGCGTTAACAGTTTTAGTCCAGATATCATTCTTTTGGGAGGAGACATTGTTGATGAAGATATCGCCCCGGTTATAAAATACGATATGGGTGCGTTATTAACAAAGCTTAATGCTCCACTTGGTGTATTTGGCGTAACCGGCAACCATGAATATATCGGAGGGGTTGAAAAAGCGGTAAAGTATCTTGAAGATCATAACATCACAATGCTTCGAGACAAAGCGATCATTATTCCTGGACGTTTAATACTTATCGGGCGTGAGGACTTCAGTATTACAAGATTTACCTCAAAAGCAAGGCTGCCACTGTCCGAAATTATTAATAACCAAATTTCTCCTTCCGATTGGACGCAACTACCATCAATAATCGTCGATCACCAACCTTACGGTATTAACGAAGCCATCACGCAAAAGGCCGACTTTATGATGAGCGGTCATACACATAATGGACAGCTATGGCCTATTAAATATATTGTATCTCAAATTTTTAAAATTCGCCATGGTTTAAAAAAATTTGAAGACACCTGGTTTCTGGTTTCAAGTGGTTACGGCACTTGGGGTCCACCTGTGCGGGTTGCAACAGATTCCGAGATAATCATAATAGACCTTTTCCCTGAAAATTAGCATAATTCTTGACATGAAATCTGTTACAAATATACATATTAAAGCATAGTTTATAATTTAACTGTTATAAAATTTCAAAGTGTCTTTGCACATAACGAATAACAGTAATTTAGCACAATATACCTATTTGGAAAAATTCATATGAAGATTTTTGTTACCGGAGGAACTGGTTTCATTGGCAGAAACCTTATTCCAAGACTTGTTCAAAAAAGACATAAAGTCACAGCTGTAGCCAGATCCGCGTATGGGAAAAGCCAACTTGATCTTATGGGAGCTACACCGGTCGACGGAAATCTTGCATCAGTGAGCACATTCACCAGTAACTTCAGTAAAGCAGATGCAGTAATTCATCTAGGTGCAAAAACTGAAAGCTGGGGATTGTATAACGAATTTTTCGAAATCAATGTTCGGGCGTCCGAAGAAATCACCGGTGCAGCATCCTACCATGGAGTAAAAAAACTTATTTACTTAAGCTGTGCCTCCGTAGTCTGCACAGGTAACCCATTATTTGATGTAGATGAAGACTATAAGCCTTCTGGATTTCCTTCGGATAACTATAGCAAATCAAAAGCCATTGCTGAAGAAAAAGTTCGCAATGCCTCAAGCCGATTAAACACTGTAATTTTAAGACCCGCCTTTGTCTGGGGTAAACAGGTTCCATTTATTGAAAGGCTCAGGCATCATATTAACCGAATCGGTTTTCCTAACATTGGCAAACAGGGTCATCAGTTTTCGACCTGCCATGTCGAAAACATTGTGGAAGCCATAATAACAGCACTTGATCAACCAGATAAAAGTGGTACTTTTTATGTAACCGATGGAGAACCTGTTGCTGTGAAATTCTTCATGCCACAACTTCTACTATCTCATGGACTATTTGCAGGCCGCGTAAACCTTCCACGCTCATTTGCACTTGTTTTAGCAGGATTTTTTGAAATCATATGGGCTATAATTCCCTTTAAAAAAACACCGCCATTAACAAAGAACATAGTCAATATTCTAGGAAGCGAAGCAACTTTTAGCGACAACAAATTCAGAGAAGTTTTTTCTTTTAAAAACAGGGTGCAACCAGAGGAAGAACTTCGATCAAGAAGATATTGAACCATCTCTATGATTAAGCACTCCGCCAATAGAACTATATAACTCATCAAGAGTAAATGGCTTAGATATAAAACCCGCGATATTTTTTTTATTTATTCTCTCGAATCTATCCTTCTGAACAAAGCCACTAACCATAATCACAGGGACTTTAGGATTAATCTTATTAATAACCATAAAAACCTCATCTCCGCCAATCCCTGGCATCATGATGTCTAGTAACACCAGATCGATATCCCGGTTATTTTGAATAAAAATATCTATACATTCTTGTCCATTACACGCCTCGATAACCGATAATCCGAAATTTTTTAGCATTCTTGAAGTTGTGGCTCTTAGCATATCTTCGTCATCAACAAGAAGTACTGTTCCCTTAAGAGCTGCCCTGCCACGATGCTGTACTCCGGTAGAAGTTTTTATATTTTTCACAGTCGGAAATTGCAAAGTAAAAACAGCCCCATTACCCGGAGAAGAATCCACAGCAATCAAACCATTCATTTTGGTTGTCATAGCATAAACCATTGAGAGCCCCAAACCAGTTCCTGAGTCCGAATCCTTAGTTGTAAAGAAGGGATCGAAAAGTTGTTTTTTTGTATCTTCATCCATACCAATACCTGTATCAGATATTCGTATAACAGCAAACTCCTGTTTATTTTCGACCTTTACCTCACATTCAAGTTTAAGTACACCGCCATAGGGCTCGTCATTTGCACGCATTATTGTCATTGCATGAGAAGCGTTTATACAGATGTTCAGCAGTATTTGATCCAGTTTTGCAGGATCTCCGGCAATATATATTTCTCTATCAAATCTATTAAAATTAATATTTATTGATTTATCAAAAGTATTTTTACATACATTTGCAACCGTATCAAGAGCCTGATTAACTTCTACTTGTCCCTTTCCAATACTGTTATTCTTAGAGAATGCCAACAGCTGTTGTATAATTTCACGGGCGCGATCCGATGAACCCTGCATAACTTCCACATACTGATATAAATCGTCATCACTAATTTTGTCTCCATTATCAAGCTGATATTTCATAAGGCTAACTGTTCCAGTTATGCCACTTAAAATATTATTAAAATCGTGGGCTATGCCACCTGCCAGCATACCAAGAGTTTCCAGTTTTTGTGATTGTATCAGCCGGGCTTCCGTATCCAGCTCTTCAGAAAGATCACGCACAGATACAAGAATAACTATTTTACCCTGCAAATCGAGTCGTTGCATTCTTAAAGATACATAAACTTTGGTACTATCGTTCCTGTGATATGAAGCCTTAACGCATGTTTCGCCCTCTTCGACAACCTGATCAAAATAACGTTTAACAGACGACCCGAAGTTTTCACCTTCAAATTCAAACAGTTCCTTGAAATCGGTAACATCGCCAAACCTTTTTTTCGCACTCTTGTTAATATCAAGAATTTGCATATTACCAGCTTGCACTAAAAAAAGATAATCTATGGAAGATTCAAAAAGTTCACGGTATTTCATCTCGGACTCGAAAAGCGTTGAGCAAAACTCTTTTTGACGCAATATTTCACTAGAAAAGTGTTTTTTAATTAACCCAAGCTCTTTAATCCACTCATCCAGATTTTCAGGAGCTGGCCGCTTCATAAGTGATAGTTTCTCAGTTGCTGATTCAATTCGCTTGACCAGTGACATAAATGATCTTTCCAAATCCATGAAGTCTGTACTGTGATTTTTTTTCACCTATTATATATCCTTTTAGCAAATTAAATCGGGCTTATCTCATATCATTTTCTGACAATTAGCAACAATTAAATAGAAGCTAACTTTTATTTAATTCAAAGATAGCAGCAATTTGTAAGTTATGCAAATCTTTTTTATTGAACTGTTAATTTATGAAATACACATATTTTTCAAACCTGTTAAAAGATAAACTTGCAAGCAAAATCACACCTAATAGTATTTGACAGGTTTATCACTCCACAAGATAGGGTATCATTGATTATCCTTACGTTATTATGCTAAAAGGAGACTATATGGAAACAGTAACATCAAATTTTATTGAAGAAATAATCAACGACGATCTAAAATCAGGTAAAAACAGTTGCGTGGTTACCCGTTTCCCGCCAGAACCTAACGGCTATCTACATATTGGTCACGCAAAATCAATATGCCTAAATTTCGGCCTTGCCAAAAAATATAACGGCAGATGCCACTTGCGTTTTGATGATACAAATCCAAGTAAGGAAGAAGACGAGTATATCAACTCAATTCAAGAAGATGTTCGCTGGCTTGGTTTTGACTGGGGTGAACATCTGCACTTTGCCTCTGACTATTTCGATAAATTATATGATTTCGCGATCCTCCTTATAAAAGAGGAGAAAGCCTACGTTTGCGATCTTAGCGCTGATGAAACAAGAGAGTACCGAGGCACTCTTAAAGAAGCGGGCAAAGAGAGCCCGTACCGAAGCAGATCAGTTGAAGAAAACCTTGAACTTTTTTCAAATATGAGAGCAGGTAAATACAAAGAGGGTGAAAAAGTTTTGCGAGCAAAGATAGATATGAAATCTGGAAATATCTGTATGCGTGATCCTATTATTTACCGGATACAATACTCACATCACCATCGCACAGGCGATAAATGGTGCATCTAC
>DAOTGZ010000095.1:0-9474 GCA_035447445.1 Spirochaetota bacterium | reverse complement strand
GGACTGGCTGACCATGGTTGTCGATAAATCCCTTGAGATAATCAAAAAACATAAGACTACTCTGCTTTTTGCCAATAGCAGAAGAATGGTCGAGAAGATTGCTCGTTTAATAAATGAACGAGCCGGTGAAGAGATAGCTTTTTCGCATCACGGTTCGCTTTCCCGTGAAATTCGTTCGTTAGTTGAAGAGCGTCTTAAAAGCGGGGAACTTAAAGCATTGGTGGCCACTGGTTCCCTTGAGCTGGGGATTGATATTGGTGATGTTGAGTTTGTAGTACTTATTCAGACACCCAGAGGTGTAAATGCTGCCATACAACGTATCGGGCGCTCGAATCATACTGTGGATGGTATCAGCGAAGGTGCTTTCTTGCCGACACACGGACGTGATTTTCTTGAAGCTGCCGTAACTGCATGGTCTGTTAAAAAAGGATATATAGAACCTATCCATATTCCTCTTAATCCGTTAGATATGCTGGCACAGCTTATACTTTCTATTTGTTCTGTGGATGAGTGGCATGTTGAGGACTTGTATGCGTTTATAAAAACTATTTATAATTACCAGACTCTAAAAAAAACATTTTTTGAAATTGTTGTTGAGATGCTTTGCGGCAGGTACGCCGGATTGCGTGTTAGGGAATTATCCGCAAAATTAAATTATGATCGTATAGATGGAACTGTCCGCTCGCGCGATGGTATAAGGTTTCAGCTTTACAGTAGCGGAGGTGCAATACCGGATCGTGGTCTGTATAATATGAAATTACAATCAAACGGTTACAGGATTGGTACGTTAGATGAAGAGTTCGTTTGGGAGCGTAATATTGGAGATACATTTGCTTTAGGTGTACAATGCTGGGTGATAAAAAAAATTACGCACAACGATGTTGAGGTCGCACCGGCTGTAAACCGTCCGGGAATTATTCCGTTTTGGCGGGCCGAACAGGAAAGCCGCCATTTTTCGTTAAGCAAAAGGCTTCTGGAGTTATTGAAAGAGTGTGAATTAATACTTGGTACTGATCATAATTTACCTGATAATTTATTTATAGAAAAATATCAGCTAAGCCGTGATGCGGCATCACGGTTGGCGGATTATATAGCAAGACAGCGGGACATAACAGGCTGCGCTTTGCCTAATATCGAAAATATTGTAGTTGAACACTGCAGTGATCCTGAAAACACAACTGATAACAAGCAGGTTATTATACATACAATGTGGGGACGCTGTATCAATATGCCAGCGGCTTATGCTATCTCATCCTGGTGGGAATCTGAATATGGATATCCTCTTGAAGTCTTTATAAACAATGATGCAATATTACTGCAGCTTCCGCATAAGTGCAATGGGCGTGAATTGTTTGATGCTATTATCAATAGTGATATACAGAAACTGATTAGAAGGCATATTGAAAAAACAGGACTCTTCGGCTCGGTCTTCCGTGAAAATGCTTCACGAGCGCTTTTGTTGCCCCCAAAGGGTTTCAAAAACCGGCAGCCTCTTTGGCTTAATCGTTTACGTGCAAAAAAAATACTAGAATCTGTAAAAGATTATTCTGATTTTCCTGTAATGATTGAGACTTGGCGAACCTTATTATGTGACATTTTTGATATGGATAATCTTGCGCTGCTTCTTGACAAGATCGAAGCAGGAGAGATAAAAATATCTGAATGCATTACCCGTGCTCCATCTCCATTTTGTGATGATCTGGTCTGGAATCAGGTTAATAAATATATGTATCAGGATGATACTCCGTCGGGTGGTATCGCAAGCTCATTGAGTGATTCACTTATTCGCGACATTACTCGGGGATTTTTGTCTCGGGTTGCAATTGACAGGAACACAATAGAAATTCTTGACTCAAGATTGAAACGGACTTTTGAGGGATATGCAGCTTTCAATACTGCTGATTTAATAGGCTGGATTGATGAACGTGTCGTTGTTACGCAAGAGGAGTGGCACTCTCTTCTCGCGGCAAGAGAGAGAGACCGTAAAAAAGATGAAGTTCTGGATATGGACAAGATCTCATGTGTGATAGCTAAATTTAGAATTAATAATACGGTTGTGTACTCTTATGTTCAAAATTGCGCAATAATTAAAAGATATTTTCCGGATATCTGTGGAACATTTGAATCAATTGATGAAAAAAACAGCGATATAATTGTTCAAAGAATATCAAAAATAATGCAAAAATCGAATAATATAGATTTTAGCTCTCTTTTCAAACAGTTCTTATCTTACTACGCTGTTTTTGATTTGGAATTGGTTAAAATGCTTTTTGCTGACAAGGGAGTGGATATCCTGAATACCTTGTTGGCTGATAACAGTGTGATAAGTGATCGATTGTGTGAAGAGTCTTCAGAAACTTTTTTTACTGTAAGAGAAAACTATGAGATATTGCTTCGAATGCAACGCAGAAGTCGTCGCCCGGGGTTAACTGCTCTTCCAGTGAAATATTTGCAGGATTTTCTAGCAGAGTATCAAAATCTGGGATCAGGAAAAACCGTTGAAGATTTACAGAATTCGATTGAACAGTTGTGTGGCTTGCCTCTTGAGTCACAATTATGGGAGGAGGCCGTTTTTACAGCTAGAATAGCCGATTATACACCGCTTTGGCTTGATTCGCTGATATCTTCAACAGACCTTATCTGTTGTGGTGCGGGAAAAGCTAAGTTTACTTTTATATTTAATGAAGAGTGTCCTGTTTTCAAGAAAGGATCAAGTTCAGATGAGAGTGATGAATATTTTGGATCAAGACCATTCTCTTTTTCAGAATTTGCATCACGTTTTGCTTTAACTGCTCATGAGGGTCTTGAGCGACTTTATTCCGCTTTTTTTAGAGGGAAATTAATCTGTACAGGGTTTGATCATATACGAAAAGCAACAATAAACCGTTTCAAAACAGATGTTTTATCCAGTAGTTTAGGTAGAGTATCATTTGGACGCTGGAAAAGTAGTCAGCCGACCGATTCACTTTGGCGTGCGCTCGTGTCGGATCCGGTAGAGTCTGAATTTGAGAATCTTGAACTAGAAAAAGAGCGCGCGCGGCAGCTTTTAAGCCGTTATGGTGTGATTTTTCGTCAGTTAACAGACAAAGAAGATAAACCTTTAAGATGGGCAGCGGTTTTTAGAGCATTGCGATTGATGGAGTTGTCTGGTGAAATAGTGTCAGGATATTTTTTTGAGGGAGTTGATTCTCTTCAGTTCGTTTCTCAGGAAGGGCTTCGATTCTTTACGGAATTTTCGGGTAAAAAAAACAGAGAGTTAATTTATTGGTTCAATGCCAAGGATCCGGCCAGTCTTGCCGGCTGTGATATCGATTATTACAAGGAAAATATGCCTAGAAGGATTGCTTCAAATTATGTTGTATATGGCCGTGGTAAACCGGTGCTTGTCTGTGAAAAGAATTTCTCGCGACTAAGGTTCCTTCTGAGTCCGGAAGAATCTGAAAAAGAGCACCTTAAGATTTTCAGGGATATTCTGGGAAGACGCTTCAACCCGCCTTCTAAAATCAGGGTTGATTTTATAAACGGAGAACCGGCGCATATATCTGAATACAGCAGTTTACTGATTAGCGCCGGTTTTAGAAAAGACTACAGATCCCTGGTTCTGGAGCGGAATTCTGGTTATAAATAAAGAGAATCTTTAATATATTTTACCGTTTTTTATTAACAGTTTCTTTTCACCTTTTTTTGTTCCAACATACAGTGTCCCATTTTTTATCCTGATTTTTCCATTATTTTTTAGAGACCTGTTCCATAATATTAATCCGTCTTTTGCGGCGGCCACTATTCGGTCTGATGATGCTATTATGACCATGTCATCGTTTTTTACAGGTGGCGATATGAGTTTTGATTCCCATATAATTTTGCCGCCAACAATTATATAGGCATCGTATCTTGTGACAAGAAGCCGTCCTTTGGGACCAGTTGGTTTTTTAACCGCTGTTGCAATTTTATTGATAACGTCTTCGTCTTTTGGACCGATTCGGATTATCTCCTCCTCGTCAATGAAGTCCGAAGGGGTAAAGGTATTGATCTGTTTTTTGGGAACTTCTAATGGGGCAACTGAGATTGTATCTTCTATTGATTGCCCATCAGCGATTGCTTTGTCAACCATGTCGGCAGCCTTTAACGCATCTTCCTCGGAGATAACAGCTGTGTGCTCCTCTGGTATAGAACTCCCGTTTTTAATTACAGCTTCCAGGTTGTTGTCAAGTGTCTTGACGCGCCGGGCAACCTTGACTTCTCCGTCAAAAACCTTGATCCGGGTTGTTTTAAGAGCGTCTGTTGTTACCGAAAATTGTGTACCCCTTACTGCGGCTACTGCTGTAGGTGTGCGTACCGTAAATGATTCGTTATCTAATAATTTTTTTGGTTTGCAGAGGACTTTACCGCTATCAAGTGAAAGATCAGTTTGCTCGCTGTGGGAATCAATAAGGGACAGGGTAATGGTTAAATTACTGTTTTCCTTGATTCTTATCATCGAATCTCCAATTTGAATATCACATGACGAGAGTCCCGAAGTCTTTATAATATCACCGGCGTTTACCTTATCATGTATGGAAACTGCTAATCCGTTTTTAGTAACATCGCCAATAATGAAACTGATATGAGCGCTTTTTCCTGCCGGTTTTGAGAATGTGCAGGAAACTAAAAATAGGGATAATAATGTTATAACAGATATTCTTTTCATGGTATCCTCGTAATATTGGCTGATTCTTAATTCATCATTGACTGAACAGTTTTAAGAAGATCTTTTGTACATAAAAATGCGGATTTAATAAAGTAAAATATGATTTGTTTAAACTTTTTTGTATGGAAGTAGACACTTTCATGTATATACAGACCATTTATATAAGGAACATTGTTGTTAATGTACAATAATTACAGAGTATTTTCAATTAATTATTTTTGATTACTTAAAAACCTTAATTAATTGTATAATAATCTGCAAAACGGTAGTCATGAAAACATTTTATAAATTGTAGAGGTGAATTCTGATGAATTATACTTTTTTAGAGCAGTTTATACTTCTTGATGCGCTTTCTTCTCCGTTTCAGGGTATGGGGCGAGGTCACATTGCTTCGCATTTCAAAATTATTGAGGGTTTTACCGATACAAAAGAGGCTCTTAAAGATCATCCAGAAAAATGGAGAAAAAGCGGTTTGTATACGGCTTATTCGCAGATACTATTTCTGCTAGCATGTTGTGCTCGGAAATCGGGGCTCTCAATTTCTGATTTGCATGATATCTTTGAACAGGGTTCACTATCGCCGGAAGAGTGGAAAGGGATATTTCGTTATCCTGATCGGATAACAGCTGCATTTGTTGAAAGGATTATTCGTCCTGAGTTGCCATCAGAAGGAGTAGGTGGTACTGCGGCTGTCATATATTCGGTACTTTTATCTTTGCTGGCGTCAAAAAAAGAGTCTTCTTCAGTTGAAATGGCTCGACGGGTACTATTGTTTACAACTGATCCTTGTTCAATAGTTGGCTCAATTATTTTTGAGAAGCTGGTTCGCATGTCACTTAATAGAGTACCAAACAGGTTTGCTTCAGAGTTCACGGCTGTTTGCCAGAGGTGTGAATCTGCATTTGATGAGCTTTTGCCATGGGTTTTTGAAAATGGTATTGATCCGCTATTAGTGGAAAAAAGTTTATCTTATTATAAAAAAATGGCTCTTATTCTTGAAAGCGGTGAAGCCTCTGAGAGTAGTATTGTTTCTTTAGCCGGAAGTGTCACTAAAAACAGTATAACACGTGCAACCGTCGATATGCCGCTAGCCATGATTTCCTTTTCTATATATTGTGTTGATAAAGATCGGTTGAACGGTTCTTTTTTTGAGTCGATGTTACGTTACGGGGGGAATGTGCAACAATTGATCCTTTTAACAGGAATGCTTATTGCAGATACTACAATGTTAAAGGAAGAGTTCGGAAATCTTACGGATGATCTTGTCAATAAGACAAAAATAACTGCTGGTATAAAAGAAGTCGCTTCTGGTAGATTCACAGATAAACAATTTTGGGAATTTTTTGCCTCGGAACGCAAATTGAGTCAAAAATGCGTGGAAGAACTTAAATCGATTTGTAAGCATGGTAAAAAGAGTAAAAAACCGACTAAACCAAAGAAAACGCAAAGAATGAGCATTGAAGAGAAGTTGTCACAACATGTGGTAAGCAGTTGGACAAAGATGGATAAGGCTCGATATAAAAAAGAGAAGCGTCATGTTTCGGTTGAAGAGGATTGATTATTGATCTAAAGATAGCTAATTATTAAATGTTCTTTACGCAAAAAAATGTCCAAAGGAAAAATATTTGACAAACAGGCTCATTATATATACCTTTTGTGACGATACGATCTATAGGTGGAAATGGATTTTTACCCTACTATATTGTGAAACATTGCACACGGAGGATTTAGATGCGAAGATCTGTAATAAATAGAGCTCTTATACTGCTGTTTTTTCTGGCTGCTCCGGGTTTAGTCAGTTCATCTCAGGTACCTGATTTTTTGCCGATTACAGTGGAGAATATTTCGCGTTACACAGAGGATCGTATAGCTTTTCAGCATGTCGATGTCTTTACTGATGCAATGATGGACAACTCTTTTGAGGTGCTTTTACTGATAAAAAAAAGTCGTATGCAACTGATCGGTGATGGTTTTGATGATCCAAAAATAGTAGCTGAGCGTCGTTTGATTGCTGATATGCAAAGAAAGCTTTATGAAGATGAAGATATGTGGGTTAACCGAATGAACGGAAAACTTGATCTTATGGTTGTAACTGATCGTCGTATTCCGGTTATGACAAGCTATGATGAAGAATTTGTGTCCGAGAAGTTTGGCGGGTATTATACATCTATCAGGGATAAATTTGTGAAACGGCATGCAGATATTTTTCGTCAGCTTATGCGTCATCGCAAGTCGTCAGAGCTATGGGTAGAGAGAACTCCTTTGCCTTTGCCTTTTCATCTGGGGGCATCCAAGAAAGATAAAGTTAAGTATTCGGTTGTGGCTAAAGCCAAGACGACAGATGGGCGAATATATACATGTATGGATATGGACGGTGATGGTGTAACAGAAAACTTTTCTGTTACAATGCCCGATGGGTTTAACTGGGGATACAAGTCTGGTCCGAACATAATTTTTATTTATAATAATCGTTCCGAAGCTCTTAAAAAAATAATTGGTGACCTTGCTACGGAAGCGTATTATGGAACCGGTGAAGAGATGAAGGAGATGGAGGAGACCATTCCAAAACAGGAAGAAGATATTCTTGACTGGATGGAGACTGATCTTATCCATTACGAAAAGTTTTACGAATAAGTAACACAAAAGTGATTTGCAGATACAATACAACAAGAGTTCCTTAGGGAACTCTTGTTGTATATAAATTGTTATTTATCTGATATAAGCTTATTAAGGAAAGTTTCAAATCTTATAAGTGCTCTTGAAATATGATATGGGGTCTTCCATGCTCCTGTTTTTATGCGTTTTGTGTCTGGAGTATTGTCCTCTTTTATGACTGAATGCCATTCACCGTTTGTTTTGTCTGGAAAATATGTATAGGTGTAATTCCATATATCAAGTGCCGAATCAAGGTAGTTTTGATCTTGGTTAAGTCGGTAGGCGTTACACAGACCTTCGATGGCTTCTACCTGTGTCCACCAGTGACGATCTGTGTCTGTTTTATTCGAATCGGGGAAATACTCATAAACAACCGCGCCTTTATTGACAATGCCTTCCTGTTTGAAGGTTTTTGCGATTTTTAACACGAACGGTAAGATTATATTGCAGAAGCTTTCATCGTTGATTGTTTTTGCGGCATCCCAGATAAGCCATGATGCTTCGATATCATGACCGTAGGATATGATATTGCTTCGAGGATTCCAGTTCTCATCAAAAAAGAGGACGACATGATTTTGATCGTTAAAAATATGTTTAATGTAAATTTCAATAAGTGACTTTAAGGAGGATTTCACATGGTCATCATTTGTAATCTGTAGAAGACGGGTGTAGGCTTCCAGAATGTGAAGGTTTGTGTTCATGCCTTTGGGGTCGTTTTGGTCTTTATCACTTAGGCTTACATCATCCAATATTTGCCAGTTTTCCGAAAATGCTTCAAAATAGCCCCCTGCTTTATTGTCTCGGCACCGTTTTTCTATGGTTTCGAAGAGACTCATGGCTTTTTCTAAAACCTTAATATCATTGATGCTTTGATAATATTCCGCGAAAGCGTATAGAACAAAGGCCTGGGCGTAGGTCTGTTTCTTTTTAATAACTGGGATGCCATTGAACGTTGTGCTCCAGTAGAAACCGTTATTTACTTTGTCATAAAAAGAATTTATTAAAAAATCGTAACAATGTCGTGCGAAAGGTAGGTAGTCCGTATTTTTGGTATGATTGTAGGCAGCGGCAAACGACCATAGAATTCGGCTGTACATAATTATGCATTTGTCAGCTTTTGCCTTGCTTTTCCCATAAAAATCAGTTTCACCGAAAAATGTATTATCTTTCCGGTTAAATGCCCTGTTCATCCAGTAATCAAAGATATGATCAAAAGATGATTGGACTTCTTTGAGTGTATTTAATAAGCAGTTTGGATCTGTTTTCATGTCAGTTAACGTTATCTCGCGGAGTTTTTGGCAGTATATTCATTTTAAGGGATTAATTCAACAATATTTTATATAGCAGTTATTGCTGCTTACAAAAATATTTCTGATCTGTTTGGATAAAAAAAGGACCGCTGTTAAGCGATCCTTTAAAAGTGCGATTTTGTTTATTATCAGATTCTGTATTCCGCGCCAAGAGCAATATTGATAACACGCTTGTTGAATGTTTCATCGAAACCGAGGGCATCTGATTCGCCTTCAGTGTAAAAGGTTCCTGAAATTCCAAGTGTAATATCAACATTTGGTGCAGGAGTTAACTTGCATCCGGTTCCGATAGAGTGAGCGTCAAGTGCATATTCCCCATCGTTGTAGGTGTCTTCGTTACCGCCTAAATCTGAGTAGAGGTATCCGAGTGATGCTACAAGAAAACCAGGCATCACTGCATATTCAAAGCCAATACCGGCTTCCCAACCTAAATCGTCATAGTCTTCGCTGTATGCGTCTTTTTTAGACTCGTTTGCCCAGCCTATCATGTATCCCTGAAATGTTGGGCGTATCAGAAATTGTTCGTTAATCTTGTATTCCACTCCAAGACCAATTACTGCCGGAAGATCGCGATCTATTTTTGCACCATCTTCAAGAGTGCTAGAAAAATCCTTTTTAACATCACGTTCATATTCGAGTGCGATTTCTGACTCAATACGCAGTCCGATGTTTAGCTGGTTATTTACACGAACATCTACACCAAGTATGCCTCCGAAACCTGATGCTGTATCTTCATACTCCATCTTTTGCTTGCCATCAAGTGGGCCGCCTTCATATGTTGGTTCAATAGTGTAACTCTTTGTTGAGTTGACATACTTGCCC
>DAOTGZ010000094.1:2817-9485 GCA_035447445.1 Spirochaetota bacterium | reverse complement strand
AAAGCGCACTATATTCGAAATCACCTCTTTCTCTTGCCAGCTTTTCAGCTTTGGCAAGAGTAAAAATCATCTCATCACGGTCTATATCAGGATGATCCAGCAAAGCAGAATGATAAAAGAGCACCCTTGGTAATACATGGGTATAACGCGAATCTTCACACATCTTCATCGCCATGTTAACCATATCAAGGCCGGCATCATATTTTTGAATCGAACTCAGATAGGCTCCATATTCGGCATAGGCCTGTGGAGCATAAGGGCTGTTGCCATATTTACGCAGCAGTTCAATATGAAACGATGCCAAAAGTGGATAAAGGTCAGGACGCGAAATAAGAGCTGTTCCGGAAACTCGCGCAATTATAGAGCTCGCACTAAGCATGGTCTCATTAGTCATTAGAGGCATGTCGCCAAACGCAGAAAACCTTTTCCATATATGAGAAAATATCTTTATACCCCTGTGGATGGACTTTAGTCTCTTTTCGACAGTACGGTCCGATTTAGGTATCTCTATTTTAAGTAGAGAAAGAACCATAAAAGCGATATTTACCGCCTCCGAAAGACGGTTTTGCGATATTCTGGCATTAATTATTATAGAATAGACTCCAACCTTATGAATAAAATTTTCTGAATTATCGATTATAGCATTCGCGTAACTATCTGCAAGTTTATGCTCGCCGGCAAGCAGTGCTGCATCCGCCGCCCCGCGATTAAGCTCATAGGTTAATTCATAACAGTTTTGCCAGCTCTGTTCAGGAAGCAGTTTGACACCTGTCTGATAATAGCGGTAAGAATTTTTGTAAGCAGCGCTAAGCTTTGCCCTTCGTCCGGCTTCACTATTTAAGGCGGCAAGAAAATAACGCTCTTCCTCTTCTGTAATAAGGGGAATCGAGTAGTTAAGATGGTTAACAACACTGAAATAGTTTTGCTCGAAATCGCCCTGTTTTTTGTCCAATAGGAAAAGCCCGATTTGCCTGTGAATAACCTGCATCTGCTCATCACTAAGAACCGAACGTGCAGCTTCACGGATACGCTCGTGTGTAAACCGATACTCCGTGCCATAATAATTCACAAGGCCGGCTTCAATAGCACTCTGAATCGCTGACTCTATGTACTCACGCGATTTTCTGCACAATTCGGATAATATCTCAAGAGAAAATGTAACCCCAATGCATGCCGCAAAGATCAGTGGTTCCTTCTGTGCCTTATCTAATGTCTCTATCTTATCAACCATTATATCAAGCATGTTACCGGAAAACGCCGCACTTTCAATAGCACCACTGTTCCAGCTCCAAATACCGTCTTCGACAGAAAACTGAAAAACTCCTTCCTTATACAGGGTTGTAATAAATTCCCTGATAAAAAATGGATTTCCACCTGTCTTGTTAAATATCTGCTTTGAGAGTTCGATACTATCATTACAAGAACAACGAAGAGTAGCGGCAAGAAGCTCGTTAAGCTCATTAACAGAGAGTTCATCCAGACTTATTGTTTGAACAATTCTGTTTCCGTTCTGATTAATATCCCGCACCATGCTGTTAAACGGATGATACTCACTCAACGTTTTCCGGGCACTGGTGACAATCAACATATATGTGTGTTCTCGAGAAAGCATTATCAAATGCAAAAAGTTTAGACTCGCTGAATCAAGCCACTCTATATCTTCAATCACTATTACAAGAGGATGTTCTTTTGATGAGATAACTGCAAAAACTTGCTGAAAAAGTATGCGCGATCTGACTTCTCGTTCTATTTCACTTAAATCAGGTGTATCGGTTTTACCGATAATAGCGGAAAAATCAGGAACAAACTCTGTAAAGAGCCCGATGTTATCACCCAACTTGTCACAAATAACTCTTTTCCAATCAGTTATCTCTTTATCACTTTTAAGAAGAATTTGACCCGCAAAATCATTTAGAAGAAGCCTTAAAGCATAATATGGTGTATTCTGATTAAAAGGATCACAATGAGAACTTAAATACAGTCCGTTACTCTGTGCGCTATACGAATCAAGTTCTTTTATAAGATAGCTCTTACCTACTCCGGAAGCACCTGTTACGAAAACCATCTCTGTATGACCGTTACGTATCCAGTCAAAAGAGTTCTTCAAAATCTTGATTTCACGCTCCCGTCCGAAAGGCATATTACCTATCATAAATTCTGGTGACACATCATTTTGCGCAATTTCAAAATCGTGAATATAGTTGTTTTCTTCAAACTCTTTACGGCATTTTTCAAGATCCGCAATAATTCCAGCCGCACTCTGATATCTCTGATCAGGCATTTTCTCAAGAAGTTTTGATACTATTCTTGAGAATACAACAGGTATCAAAGGGTTTACAGAAGAGAGATTTTCGGGTCGCCTCGCAATATGGGAATGGAAAAGAACTATTGGATCTTCAAAATCAAAAGGTCGGACACCACAAGCTAGTTCATAAAGCGTAACTCCAAATGAGTAAAAATCGGCTCTGTAATCAACAGCACAATTCATTCGGCCTGTCTGCTCTGGAGCTATATATGCGGCCTGACTTGAAGCGGCAAACTCTCCACCCTGCAACTGCAACACTTTTTGATAAGATCTAGCGGCAGAAAAATCAATTATTTTTATTATTTTAGTTTTAGGATCAATTAAAATATTTGTTGGATTAATATTTAAATGCACAACTTTATAAAGCTGTAAATCAGCTAAAGCTCTTGCTATTGAACAAGCAATTAAAAAAAAACCTTCTTTAAAGGGGGATTCAGAAAAATATTCAGCTAAAGTTATACCATCGAAATCCTCATACACAATGCCCAATACGCTATTACTTTCAATTAGTGAATAGGCCTTTATTACTGAGTGAATATCTATGTCTTTCAAAAGATAATACTCATCTCTTACATGACGTACATCGTCTACAGTTCGGCCGCCCTGACGAAGAATTTTTAATATAACATGACGATTATTTTTAATGTCAAAGGCTCTGTATATCAGCTTTTTTCCACTTTCGCTAATAAGCTGTAAATCAGAATACCCAACAATCTGGATCATTTACTTGCCGCTCCTTCACTCTCCGGAATCAAAGGTATGTTTTTTTTATAAATCTGATAACGATTCAAAATCACACGAACATAATTGTAAGGTTCACTTCCACGGCAATATCCATTTTCAACAACTGCGTCATTATAGAACTCGGGATTTGACAGTTTTAGAACATATTCATCTACATTGTTCTCCCAAATAAGCGGATCCTTGCCATATTTTTCAGCAAGTCGTTGCGCGTCACTAATATGACCAACGCCCGCATTATAAGATGCCAAAACAAATTTAAGTCGGTTAGTTTCTCCGGGTACTCTATCGGCCCAGATATCGATTAAGCCTTTAAGATGCCTGATACCACCAAAAACATTCTGTTCAGGATTGTATCGGTCTGTTACACCAAGAATTTCTGCTGTTTTTGGCATCAACTGCATTAAACCAGCAGCACCGGCCCATGAACGTGCGCGCGGATTAAAACGAGATTCCTGATGTATCAACGCCGCGATAAGACGCCAATCCCAATTAATTATATATGAGTATTTACGAAGCAGGCCGTCATACTCCGATATAATGGCTTTGTTACCTGGATCCTGACTAAAGGAGAGTTGTTCCTCCAAAACACGGTTAATTCGGTAATATTTATTGTACAGCTCCTCCAATGTACCATCAGCCTCTATTCGAGACAGCCAATCATTAACGTAATTTCTAAAACTGGGTGATTTACGTCTTACTACCCACGCAATTCTCTGTGGGAAACTAATGGGTGTATTTATATCAACATCCGGATAATAGAAATTGTTTATCATTGCAATTGTCTCATCTGCGACAGTAAAATCGATACTGCCGTCGTTAACCATTCTGATTAATTCCTCTTCTCCTATCTGCGGCGGAACTGTTTTAATTAGTATATCTCCACCTATTTCCTCTGACAGATTTTGTAATCTCTGATAGTAGTGAGAATTTTCGGTTATTACCACTTCTTTACCTATTAGATCGGTTACATCCTGGACAATATCACCGTCCCTACCTAACCTTTGAACCAATACCTGCTTGGTTTTCATAAAATGGCGTGTAAAATTATACTGCTTGCGACGACTTTTTGTTATAGTTATACTTGAAGCTACAATATCTCCATAATCACTGTTTAATATATCCATAAGGGGTACTCGACCATCTGTCAATTGTATTTCTAGTTTTACCCCAAGATCATCGGCTAAAAGCCGTAAAAGCTCATACTCAAATCCAAAAGGCTCTCCCCTGTACAAAAAATAGTTGTTTGCTCCATAAGAAGTAACAGCAATAAGTTTACCCCTTTCTTTTATTTTCTCGACAGTTACACCCGACATTCTGTCGAGTATCGCGATACAAGAATATCCAAGCATAAAAAGAAGTATTACTGAAATTTTAAACAGTTTCATTAAAATTTGACCTCTTCTCTTCAAGATGCTTCAGCCGTAAATAAACTGCGTCCCTAACACTTCTATCCAAAGACCTGAACGCAAGGGCTACAACATCACTGTCACTCCACACAATGCCAGCCTTGATTTCAAATTTATGCCGATTCAAAACAAGACTAAGTTCAAGTTCATTGCAAGGCTTAAGCCCGGAGTCTTTCCATCTCAATAACATTCCCCTAGAGCTTATGTTTTCAATTACTTTCTTTTTATTATCAACAACAACAGTATGATTAAAAGTTCTCCTTAGTTCTTTTCTAAAACCTTTGGTTCTGCGCCTAACAAACGGAGCGATATTATCAGGGCTGGTCATATATATGAAAAAAGCGGCTCCTCCAAAAGACATTAAAACCGGCTCAAAATTAAAAATCTGTCCGGTAATAAAAAAAAGATATAGCTGATAAAATACAAACAGCAACAATGAAACAAGTACAAGGTAAAATCCGATCCTTATTCCTATTAATAATAAAATTATTATGATTATGGCACAAAGGCTTATAACCAACTCCTCAATAGAGAAAGCGGCAATAATATTACGATAATCTTGATAAAAAAAATCGAATGCTATTATTTTCTGAGCATAATAGTATGCCGGAATAAATAATATCAACATGGTAAATATTTTTAGCAGAAAAGGTCTTTTATTCCTTCGTCGCCGCTCAAAGACTATGTATTTTAATTTTTTCATCTTCTCTGCTCCTGACAAGATAATAAAACCTTATATAGGCCAATGCCACCACAGAAATGGAATAGAGTACTCCGAATCCGGCTATTGCAAGACCTGCCGAAACAACTACAAAACTTGCTGCAATAAAAATGATTATTCGAAAAACATATCCACGGCTTAAAGATAAACTTTTAAAAAGCAGCTCCTCAAAAGAGTCATCAAAATCGACAAAAAGAATCGGTAAGAAGAAATTTCTGACAAGAAACCATAAAAAAAACAAAGTACCAGTTCCAACACGAATCTTCTCTTCCAGATTATACTCGTTAAAAGAAAAAACCGGAATAATTACCATATAATAGACAATCAGTAAAACAAACCCCAGTTTGGAAAAATTTGCGAACCATCTAAACCCCATATATATTTGGTTAAGTCTAACGGTTACTCCCTTGTAATAAGAAAGATAGTAATACACCGCTCCAGCAAAAAGGTAAGATATAAATGGAAACGATATGGTTATAGCCAACAGTTCCTGTAACCTACGATCATAAGTGATTTTAATACCAGCCACAGCAGCACAATAGGACACAAAAAAAATGACAGAAAGCAGAAGAAGATTTACCCTCAAAAGAGAAAGTATGTTTCTGTTAGTAAGAATCGCTGCTGACAAAAAAAGGCGTAAAACATTAATTTTTTTCATCACGTAACCTTTTAAAAAAATCTTTAAGGAGCAACGACGAATCATTTTTAAGCATACCTTTGTAAATCACAGGAACATGGTTATATTGATCATTACCGCAAATATTAAATACTGTTCCACAAGCACCATATTTTTCGTCTGAAGCACCAAAATATATCTCTGCGATCCTAGCATGAATTATCGCGCCGGCACACATTGTACACGGCTCTTTTGTTACATAGAGGGAGCAACCAATAAGTCTCTCATTGCTCAATTTTTCACATGCCTCTTCTATCGCAATAATCTCGGCATGTCTTGTGGGATTATTTCGGGTACGGTTGCAATTTGCTCCACGCCCGATAATGATATCATCTTTTACTATTACGGCACCAATAGGTATTTCGCCCATTTCACCCGCCTGCGAAGCAAGGACAAGTGCCTCACGCATAAATTTATCTTTATCACATTTATCCATATTTAAACTCATTATTATTAATCATAGAAAACATAAAAGAACAATATTTTTACTTAAAAAGAGCAATGGATTACAAAATCATTGAAACTTTCAATAAATCAGTAGCCTATATCAGACAACAAACAGATTTTATTGTTTAAATTAATAAAAATATTCTAAATGTTTACATAGTTACTATTCTAAGTATTTTAGTAATTCAAATAACGATATAATCAGCTCTGTTCAGAACGAATTTAAGATAAAATAATGATTAAGAACTGTTTTGTCAACTTTGTAATTCAGTTAGATATGCGAGAATTGAGGACGGTAAAGGTTTTATTGCAACATGGTAGTTTTTCGGGCTATCGCCCGAAACCGCATAAAACTTCCACTCTAAAGAC
>DAOTGZ010000094.1:0-2717 GCA_035447445.1 Spirochaetota bacterium | reverse complement strand
AAACTTCCACTCTAAAGACAGTGAAAGTTTTATAGTTATGGTAGTTTTTCGGGCTATCGCCCGAAACCGCATAAAACTTCCACTCTAAAGACAGTGAAAGTTTTATAGTTATGGTAGTTTTTCGGGCTCGACGCCCGAAACCGCATAAAACTTCCACTCTAAAGACAGTGAAAGTTTTATAGTTATGGTAGTTTTTCGGGCTCGCCGCCCGAAACCGCATAAAACTTCCACTCTAAAGACAGTGAAAGTTTTATGCTAACTAATTAAAACGAAATTTCTACTCCCATGTTTGGGATGGTTCCTATTCCTTCGTCTTTCAGATTTGTTGGGTTACTTTTTGAATATGGTTTATTGTAATAATATGTATAAGTATATGTATCATTAAACATGCTCAACACATCGACAACCTCAATATACCATTTAACGTTGCCCCATTTATACTTTGCATTATAGGTGTAGCGAATATCAAGCTGAAATTCAGGAGTATTGTGTTCGGTATATGGTTCATCAGAATAAACAGGGACATGTCTCTCTTTATCCTCCCCTTTCTCGGCCATATACTCCTTATATTCCTCGTCTTCTACACTACCGATAATGCGCGTGTATGGATGTGAAGTATAAAATTGAAACTGTGCCGAAAACAGGTGATTACCCATCTTATATCCTGTCATCAGTTTAATCGCATGCTTCTGCTCATAAGGCGAAGTATACCAGTTCTCTCCTTTTCCGGTCTTGTCGACACTTATTGGTACATTATCGCGTTCTTCCGATTGAGTAAAGGTATAACTGATCCATCCAAAATAATCATTAACATTTGCAAGAGCATCCTTCTTGAGCATGATTTCCGCACCGATTGTCTTCTTTTCTCCCGTATTTTTGACAGGTACCAACTTTCCATCAACTTCATGAGGCCAGTCACGAAGCATATCATAGTAGTAATTGTAAAATCCCTCTACAGATAAAGTATAAAGACCCATTTCCTGTTTTACACCCAATACGTTTTGCACAGATCTTTCCGGCTTCACCTCTTTGCCCATATTGGCGAATTCTGTGTTCATATTAAACATATAGGGATTCACCTGAACAAACTCGTGATATAATCCGGACGCTACAGATACAGTAGTGCGTGATGGAAACTCATACTTAACAAGACCTCTAGGATCAGCAACAAAAGACTCCGCCCGATCCAGGTACTCCAGACGAACCTGCGGAATAACAGTTAAACCACCAAATGTCAGGCTATTTGAAAGATGTCCGTGAAAAAGATTGTTAGTATATGTTTTATCGACTTCTGTTCTGTAAAACAAGGAATCTTCCTTAAGATAATCGATCTCACCCGATTCAGGTAGTTCCCGCATCAATACTACATCACCCTTTTGTGAAAATCTGTAATGTGTGTATCCGGCAGACATGGCAAGCTGCCCCATTCCTTCCATATAATCAAAGAACAGCTCATCCTTTATTCCAAACTCATACGGCATTGTCTTCATCTTAATATCACGAAAAGCATCCGCGACAAGATCATGATTTAAACCAAAATTATTCATATAGGTAGGTAGAGCGGAGTATCCTGTTAGACGATTTGTTACCTTTCCGGTTGTATACTTATGAACCGCCATCTGGTTATTAAACATCTGGTCTGTATCAAGCTCAGCACCATGTATAAGGGGATCCATTGTATCATCCATAAAAGTACTCGACAAACGAACATCCCACCAATCCTTGGCCCCCATTGCCATAAGAGTTAGTGAATTACGGCTGTTAAAATAGTGCTTATACTTTATCTGATAATCCCAGTAATTAGGAACCTGATCCAACTCTTCACCTTGTATCAGTTCATATATAATCGGAACAAACAGGCTAAGATAACCAACACGACCCGCTACTATAAAATATCCGTTTCTCTCTTTTTTAAGCTGACCGTTCTGATAAGTATTGGAATATGTCGGAGTCCAAACAGCAGAAGTGGCGCTAAGAAGATTCATCTCAACTACTCCCCAGAATTCTTCGACCTTATCGAGAGTGTTTATCTGTATAACCGAGCCCATAGCGCCGTTAAATTCAGCCGGGTGAGCCGACGAATAGAGATCAATAGTCGAAATCAGAGGATTTGCCACAACCGCATGCAGTCCGAAAAAGTGCTGCGGATACTGAATAGGAACACCATCCACAAAAAACCTGTTTGAGTTAGGCTCCATACCCCTTACAGTCATTTGCCCGTACATATTAGAACCACCGCCACCGCCGCCCGAATATCTTGTTACACCCGGAAGCGAAGTAAGAGCACTCACTGAATCTCCCAGAGTAGCCGGAACTGCATTCAGCTCTTCAACCGTCATCGATCTTCTTGAAAGATCCTGCTTGCGATCGCCCCTTATGGTTACTCCAGCGCCAGCAATAGACATCGGCTGCAATGTGGCATTATGCACAGTAACCCCTCTGACGTCTACTGTCTGACGAGAAGGCTTCAAACCTTCGACCCTGATCTCTACCGTAAAACTGCCATTATTTGGTAACGCAATATCATAAGTGCCGTCAGGTCCAATCATACCGCGCCTTTGTGCTTCGAAAACGATTACCATTCCAAAATCCACCGGAGCACCTGTTACAGCACTTTTTACTGAACCTGTTAACCTTGGAGCCCCTTGTGCAAATACGCTGGCAGATCCACTTAAAACAGTAATCAGCAATATAGTATTTAAAAATAATCTTCTCAT